>NC_021505.1:3354600-3665945 GCF_000412675.1 Pseudomonas putida NBRC 14164 | reverse complement strand
GCTGTGCATCGCGCGGCAGCTGGTGGCGGTGCCGATTGGTGTCGCGTTGTTCTACCAGGACACCTGGTTCCCGCCGTTCAGCCGCCTGCTGGCACAGCCGGGTGTGCTCGACTTTTCATGGGACTACATGCTCGAACTGCTGGGCCGTTTCATCAACTGGAACCTGCTCGGTGCGTTGGCGCTGTTGCTGGTGGGCTACCTGTACTTGCGCCATTGGCTGCGCCTGAGCACCTTGAGCCTGCTGGGGCTGGCGTGGCTGGCCGTGGGCGGGCTGCCTTCACTGGCCGTCAACGCCGGCCAGCCGTCCGGCAATGTGGCTGCCGGCCCCGGCAAGCCCGTGCAGGCCGCAGCGCTTGCCGACAATGCCACGCTCGACAGCTGGCTCGAACGTTTCTTCGCCAGTGAGCGGGAGCGGGTGACGGCATTCCCTGCCATCAATGTTGATGAGCAACCGTTCGACCTGCTGATCATCAACATCTGCTCGCTGGCCTGGGATGACCTGTCTGCCGCGGGGCTGCGTGACAACCCGCTGCTGTCGCGCCTGGACGTGGTCTTCGACCAGTTCAATTCGGCCACCTCCTACAGTGGGCCGGCGGCCATCCGCGTGCTACGTGCCAGCTGCGGGCAGTCGTCCCACGCGGGCCTTTACCAGAGCGCCCCGGAGCAGTGCCTGTTGTTCCAGAACCTGGCCAAGCTCGGCTTCCAGAGCAATACCTTGCTCAACCACAGCGGCCAGTTCGACAACTTCATCGGCGACATCACCCAGCAGCACATGCCGCAGCCCGGCTTGCGCAATACCGACTTTCCGCGCGCGCTGGTCGGTTTCGACGGCTCGCCGATTGCCAGTGACCTGGACGTGTTACGCCGCTGGTGGGGGCAGCGCCAAGGCAGCGCCGCCGAGCATGTGTCGCTGTTCTACAACAGCATCAGCCTGCACGACGGCAACCGTATCGTTACCGCCGACGGCGGTACCCGCGTGGCCGATTACGCCACCCGCGCCAACCGGCTGTTTAGCGAGCTGGGCACCTTTCTCGACGAGCTGGAGCGCAGTGGCCGCCGCGTGGTCGTGGCCATTGTCCCGGAACATGGCGCTGCGCTGCACGGTGACCGCATGCAGCTGTCAGGCATGCGTGAAATCCCTACGCCGTCGATCACCCATGTACCGGTCGGCCTGAAGTTCATCGGCATGGGGCAGCCGGCCCGCAGCGAGCCGCTGCGTGTCGCGGCACCGACCAGCTACCTGGCACTGTCCGAGCTTGTGTCGCGCGTTTACGCCGGCCTGGGCCAGCAGCAGGCGCTGGATGTGCCCGGCCTGCTGGCCGACCTGCCGACCACAGAACAGGTTGCGCAAACCTCCGGGGCGGAGGTTGTGAACTATCAGGGGCGCGCCTACATGCGCCTGCAAGGCCAGCCCGACTGGCAGCCCATCCCCGAGGAGCGCCCATGAACACTGGCAAAGCAGACCCGTCCGACCGCAGCGACGATATCGCCCAGTTGCGCCAGCACCTGGCGATGCCAGACCTGAACTACCAGGACATTTCCATGTTGGTGGGGGTTCAGCAGGCGTTGCAGCGCTGGCCGTTGCTGGGTGAAAGCTATCGGGCCAGCACGCCGGGCGCGTTGCACGCGGCTGCAGCGCAGCGCGAGGGTGTGTCCGCATGACCAGCCTGGCCTTGCACGGCGTGCGTGGTGGCCTGGGGCGCAGCGCCTTGCTGGCCGCGCTGGGCTATGCGCTGCAGGGCGTGGGCGAGCGGGTGCTGCTGATCGACCTGTGCCCAAGCAACTTGCTCGGGCTGCACTTCAACCTGGCGTTAGGTACGCAAGAAGGCTGGGCGTTGGCCGAGCGGCAAGGGCGGCCGGTTGGCGATGCCGTGTATGAAGTACTCGATGGCCTATGCCTGCTGCCGTTCGGCAACCTGCCAGATGGCGTGGCGCGCCCCATGCCCGACGCGCAGGCATGGCGCGCGCGTCAGGCCGAGCTGGCCGGGCATTTCGACTGGGTGTTGTTCGACCTGCCGCAACTGCCGCCTGATACCGCTGGCCACAGCATCGAGACCGATGTGCGAGTACTGGTGGCCGAGGCCGAGATGGCCAGCCACTTGTTGCTCGGCCGCCAGCCGGTCGAGCGCTACGACATGCTGCTGGTCAACCGTTACGACCCGGCCAGCCGCTTGCAAAGCGACTTGTTGATGGTATGGCGTGACCTGTTCCGTGATCGCCTGCCGATTCAGGTGGTGCACCGCGACGAGGCGTTCCTCGAAGCGCTGGCATGCAAGGCACCGCTCGGCCATTACGCGCCGCATAGCCTGGCCTGCCGAGATGTGCAGAGCCTGGCGGTACGTTGCCTGACGAGGCGCCAGCCGTGACGTTGAGCCCCCTGTCGACCTACACCTGGTTCAGCGCGCGCGGTGCGCGCTTACCGGTAGCCTGCCTGTTTACCCTCGGCGTATGGCTGGCCTTCCTGTTTCTGCGCCTGGAGTCCCCCGCCTGGCAGGCGCTGTTGGCCGAGCGCCAGCGCCTGTACCCGCAACTGGGGGGCAAGCGTCCGAGCCTGGGCGACCCGGTCCGCCTGTTGATCCAGAGCCTGTGGCTGCTGCTAAGGCAGCAACCGGCGCAACACCGGCCAGGGTTCGCGCGGCGGGTCTGGGCCACCGTGCGCGAGCAGTTGCGGAATGCGCGACAGGTTGCGGGCCATTACCGCAGCCTGGTGATCGGCAGGTTGCAGCAGGTACCTGCCCGCTACCGTGGCAGTGCCTTCAGGCATGAAGCCTCGGCACGCTTGCGCGGCTTGAGCGTGTTCGCCCGGCGGGCGTTCTACAGTGCGCTGACGCTGTGCGCGACCGGCCTGGCCCTGCTGTGCGTGACGGAGCCCTTCGGCTACCTGGCACAGCTGGTGTTCATCGGCCTGCTGCTGGGCATTGCCATGCTGGTGCGGCACATGCCGGGGCGTTTCCCGACACTGATGCTGATCGTGCTGTCGACGATCATATCCTGCCGGTATCTATGGTGGCGCTACACCGCGACCCTGAACTGGAACGACACCACTGACCTGGTGTGCGGGGTGATCCTGCTGGCGGCCGAAACCTATTCGTGGTTCGTGCTGATCCTGGGCTACATCCAGACCAGCTGGCCGTTGCAGCGCAAGCCGGCGAACCTGCCTGCCAACCCGCAGCACTGGCCAACCGTAGACCTGATGATCCCCACCTACAACGAAGATTTGTCGGTAGTGCGCACCACAGTACTGGCGGCCCTGGGCCTGGACTGGCCACGCGAATGCCTGCGGATCTATATCCTCGACGACGGCCGCCGCGATGCGTTCCGCGCGTTCGCCGACGAGGTGGGGGTGGGCTACATCGTGCGGCCGGACAGCAAGCACGCCAAAGCCGGCAACCTCAACCATGCGTTGGGTGTGACCGACAGCGAGCTGATTGCCATCTTCGACTGCGACCACGTGCCGGTGCGCTCCTTCCTGCAAATGACGGTGGGCTGGTTCCTCAAGGACCCGAAGCTGGCACTGGTGCAGACGCCGCACCATTTCTTTTCGCCCGACCCGTTCGAGCGCAACCTGGGTTCGTTCCGTCGCCGCCCCAATGAAGGGGAGCTGTTCTACGGCCTGATCCAGGACGGTAACGACATGTGGAACGCGGCGTTTTTCTGCGGCTCGTGCGCGGTACTGCGCCGCACCGCGCTGGAAAGCATCGGTGGTTTTGCCGTGGAGACGGTGACCGAGGATGCCCACACCGCCTTGCGCATGCACCGCCAGGGTTGGTCATCGGCCTACCTGAGCATCCCGCAGGCGGCCGGCCTGGCTACCGAGAGCCTGTCGGCGCACATCGGCCAGCGCATTCGCTGGGCACGCGGCATGGTGCAGATCTTCCGCACCGACAACCCCCTGTTCGGGCGTGGGCTGAGCCTGTTCCAGCGGGTGTGCTATGCGAATGCGATGCTGCACTTCCTGGCTGGCCTGCCGCGCCTGGTGTTCCTGACCGCACCGCTGGCGTTCCTGCTACTGCATGCCTACATCATCTACGCACCGGCGTTGATGATCCTGTTGTATGTGCTGCCGCACATGATCCACGCCAGCCTGACCAACTCGCGCATGCAGGGCAAGTACCGGCAAACCTTCTGGGGCGAGGTATACGAGACCGTGCTGGCCTGGTACATCGCCCGCCCCACCACGGTCGCGCTGTTCGCCCCAAAAAAAGGCAAATTCAACGTTACCGCCAAGGGCGGCCTGATGGAGCAGGAGCAGTTCGACTGGCACATCGCCCAGCCGTACCTGTGGCTTGCGGCACTCAATGTAGCGGGCCTGGGCTTAGCCGTGTGGCGCCTGTTCACCGGCCCGGCGGCAGAAATCGGCACGGTGATCGTCAGTTCGCTGTGGGTGGTCTACAACCTGCTGATCATCGGCGCCGCGGTTGCCGTGGCCGCCGAAGTGCGCCAGGTGCGCCGCGCCCACCGGGTGCAGATGCGCCTGCCGGCAGGCCTGGTGCTGGCCAGCGGTCACGCCTACCCGTGCACCCTGGTCGATTACTCCGATGGCGGTGTCGGCCTGCAACTGCACGACGGCCTTGCGCTGAAACCGGGGGAGCAGGTGCGCCTGCTGCTCAACCGTGGCCAGCGCGAGTTCGCCTTCCAGGCCTGTGTCACCCGTAAGGTCGGGCAGCACGTGGGCCTGGTATTCAACGCGCTAAGCCAACAGCAGCGTATCGACCTGGTGCACTGCACGTTTGCTCGCGCCGATGCCTGGCTGGGCTGGAGCGAGCAGCATGAGGTCGAGCGCCCGCTGCGCAGCCTGGTCGATGTGCTGAAGTTGGGCGGTGTCGGTTACCTGCGCCTGCTAGAGCACCTGCCGCCGTGGGTACACGCGTGGCTGCAGCCACTGCGCGCGCTGGCACGTTGGCTGGCCAGCTACTGGCCCCGCACACCACGGGCTGTTCCTTCTTTGAACCTTGTTGATCGAGACGCATGATGACTGGTTATCCCGCGCGTACCTGGGGCCTGGCGATGGCGCTGCTTGCCGCCTTGTCGCAGCCTGCTGCTGCCGCCTCTGTAGCCCCGCTTGCCGAGCCAGCCGTACCCACGGTACCGAACTGGCCAGTGATGAAAACCTTCGAGCAGCTCGGGCATGCATCCGACAGCCTGTTGCTGGGGGTGCGCAACACTGAATACATCGAGTTCGGCGTGCGTCGCGACCGTCTGGCCACTGACGCCAGTCTGCAACTGGACTACACGCCTTCGCCAGCCCTGCTGCCGAACCTGTCGCATTTGCGCGTCTACCTCAATGACGAACTGATGGGCGTGGTGCCCGTGGAGAAGGACCAGCCTGGCCAGCGCGTGCGCCGCCAGTTGCCGCTGGACCCGAAGCTGCTCGGCGACTTCAACCGGGTACGCCTGGAGTTTGTCGGGCACTACACCGACATCTGCGAAGACCCGGCGCATAGCGGCCTGTGGCTGAACCTCAATCGCAAGAGCCAGGTGCAGTTGCACGAGCAGGCCCTGGCGCTGGACAACGACCTGGCGTATTTCCCGCTGCCGTTCTTCGATGCGCGTGATACCGGCAAAGTGGAACTGCCGGTGGTATTCAGTGGCGTGCCGAGCCTGGGTGAGCAACGCGCGGCGGCGATCCTGGCGTCGTACTTCGGCAGCCAGGCCGGTTGGCGCAAGGCAACCTTCCCGGTGCTGTACAACCGCCTGCCGGCGCGGGCGGGCACGCCAAAGCCAAGCATCGTGTTTGCCACCAACGACCGTCGCCCGGCCTTCCTCGCCGACCTGCAGCAGTTCCCGCCGGTGGATGGCCCGGTGCTGCAGATGATCGACCACCCGGATGACCGCTGGAGCAAAGTGCTGCTGGTACTGGGCCGCAACGACGATGATCTGGTCAAGGCTGCGTCGGCGCTGGCGGTTGGCAACAACCTGTTCCGCGGCGCCCGGGTGAAAGTGGAGCAGATGACTGCCTTGCAACCACGTCAGCCTTACGACGCGCCCAACTGGACGCGCACCGACCGGCCGGTACGCTTTGCCGAGCTGCTGGACTACCCCGAGCAGCTGCAAGTCAGTGGCCTTCAACCTAGGCCGGTGACGCTGGAGCTGAACCTGCCGCCCGACCTGTTTGTCTGGCGAAACCAGGGCATCCCGCTGCGTACCCTGTACCGCTACACGGCGCCTGCGGTGACCGACGAATCGCGCCTGAGCATCAGCGTCAACGACCAGTACATTACCAGTATGCCGCTGGTGGGCAATGACCGGCGCAGCGGCACCCTCGAAGAAATGCGCCTGTCGGTGTTGTCCGGCGACAGCACGGCATTGACCGAAAAATCACTGGTGCCGGCGCTGAAGATTGGCGACCGCAACCGCCTGCGCTTCGATTTCAGCTTTGCCAGCACCTTGGGCAGCGCCCAGCGCGACCGGTGTCAGACCTCGCTGCCGGTGGATGTGCGCGCAGCAATCGACGACAACTCCACCATCGACCTGTCCGGTTATCACCACTACATTGCCATGCCCGACCTGCGTGCCTTTGCCCGCAGCGGCTTCCCGTTCAGCCGCATGGCCGATCTCTCCGAAACCCTGGTCATCATGCCGTCCAAACCCACGGCGATGCAGGTCGGCACCTTGCTCGACACCGTTGGCGGTGTAGCAGGCCAGGTCGGTTACCCGGCGCTGGGCCTGCAACTGGTGGATGACTGGAAGCAAGCCGCAGCGGCCGATGCCGACTTGCTGCTGATCGGCAACCTGCCCGAAGCCCTGAGCGATGCGCCCAACCTTGGCCTGCTGCTCAGCGCCCAGCGTGACTGGTTGCTGCAAGGCCGTAGCGCAGGGCTGCCGGGCAGCCAGCGCTTCGACACCGCGCCGGTGGCTGCAAGCAGCCGCGTGGCTGTGAGCGCTCAGGCGCCCATCGCGGCGATCACCGGGTTGAAATCGCCGTTCCACGAGCAGCGCAGTGTCGTCGCCCTGTTGGCCAGCAGCGACAGCGACTATGGCTTGCTGCGCGATACGCTCGGCGATGTAGGCAAGCTCGACGCAGTGGCCGGTTCGGTAACGCTGGTGCGCAGCAGTGGCCTAAGCAGCCAGTTTGTCGGCGAGCATTATTTCGTAGGCGCCTTGCCGTGGTGGCTGCTGTTGTGGTTCCACTTGTCCGAGCACCCCGTGCTGCTGGCGGCGATCGCGGCTGTTTGCGTGGTGTTGTTTGCTTTCCTGCTATGGCGGGCACTGCGTTGGG
The DNA here is from genome assembly GCF_000412675.1 of Pseudomonas putida NBRC 14164. Classification (NCBI taxonomy): domain Bacteria; kingdom Pseudomonadati; phylum Pseudomonadota; class Gammaproteobacteria; order Pseudomonadales; family Pseudomonadaceae; genus Pseudomonas; species Pseudomonas putida. The sequence continues at coordinate 3,658,726 of NC_021505.1, read as the reverse complement.
CGGGCAAGCGCCGCCTGGGTGAGGCGGGGTGATGATGCGCCGATTGCTGGTGGGGCTGGTCACCTTCGGCCTGCCTTTCTTCGCCAATGCCGCGCCGGCCTGCCCGTGGCCGGCCTGGGACCGCTTCAAGGCCGAGCTGGTGAGTGTGGACGGCCGGGTCATCGACCCGAGCGACGAGCGCCTGATCACCACCTCGGAAGGGCAGAGCTATGCATTGTTCTTTGCCCTGGTAGGCAATGACCGGCAGGCCTTCGCGCAATTGCTGCGCTGGACCACCAACAACCTGGCCGAGGGTGACCTGGCCCGGCATCTTCCCGCTTGGCTGTGGGGCCGTAACAGCCAACAGCAGTGGCAGGTGCTGGATACCAACAACGCCAGCGACGCCGACCTGTGGATTGCATACAGCCTGCTGGAAGCGGGGCGGTTGTGGGGCGAACCGGCCTACACGCAACTGGGCCAGCGCCTGCTGTGGCGCATCGCTGCGCAGACCATGCGCAAGCTGCCAGGCCTGGGGGTGATGTTGCTGCCGGGCGACTACGGTTTCGAGGATGCCCGTGGCACACGCTTGAACCCCAGTTATCTGCCGTTGCAACTGTTCGACCGCTTCAACCTGGTAGACCCGCTGTGGGGTGAGTTGGCGACCAATACGCGGCGCTTGTGGCTGGCGTCATCGCCCAAGGGCTTCGCCCCGGACTGGCTGCTGTGGACGCCGGCCGGTGAGCTGGCCGCGGACCCACAACATGGCAGCGCCGGTGATTACGACGCCATCCGGGTTTACCTGTGGGTCGGCATGCTGGCCAAGGACGCTCCCCAGCGTGCCGACCTGGTGGCCCGCTATGCCCCGATGGCGGCATTGACGACGCTTGACGGGCTGCCGCCCGAGCACGTGGATGCGCGCAGCGGTGCTGCGAGCGGCCATGGCCCGGCAGGCTTCTCTGCGGCCCTGCTGCCTTTGCTGGCGGCTTCTCCCGAGCACGTGGCTGGCCTGGCAGCGCAGCGGCAGCGTTTGCATCAGCAGCCGGTCGAAGCCAAGGCGTACTACAGCCAGGTGCTGGCGCTGTTTGGCCAGGGTTGGGACGAAGCCCGTTACCGTTTTGACCCGCACGGCCGCCTGTTGCCGGCCTGGAGCAAGCCATGCAGCGAATGATCGGCGTGCTGATGCTGGCGACGGTGGCTTGCCAGGCCGTTGCACAACCCAAGGATGCCGGGGAGCAGCGACAATGGCTGCTGGACCAGGTGCGCCGGGGCGAGGCGCTGCACCGCGACGACCTGGTGCGTGATGCGCTGCGCCGCCTGCAGCTGCTGGAACCGCGCAATCCGGATGTGTTGCTGGCGGCCTTGAACCTGGCATTGCGCGAAAAGAACATCACCGAGGCCGAACAGCTGAGCGCCAGGATCACCGCCCTGGCACCCGGTAGCCTGCAAGCGCGCCAGGCGGCGCGCTTGCTCGCGTTGCAGCAGCCAGAGACGGCTCGGCGCTTGCAGCAGGCACGCCTGCTGGCCGTTACCGGGCGCAATCAGGAGGCGCTGGCGGTTTATGAGCAGCTGTTCGCCGGGCAGCCGCCCAGCCTTGAGCTGGCTCTCGATTACTGGCGCGTGCGCGGCAACCTGCCAGGCCAGCGGCCTGAGGCGATCAGGCAGTTACAGCAGCTGGACCAGCAGTACCCCGGCAGTGCCGGGTTGCGCCAGACACTGGCCGGCTGGCTGTTCGCCGAAAAGCGTGACCGCGAAGCGCTGGCACTGCTCGATCAGCTGGCGCGCGACCCCGGCGCACGGGATGCTGCCGCCCAGCGTGAGTTCGAATACCTGTCGGGGCAGGCGGTGAGCAGCGCCAGCGCGGCGGCCTGGCAAGCCTTCCTCCAGCGCTACCCAGCTTCGCCGCTGCTGGCACAGGCCAGCGCCAACCTGCAACAACAGCGCACGCTGTTGGCCGACCCGTCCTGGCAGGCAGGCCAGCGGGGCAAGAATTTGCTCGACAAGGGCCGTAACGCCGAAGCCGAAGCGCAACTGCGTCGGGCCCTGCGCAAGTACCCTGAGGACGCCAGCTTGTACGGCGCCCTGGGCTATGCGCTGATGCGTCAGGGCCGCTACGAAAACGCCAATGCAGCGTTCCGGGCGGCGAGTGCCAAAGAACAGGACACCTACTGGATCAGCCAATGGAAGGACCTGGAATCGTCCAGCCAGTATTGGGCGCAGCTAGACAAAGCTGAGCGCGCCCTGCAGGCCAACAACCTGCGAGGCGCCCGCGCACTGTACCTGCAAGCGCGCCAGCAACGCCCGAAAGATGAGTACGCCATGCTCGGCCTGGCCGATGTGTCGCTGGCCGAGGGCGACGCGGCTGCTGCCGAGCAGCAGTTCCTGCAAGTGAGGCGCATGGCGCCGGATAATGAAAGTGCCGTGCGTGGCCTGATGCGTGTGTACCAGGCGCAATCGCCCGCCAAGGCGCAGGCGTACCTGGACAGCCTGCCGCCTCGCCAGCAGGTGCAGTTCGCCAGTTTGCGTCGCAGCCTGGAACTTGCACGCCTGCGTCAGCAGGGTGAGCAGTCGCTGCAACGCGAAGACTGGGCAGCGGCCAGCCAGGTGCTGGCCCAGGCCACTGCCTTGGCCCCCGATGAGCCTTGGCTGATGTATCAGTTGGCCAACAGCCTGCGTCACCAGGGCCGCACCGCCGAGGCCGATGCGGCCTTCGCCAGGCTGGTGCAGCACCAGCCGCGCGACCCAGCAACCCGCTATGCCCATGGCCTGTTCCTGGAGTCCAGCGACCGTGATGCCTTGGCCCTGGACAGCCTGGGTGCAGTGCCGCAGGCAGCCTGGAGCGCTGACATGCATGCCCTGCAGCAGCGCATTCAGCGCCGCGTGACCCTGGCCTCGGCGCAGCAGCTGCAGGCTCAAGGCCGCGTTACTGAGGCGACAGCCATGCTTGAGGCCAGCCTGGCGCGTGGAGAAGGCGGCCCCGACGACCTGATATTGTTGGCCGACTGGGCGGCAGCGCGCGGTGAGCCTGAAAAGGCGCGTGGTTATTACCAGCGTGTGCTGGCCATACAGCCCGGGCGACCGGAAGCGCGCCTTGGCGTGATCGAAAGCGCGGTGGCTGGAGGCAACCTGACCAAGGCCCGGCACATGATGACCGTGCAGGTGCCACAGGTGGCCGCCGATGACAGCAACGCCCAGCGGCGCCTGGCGGCTGTCTGGGTGGCCTTGGGCGATCACGACCAGGCGGCCGTGCTGCTCGACCGGATTGCAGCGCAGCAGCCCCGGCCTGACCCATTGTTGCGCCGTGACGCCGCCCGCCTGGTGGCGCAGCACGAGCCGCAACGGGCGCTGGACCTCTACGCCGCAGCAATGGCCGATGCGCAGTTGCTGGACCGTGCTGCCGCCTCGCCACGGGATGACCGTGCCCTGACGCTGGCCAGCCGTGAACAGGACGCCGACGACTGGCTGGCGCGTAGCCTGCGCAGTGACGTCGATGCGTTGTATCGCCAGCGCAATACCCATGTGACGCTGATGCACGACTACGGTTGGCGCCAGGACGACGGTACGCCGGGCACCTCCGAGCTGAGTACCCAGTCGACCTTGTTGCATGTCGATACCCCTTGGCAGGACGGCACCGCCTTTGCCCGTGTTGAGCGCATCGGCATAGATGCAGGCTCGTTCGAGCAGAACGATCAGGGCCGCTACACCCCCGACTTCGGTAGCTGCCAGTTTGTCGGCCGGACCGCTGACGGGAAATCGCTGCCTGCGTGCACCGCCGGCTCGCAGACCGCTGATGGCAGCGTGCTGGCGCTGGGTTGGCAGGGCAGCCGCTGGGCGTTCGACCTGGGCACCACGCAGGGCTACGCAATCAACAACTGGCTGGGTGGCGCAACGCTCAACGGCGACCTCGGCCAGATCGGCTGGTCGCTGACGGCGTCGCGGCGGCCCATGAGCAACTCGCTGTTGTCGTTCGCCGGGGCACGCGATCGCCCGACGGGCGTGCGCTGGGGCGGGATCACAGCCAATGGCGGCACGCTTGGCCTGAGCTGGGACCAGGGCGGTGACAACGGTGTCTGGGCCAGCCTGGGGCATCACTGGCTGTATGGCGAGAACGTTGCCGAAAACCAGCGTACCCGGGTCATGGCGGGCTATTACCACCGCGTGGTGGAAAGGGCCGACGAGCGCGTGCGTGTTGGCGTGACGCTGATGCACTGGCGCCATGACAAGGACCTGGGCGGCTACAGCCTGGGGCAGGGCGGTTACTACAGCCCGCAGCGCTACGCGTCCGTCGGCGTGCCGGTCAGCTACGCCTGGCGCAATTACGACTGGTCGCTGTTGCTCGAAGGTTCGGTCAGCTGGTCCCAGGCCCACAGTGGCAGCAGCCGGTTGTACCCGGATGCGCACATCAATCGCAAAGTGCTGGCGCAGTATGACGTTGACTCCAACATCGATGCCATGAGCGAAGCCAGCGACAGCAGCGGGTTGGGCTACCGCCTGCGCGGCCTGTTCGAACGGCGCCTGAGTGATCGGTGGGTACTGGGCGGCGGCTTCGACTGGCAGCACAGCGATGACTATGCACCTAGCCATGGCATGCTTTACCTGCGTTACCTGTTCGAGCCGTGGCGGGGCAACCTGGCCTTGCCAGTAACGCCGCTGGAGCCTTACAGCGAGTGGCGGTGACGGCGATACCCGCCTTGTGAGGTCCTACAGGTGCCGATGCAGACCAAGGGTTGACACCCACTACGCCGCCCCACCATTATCCAGCCATACCTACGCAACGGGCTTTCTCATGATGTCCACATCCAACCACGCCATTTCCGCTTCGGGCTTCATTGCCCAGGCAGGCGCGTGCGTTGCCGTTGCCAAGAAATCCAAGAAACAGCCGCTCATCTGACCGAGGCGCGCTGTCTCGTCAGATGGGCTGACGAGACAGAAGGCGCCAGGTATCCCTGCCAGACCACTTCGACTCTTCACCCGCTGACGCTGACTTTCGGTCAACATCAGGAGTTTTTGCATGTCGAATTTCCGTGGTATCTTGCGGTACCACGGGCGAAGCGGCAGCACTGTCCAAGGCCGAGCAACTGGCCGTGCTGGACGCGGTGCTGGCCTGGGTGACGCCAGGCCAGGTGGTGATGGGCCTGTCGGGTTACAACCTGCGCGAACTGTTGGCGTTCCAGGCTGAAATCCAGCAGCGCGACATTGGCGGGCTGCTGGTGCCGGCACCTTGCTACATCCGCCCTTCGCAGGCTGGCATCGAAGCGTTCTTCAATACCGTAGCCGATGCCGCCAGCGTGCCGCTTATCGTGTACGACATCCCTTACCGCACCGGCGTTCGCATCGAGCGCGAAACCTTGCGCCGGATTGTGCGCCACCCACGCATCGCGGCAGTCAAGGACTGCGGCGGCGACAGCGAAACCACCATGGCCCTGATCCAGGACGGCCACGCCCAGGTGCTGGCCGGTGAAGACCTGCAAATATTCAACAACCTGTGCCTGGGCGGTGCAGGGGCCATTTCGGCTTCGGCGCATGTGCATGCCGACCTCTACGTGCGCATGCTGCGGCAGGTCGATAGCGGTGACTGGGCGGCTGCGCGTGGCACGTTCTACCAGTTGCTGCCCTGGATCAAAATGGCTTTCGCCGAGCCCAACCCTGCCGTGGTCAAGGCCGCATTGCAGTTGCAGGGGTTGATGAGCGACGAGCTGCGCGAGCCGATGCAGCCATGCACTCAACCAACCAGAGACAAACTGCTGGCGGTGCTGGCGCTACCCGGTGCCCTTTAGGCGATGGCCCAGCGCCTTTGGCTCCCACGAAAAAGGCAGGCATCAGCCTAATACCAGTCAGTTAAGCAATTGGGGCCGCGTTGCGGCCCTTCGCGGGCTCGCCCGCTCCCACAGGTTGTGCGCTCGGTGCGCAATTACGCTATCTCTGTGGGAGCGGGCAAGCCCGCGAAGGGCTGCACAGCAGCACCAATAATGCTGGGCGGTTTTTACTATCAGAAGTCTTTGCTTACTGCCGTTTGTGGGTGGGTTGGTTGCTGCTGTTGTCTGGCTTGCACCTGGGCGATCTGCTGTTTCTGCTCGGCCGCGTCATTGCCCCAGAGGCGTGCCTGCTCCGCCAGGAAGTTCTGCTTGAACTGTTCAGCCCGCTGAGAGCCGTCTTCAGCATGCACGGCGCCGGCCAGGCCAAGCAGCACACTGCCAATCGCGATGGTTTTTATCAGTTTCATGATGCACCTCGGTTTCCTTGCAGGCTTGCCTGCGTAGGTTTATCGCCCGCTTGCTTGGGCAACGGTCTGGCCACTTGGGCGCAGTGGGCCATGCCAGTTCCGTTTCAGCGGCAGCGCGCAGCACACCAGGTTGCGCGAATGCCGGCTTCGATGGCGGGTTTGCCAGCAGGTGCTTTACTTTCAGAGTTGGTGTTCATGATGCCTGCTCCCGTTGTTTCGAAGTTGCTGTGTGTCGATGGGTTCAGCTTCTCACCGAAGCAGTGTTCGGAAAATACAACGGCGGTAGTGCAACTTGGGTGGTGCAACAGTTGTGGTGCAACAGCTGTAGTATCAACAGCGTGAGTGGCCAACATGACCAGATGGCATGAAATCAAAGAGGCCGCAGTTGAACTTTTCGGCCTGCCGAAACCCTTCGCCAATGCGCAGGACGAACAGGGTTTTCTCGATACCCAGGCTGCAGAAAACCTTCGCAGGCGACGCTTGTTCATGTTTGTGGCCATTGCCGTATGGGCCGGTTTTGGCTATTGGGATTATTACCACTACGTGCGCCATGAGCAGGCGCTTTCGCGCCTGGACTTCTACTGGATCCTGGTGTGGCGGCTGGCAGGCACCGTGGCAGTAGCCGCAGCAACCTGGGTGTCATTCATCTCGCGTTTTGACAACGAATGGTGGGTGAACAGAACCGTGGTGATTGCGGTGTGCTTCGCCCAGACCTGCCTGGTGGCAATGATGCAAATTGTCCCCGCGCCGTTGAATTACAATTACTACTTTGTCGGCATTGTCCTGGTTATCTTCTTTCAGCACGGCACCTTGGCGCTGCTGGCGCGCTATTCGTTGTTCAGTACCGGCTATTGCGTGCTGCTGCTCTGTGTGCAGGAAGTAACGACGGGTGTTCTGGATACCAACTTTTTCCCCGCCATGTTTTACCTGCTGGCGTTTGCACTGGTGGGCTGGACCATCAGTGTGCGCGCCGAGAAAGTTGCGCGGGAGGGCTATCTTAAATCCCTGGCGTTGAACAAAAAGAACGAAAGCCTGGAGCAAGCCAACTTCCGCGTCCGCCGCGAGAAACAGAAAGCGGACGATGCGCTGAAGGCCTTGTTCGACCAAGAGGCGAAAAAAGCCGTGGAAATCCGCGAAAAGGCCGAAGCCAGCACCCGCTTCGTCCGCGCGGCCTACCACGACACCATGCAACCCTTGGCCTCTATTGCCTCCCTGGCGTACGTTGGCGAGCGTTTGGTCGAGCAGGGCCAGCATGAACGCCTGCAGGAAATCTTCCACGATATCGACGTGTCCGGGCGGGAAATCAGCGCCCTGTTCACCGGCCTGCGCGAAGTGTTTACCAGTGGCGAGTCGCAACCGGCCATCGAGCCGTTCTCCCTGAACGCGTTGATGACCGAGCTCGAATCGCTGCACCAGCCCTTGGCGCACGCCAAGGGCTTGCGCCTGAAGTTGCAGCAGCGCCGGCAGGATGCCGTGCTCGATTCAGACCGGGCGATTTTCAAGCGTGTGATGGGCAACCTGATCTCGAATGCCGTCAAGTACACCGAGCGGGGCGGCGTGGTGGTCGGCAGCGTGGCGGGCAGGACTACCGTGCGCGTCGATGTGGTCGATACGGGTATCGGCATACCCGACGCGTTCAAGAGCAAGGTCTTCGAGGAGTTCTTCCAGGTCGACAACCCCAGCCATGACACCCGGCGCGGCTTGGGTTTGGGGCTGTCGATCGTGAAAAACTTCATTGATCGCTTGCCGGGTCATCGGCTGAGTTTCAGCAGCCGCCCCGGGCACGGTAGCCGGTTTTCGGTCGACTGCCCTTTGTTCCAGGGGGGAGCACCGTCGACGGGCGCCAGTGTGCCGGCGCCGCAGCTCGATGACACGTGCCTGGACATCGCCGGGGCCTATGTCCTGCTGGTCGATGACGATAAACGCATCCTCGACAGTTTGTCGAAGTCGCTGAGCCTGCAGGGCGCCATCGTCGCCACGGCCGAGGACCAAAATACCTTGCAGGAAGCGTTGGCGCGGGCGCCGGATCGCTACCCGGACCTGCTCATCTGCGACTACAAACTGCGCGACGGCCTGGTCGGCGTGGCGCTGATCGAGCAGGTGCGGGCGTTTTACGACTGGGCGCACGTGCCAGCGATCCTCTACACCGCCGAGCTGTTGCGCCAACCGCTGCATGACGACAGCCTGTCACGGGCCGTCGGCAAGGGCGAAAGCGCAGCCACCCTGATGGCTGCCGTTCAGCAGCTCTTGTCTCGCGGTCGGCTGGCCAATGCTGGCGAGGCCGGTGAAGACAGCACCCCCAGCACCTGACCGGTCTTGGCGAACAGGCCTTGCAGGCCATACAGGTCGATGACCCCGAACTTGCCGTAGAGCTTGCTCAGGTACTGACGCACGTTGACCGGGTTGATCTCCAGAATCGCCGCGATCTTCCACGGCGCATTGCCTTGCAACGCCAGGCGCAGAATGTCGAACTCGCGCGGTGTCACGCCCAGGTCCTTGGGGCCGAGCGGTGTTGCGGGTTGCTGGTGGAAGGCAGAGGAGGGTGCCTGGCCGCCTTTGCCAATCGCCTCGCTGGGCAGGTAGACCCCACCGCTGAGCGCTCGTTTGATGGCCTCCAGCATCACTTCATGGGCACTGGCCTTGGGCACGAAGGACGAAGCACCGCGGCGCATCACCTCGTCGACGAAACGCCGCTCCGACTCCGCCGACATCACGATCACCGGCGCCGTCACGCACCTGGCAGGGTCGGGGTCGGCTGGCGCCTCGCGGCCGGACTTGAACAGCGACAGCAGGCTCAGGCCGTTGTCGGGCGTAAGGTCGTTGCTGGTGGCCGAGGTGGGGATGCACAAGTCCAGGAAGATCACGTCGAAGGCCTGGCCACGCACCAGTTCCAATGCTTCTGCGGTGCAGGAAGCCTCCAGCACCTGGGCGTCCTGATGCACGGCCTGGATAAGGCTCTTGACCCCGGCCCTGAGGATGCCGTGGTCGTCTATCAGCAGAATACGCATCAGCCGGCTCCTGGCGGGGGGGATGTGCTTGCAGTATTGCCGAGAAAGGGGCGGGTGTACCTACTACGGCTGTAGTGGGTACAGTGAGTCGGGGTATCAGCAGCTGGATGGTTGCGAGGTAGAGGCTATACGCTACCTGCAAACAGTCCCGATCAATCTTCTCATTTGCCAAGGCACAGGAGAGGGTCCATACCAATGACATCTCTGCCAAAGGAATCACCGCATGTCAAAGCTATATCCAAGTATTGATCCTGAGGGGCTGGTCGAGTACTCAGTGGTCTACACCGACCGCTCGCTCAATCACATGTCGCAGGCATTTCAAGGCGTGATGAAGAACATTTCCAGCACCCTGAAACAGGTCTATAACGCCCAGGCGGTTGCAGTAGTGCCGGGCAGCGGTACATTCGGCATGGAAGCGGTAGCGCGGCAGTTTGCCACCCGCCAGCAATGCCTGGTAATCCGCAACGGTTGGTTCAGTTATCGCTGGAGCCAGATCCTCGAGATGGGCAACATCCCGGCGGCTACCACGGTGCTGAAAGCCCGGCCGGTCGAGGCGGGTCGCCAGGCAGCCTACGCGCCGCCGCCTCTGGACGAAGTGCTGGCGGCCATTGAGGCGCACAAGCCGCAAATCGTCTTCGCCCCCCACGTTGAAACCTCATCCGGGATTATCCTGCCCGATGATTACTTGCGGGCTATTGGCGACGCCGTGCATGCAGTGGGGGGGCTGTTCGTACTGGACTGTATCGCCTCAGGCACGCTATGGGTTGATATGCACAAGTGCGCAGTCGACCTGCTGATCAGCGCACCGCAAAAAGGTTGGAGCGCTTCCCCTTGCTGCGCGCTGGTGATGTTCAGTGCTTTGGCCCTCGGGCGCATCGAGCATACCCAGAGCAGCAGCTTTGCCTGCGACCTGAAAAAGTGGCTGCAGATCATGCAGGCATACGAACAGGGCGGGCATGCCTACCATGCGACCATGCCCAGCGATTCGCTCGCGCGGTTCAATGACGTCATGAACGAGATGCAAGCCTACGGTTTCGACAAGGTTCGCGCTGAACAGCAGGCGCTGGGCGATAGGGTACGTGCCATGTTGACCGGCAAAGGCATCAAAAGCGTGGCCGCAGCCGGCTTTCAGGCCCCAGGCGTGGTGGTGAGCTATACCGATGATGCCGACATCAAGAACGGTAAGAAATTTGCCGAACACGGCCTGCAGATAGCCGCCGGGGTGCCGTTGCAATGTGACGAGCCGGCCGACTTCCAGACCTTCCGTATCGGCCTGTTCGGGCTTGAAAAGCTGCACAATATCGAGCGCACGGTCAGCACCCTTGAACAGGCACTGGACGAAGTGATGGTGAGCTGAGCCCTTCTTGGCTGCAGCACGGTCAGGGCTGCCTGCTATGGGGCGCTGTCACGCAGAGAGCAATGGTCATTGTGGGAGCGGGCTTGTCCCGCGAATGGGTCCACGCGGTGCATGGCACCGGCTCCGCCGGTGTTCGCGGGGCAAGCCCGCTCCTTGTATGTTGTGCCTAGCCTGATGAGAGAGGTTATTCTCGTCAGGCTATAGAAGCACTTCCGGGGAGGCCGATCGCTCCTGAAGGCAGGGTTTGCCCCTGACCTTGTCTGTAGAGAGGCCCCCCGCCTCATTGCCCACTACGAAGAGTATCGAGAAGCCGACAAGTCGGACTTCGCATTACAAGGTTGCAGCGGCATGAAGTTCGAGGTCGGGGAACCGGAGGCCATTGTTACCTAACTCGCTTGGGAGTGGGAAGAATGAATGTCTGTGTGGGCCTGGATATTGGTTCTCGTACGTCGATCGTTGGGGTGCGTAAAGATGGGCGTCCCGCTGGACAGTGGGATATCGCTCAGACCCCTGCGGGTCGTAAGGCAGCGGTGAAAAAGCTGCAGGCGCTCAAGCCCAAGTCGATCGTGATGGAGGCGACCGGAATCTATTACCTGGACCTGGCCCTTGAGCTGCATGCTGCCGACCTTCCTGTTTCGGTGATCAACCCCAAGAGCTTCCATAATTTCGCCAAGCTGATGCTGGTGAACAGTAAAACTGACTCGATAGATGCTCAGTTGCTGTCCGAGTACGGTGAACGTATGACACCGCGCTTGTGGACACCGCCAAGCTCCGTACAGCTTGAGCTGAGGGCTCTTGGCCGGCACATCAATCGTCTGGTCGGGCACCGCACCAGGGCGAAGAATGAACTGCATGCATTGCAGGCGACCGCTACGACCGTGTCGATGCTGATCGAAGATCAAGAGGAAGCGATTGCCACTTTGGACAATCGCATTGAGCGTTTCCGCAAGGCCGGACGTGAGTTGATCGCTCAGTGTCCGACGCTTAACCGGCAGTACAAGCAGTTACTAGCGGGCCCGGGAATGGGAGAAGTCTCGGCACTTGCTGCCTTGGCTGAGCTGACCACCCTTCCTCAAATGCTCAAGTCCTCTCAGGTCGCTCGTCATGCTGGTCTAGATGTTCGACAGACACAGTCGGGGACAAGCATTGATAAACCTGGTCGGCTCGGCAAAAGCGGGAATGCCTATTTACGGGCAGCCATGTACATGCCTGCGTTGACGGCGGTGCGCTGCGATCCTTACGCGAAGGCCTTTTATGAATCGCTGGTCAGCAGGGGGAAGAAAAAAATGCAAGCGATCGCCGCTGTCATGCGCAAGTACCTGACGGGCATATGGGCATGCATGCGCGGCGATGAACCATTTGATACGGCCAAGCTTTTCAGCTCTGAACACCTTAGAAAAGCTTGACCGCCAACAGAGTATCTACAGTGATCTGAGCTGCGCTCGATGAAATGCGACCCGTGTCTAGTTCGCCGGCAAGAGGATCACGAAGTTCTTTTTCATGTCTTCCAGCACGGTCCACTTGCCCTTGGCGCCCGGTTCGATAATGAACGTGTCGCCAGCGGCCAGGGTGAGGGGGGCGCAACCTTCAAGTTCGATGACGCAGCGTCCACTCAGGACATGGCAGAACTCCCACACTTTGTAGTCGATGCGCCAGGCCCCGGTGCTGGCTTCCCATTCTCCGGAAATGCGCCCTTGTTGTTCATCGTGATAGTACTTGGACGTCAGCGTATGAGGGGTGCCTTCCAGCACCTCTTCAAAAAAGGGAAGGTCGCGCACCGGTTGGATATCCAGTTCGCGGAACACGGTCAGTTTCTTGTTCATGGTTTTTTCTCGAGCACGTTGTGGGTGGGGCGATACATCAAATAGGCTTCACCGGTTACGCCCAGCATCGGGTGCGCAACGATCTGGCAGGTTTTAACAATCTGAAAACCATGACGTTCGTAGAAGCGGCGTGCACCGTGGTTTTCTGCATAATCGATCAGGCATAGCCCAGCCAGGCCAGCGTCCTCAGCACGCTGCTGGGCGTGGCGAAGAAACTGCACGCCCAGCCCCTGGCTGCGCCAGGCCTCATCCAGGGCCAGGCTGGATATGTACAAGGTGTCGGGTACTTCCATGTCGGCATAAGGCGCGAGCACCGGGTCTGTCTCGACGGGCCTGTCAGGGGCCTCGCGCAAGGCATAGCTATGCATCATGCCGATGACGCGCCCTTCGAAGGTGGCCATCAGGCAGTTCTTGTAGGAAAAGTCGCCCTGTTCCCTGGCATAGCGAGACGCACCGACACTCAGCAACGCTTCCCCAGGTGCGGCAAGCTTGCTCCATATGTAATCGGCCATGCCCTCCGATGTCAGTTGAAAGAAGCGCGCAATATCGTGCGCGTCCGAGGCTTGGGCGGGCCTGAAGTCGATAGGCATGAACAGTGCTCACATGGGATAGGGTGGTTGGTTTTCGAGGATTACGCCTTTGACAGGGGGGCAGGGTAGACGGGTTCAACGGTTCCCATCATGCTCTGGGCGAACACCGTCAGCACTTCGTGCGACGCTGGCCCATGCTCGGAGGCTCGTGGCCGTCCAATGGCTCAGGCCTGGGGAATCGATCGTGTTTTAGCTCCAACTAACGCATTTTGCACGTCGTTACCAACGTTGCACTGCTGGTGCAGTTCTTTTCTGGTTTTGACGTTCTTTACCGAGTACGCGTTTACCTTGGCACTGGAGCTGACGAGTTCACTGACGCTGGTTCCGTACCTTTTGGTGGCAGCGTATGCGCTCAAACTCGCCAGAGCCCGCGAAACATACGTGTTGGCTAGAGGAAATCGCGCGAAGGATATGGTAATTGCCGTCCTGGCGACGGCCTATGCACTGCTCATGCTGTATGCGGGAGGGTTGAAGTACCTACTGCTATCTGCGGTGATTTACGCGCCGGGCACGTTGCTCTCGTCGATCGCAAGAAGGAAATGATCATTTCCGGCGGGTTCAATGTGTACCCCTGCGAAGTGGAACAAGTGATTTACGGCTTCCCCGAAGTGTTCGAGGTAGCAGTGGTCGGCGTGCCTGATGCGCAGTGGGGCCGGGCGGTGCACAGCACATTCCAGCCTGCGGACCCGGTGGTGTTCGCCAACGGCAACCTCGGCCCCGGTCGCCCTGGTTACGGCTACCGCAATTACTGGTACCAGAAGAACGACGGTGACGGTTCGGTCGAGGCCAGTGGGCGTTTCGGTCAGAAAATCTATATCAACCCCCGCCGCGAAGTGGTGATCGTGAAGCTGTCAGCAACCGCCCATCAGGCCCGGCGCGCCACCCGTGCCGACGGCGAGGTAAAAGCCCCTGTGCGCGTCGTGGATTCGCCCGCTGCGTTCAACAGCATGGTGGGTGCGGTGCTGCCGGCCCTGCCGGGTTAAAGTGTCTTTACTGCAATTGAACCTGGCATCGTGACTGGAGGCGTTGCAATGACAACTACCGTTGTGAAATCCCGCTTCGAAGCAACGCTTCTTCGTCCGGCAAACCCTGGGGATGATTCGTCATGGGCTTTCGTGGTACTGCCAAAAGAGGCGAGTGCACAGCTTCCCAGGCGAGGAAGGACGACAATTGAAGGCACATTGAATGGATACCCTTTCCAGGCAACCCTTGAACCGGATGGTCAACTGAGCCATTGGCTGCAGATCAGCTCTACGTTACTCGAAGCTGCAAATGCTGCCATTGGCGACATCGTTACACTGGACTTGAGCCCTGTGCTGAAGGAGCCCGAACCTGACATCCCCCCCGATTTTCAGGAGGCACTGGCAGCCACGCCTGAGGCTCGTCTGGTCTGGACCAATACGACGACCCTCGCACGAGTGGACTGGGTACACTGGATCACGTCAGCCAAGCAGGCCCAGACGCGCGCAAAACGGATAGCCAATGCATGCGATATGCTTGCTTCCGGCAAGAAGCACGTTTGCTGTTTCGACCCGTCTGGCTACTACAGCAAGGCCTTCCGTGCGCCTGAGGCGCAAGATTGATAAACGCCGTCGCGGGTGGGAATCCCGAAGCACCAAGGGTCAAGCACCCCATCCCAGATGTCTCAAAAGCGGCAAGCATACTCATGGATCGAAAAGCAAAACCGTCATCCACCTCTGACTGGGTCATACGCAGCACTACGCCTGGCAGCGTGGAGCGCATCGAAGCCTGGTTTGGTGGCCATGGCTACGACCCGCATCGTCATGACACATACTCAATAGGCCGTACCCTTGCCGGTGTTCAGAGCTTTCACTACAAGGGGGCGCTGTGCCACGGCGTGCCAGGCAACACCCTTGTGCTGCACCCGGATGAAGTGCATGACGGCATGGCCGGCACGGAGTTGGGCTTTCGCTACCGGATGGCCTACATCGACCCGTCGTTGATCCAGAACGTGCTCGGGGGCGAACCGTTGCCTTTCATTGCCGGCGGGCTCTCCTGCGACCCGCGTTTGTACCGCGCCAGCGAGGCGTTCGTACAAGCCTTGGACCATCCTCTGGAAACACTGGAGGAGCAGGACGCCGTGTATGACCTGGCAATGGCGCTGCGTGCCGTGGGCGGTAAACCACGTGGCCGCAAACGCCTGGACTACCCCAGCGCCGAGCGGGCCAGAGCGTTCATCATGGAGCATCTGCACGCAGGCATCACGCTGGAGATGCTCGAACAGGCCAGCGGGCGTGAGCAATGGAGCTTGTCGCGGGACTTTCGCGCCCTGTACGGCACCAGCCCTTACCGGTTTGTCACGCTACGGCGCCTGGATTGTTTTCGCAGGCTGATCCTGGATGGCTTCACCCTGGTCGATGCCGCCCTCGCCGCAGGCTTTCACGATCAAAGCCACATGACCCGGCACTTCACTCGCACCTACGGCGTGCCGCCTCTGCGTTGGCTGGAACGCTTGCGTGCTTCTCGCTGAGTTGCAGGATCGTACAAGAAAGGCGTGTTTCCCATTCGATAGGCTGGTCGCTCCAACTGGCGACAAGTTCAGCTTGCGTCGGTGTTGCGTAGCCCTGGAGGTTTTGGTGCAATTCTTGTCGGCGCCGGCTTTCAGGCGATGAGGCCGGTATTTTGACCAGATTGGGTAGACAAGGTCAGCCGCCAGCGGTTGACAAGCATATAGCGAGGCTCCTGCATAAGTGATAACTTAGATTAATTCTCATTTGCAGCCATTTGTCATGGACCGACCTCGATCACCTTCTTCCGATCCCATTGGCGAGCTGTATGCGGGGCACCACCCTTGGTTGGTGGCGTGGCTGCGGCGGCGCCTGCAATGTCCGCATCAGGCTTCGGACTTCGCCCAGGACACGTTCTACCGTGTACTCACCGCCGGGCAGTATGCTTCCCCTCGTGAGCCTCGTGCATTTCTTGCGACCATTGCGCGCCGTATCCTGATCGACAACGGCCGCCGCTTGCGCCTGGAGCAGGCATACAGGGAGGCGCTTGAGGCCAGTGTCGAGCATATGGAGCAGGCGTTCTCGCCCGAGCAAATCCTGCAGGCCATAGAGCTGCTGGAATGTATCGACCGAGCGCTGTCACGCATGAAGCCCAGAGTTCGTGAAACCTTTATCCTCCGTCACCTTGAAGGCTTGTCCCAGGATGACATAGCACGTCATCACGGCATTTCGGTGAGGACTGTACAGGCCGATTTAGTCGAGGCCATGCTGGCTTGCGACGCTGCCATGGAGGTGAGCGATGCCTGACCAGACTGCCGATTCGGTCCTGCGCGAGGCTGCGCGCTGGCTGGTGCTACTCGACGACCAGGCCGACGTGCAGTTACAGGCGCAATTCCAGGCATGGATCAGCGCGGCCCCTGAACATGCGGCAGCGGTCGCGCGCTTGCAAGGGCGTCTGAGTTCGTTGCAGCAACTACCCCGCCAGGCTGCCGGAAAAGCCCTTCGCCACGCACCACGCGCGCCCCAGGCCAGCAAGATGCAGGCCCTGGCCTTGGCGCTGGCCTTGCTTCCCATGGCCTGGATCACCACGACTTGCTGGCAACAGGGATATCTGCTGGCAGACCTGAGCACCTCAGGGGGCGCTTGGCTTGATCGCCGACTAGACGATGACAGCGAAATCCATCTGGACGGGGACTCGGCCGTGAACGTGCATTTTGATGCAGGTGAACGCCGGGTCGAGCTGCTGCGTGGCGAAGTGTTGGTCGATGTGGCCAAGGACCCTCGCCCATTCCTGGTAGTGACTGCACATGGCAGTGTTCGGGCGCTTGGCACGCGCTTCACGGTGGAGCGGCAAGGCGACTCGACGCAAGTGACCATGATCGAGTCGACTACCGCCATCAGCAGTGCCGGCCACTCACTGAAGCTGACGGCCAACCAGCGCGTACGTCTTGGCGCACAAGGCCCAGGCAACGTTGAACAGGTACGGGCAGATGCCCTTGAACAGGCTTGGCACAAGCACCAGCTGCTGGCCGAAGATGAGCCACTGAGCGATGTGCTGACGCGTTTGTCGCGCCACTACCCGGGCCTGCTGTGGGCCGATCATGCTGCCCTCGCAGGGCTACAGGTGACGGTGATGCTGCCGCTGGATGATCCGCGCCAGGCATTGCGGCTGCTGCAACGCACCTTGCCGATCCAGGTCAGCCAGTACACCCCTTGGATAACCCGGGTAACCCTGAAACCCGATGCGGAGCGGAAATAGTTTCAATAATCATTTCGTGTTTTCGAATTTCGTCCGTCCTCCCATGGCCAACACCATAGGAGTATCGAAAACATGAAGTCGCCGATTCGAGCGCTGACCCGTTCTGCCCCGCACGGCCTTTACCTGGCCGTGCGCCTGGCACTTTGTACGGCACCACTGGCAGTGCCTGCCAGTGCCTTGGCCGAGCAATCCCTGCAGCGCTATGACATCGCTGCCGGGCCGTTGGGCGAAGCCCTGGGTCGGTTCGCCCAGGCCAGCGCAACGCCCATCTCTTTTGAGTCCCGCCAGGTGCAAGGATTGACCAGCCCCGGTGTGCACGGCAGCTTCACCATCGATGACGGTTTTGCACAGCTACTGTCGGGCTCTGGACTGGTAGCGAGCCCGACCGAAGATGGCTATCAACTCCAGCAGGCCGCACCGGTCACAGGCGCAGTCAACCTTGCAGCGACCACCATTGCCGGCAATACACCCGGTTCGATTACCGAGGATAGCGGCTCCTACACCACAGGATCGACCAATACGGCGACCAAGATGGCCCTGAGCCTGCGGGAAACCCCGCAATCGGTGACGGTGATCACCCGCAAGAAGATGGACGACCAGAACATCCAGAACCTGGACGATATCGCGCGCACGGCAACCGGTATCACCCTGACCAAGATCGGCACTGACCGCTCCACCTACTACGCGCGTGGCTTCGAGATCAGCGATCTGCAATACGACGGGATTCCGACCAACATCTCGGAAAACTACTCGATGGACGTCATGTCCACGTCGAACATGGCCCTCTACGACCGTGTCGAAGTGGTACGCGGGGCCAACGGCCTGATGCAGGGCACGGGCAACCCGTCGGCGGCGATCAACCTCGTGCGCAAGCGGCCGACCCAGGACTTTCGCCTGGGTGCGGAATTGGGTGCAGGCTCCTGGGACAACTACCGGAGTCAGGTGGATGTTTCCGGGCCATTGACCGCCACGGGTAATATTCGCGGCCGCGCAGTAGCCTACTACAACAACGCCAACAGCTACCGGGACGGCGCCGAGCGGGACAACCAGTTGCTGTATCTGGTCGGCGAGGCGGATCTGAACGACTCCACCGTGCTGACGCTAGGTGCCACCCTTCAGAAGGACAACCAGAACGGCTATGACTGGGGCGGCCTGAATACCCGCAGTGACGGCTCCTTCTACCCGCTCTCGCGCTCCACCAACCTCAACGGCAAGTGGGCCCACCTGGATCGCAACAACTACACCCTGTTCGGCGATGTCACGCACAAGTTTGACAACGAATGGACGTTGACCTTGGCCATGAACGCGATCTGGTCGAACGCCGATTTCCTTTCGGCCTATCCGAGCCGGGTATCGGGCGACAACTATCGCATGACCGTCTCCCAGGCTGACTACGAAGACACCCAGTTCGCGCTGGACCTCTATGCAACCGGGCCATTTGAGCTGTTCGGGCGCAGGCACCAATTGATGTTGGGGGCCAACAGTCGCCAGGACGAGTTCACTGCCGTCATCAAGAGCGCGGTCAACAACCCTACGATCACCATCACCGACTTCGACTACAGCGCTCTGCCCAGCCCCATCCTCAATGCGATCGGCTCGGACTACAACTACAAGCGCAAGGAGCGAGGCCTGTACGGTGCCTCGCGCTTCAGCCTCACGGATGACCTGAGCCTGATCCTCGGCACGCGGGTGAGTTGGTCAGACTACGAGGTGGCCAGCCCCTACACCAATGATCGATACCGGGAGAATGGCCGGTTGGTGCCTTATGCCGGGCTGGTACTGGACCTGGACAAGCATCACAGCTGGTATGCCAGCTACACCGAGATCTACAAGACTCAGAGTTACTACGGTGTCGGTAACACCTTGCTTGACCCTATCGAGGGCGACAACTACGAAACCGGCATCAAGGGTGAGTATTTCGATGGCCGCCTGAACACCACGCTGGCCATTTTCCAGACCAACCTGGAGAACATGCCCGAAGCCCTGTCGGTGTCGCCAACCTGTGGCGTGACGGGTACCAGCAAATGTTATGAAGCCGGCGCGAAAGTGCGTAACCGCGGCTTTGAACTGGAGATTTCAGGCGAACCACTGGAGAACTGGAACCTTAGCGCTGGATACACCTACAGCGATCCAGAATATGTGGCTGGCAGTACCAAGGGCTCGGACTACTATCGCAAGATCCCGCGCCGCCTGCTAAAGGTGTCGACGGACTACCGCTTGCCCGGTGCCCTCGACCAGTGGCGCGTGGGTGGCGACGTGTATGCCCAGAGCCGCACCGCCGCCGATGTCAGCGGGTATGCCATCAAACAAGGTGGCTACGCCTTGCTCAACTTGCACGCCCATTATCAAATCAATCAACAGTTCAGCGTGCAGTACAACCTCAACAACGCCTTGGACAAGGTCTATTACCAGTCCTTGCCAACTTCAAACAACTTCGGTGGCCTCTACTATGGTGATCCGCGCAATGTCGCAGTCACCCTACGTTACCAATATTGATGCCGTGGATGGATTGTCCACGGTATGCCGGGTTGCCGATCTGGCCTTTCAGCATTCACTCTGCGGTGATTGCCCGGGCAGCGTCTGTACGTTAGCGAACAGACCCGTCACGGCTCTGCGCCCCGGACAACGGGCGGGTGACTGCCCCCGAACAGCAGGTGGAACAGACCGTTGTGCAAGAACAGCGGCCCCGGCAACAACAGCTGCGAAGCTGATAACCAGGCACCGCTTTGCGGTACTTTTGCGACAGGGCCGCGCCTACACAGTCGGCAGGCGCTTTTCCATTGGCTGGTAGAGCAGCCCGGCAAACTCGCCCACTTCGCCTGCCAGGGTGAAGCCGTAGTGTTGGTAGGCAGGCACTGAAGACAGCGACGCCTTGACCGTCACGACGTCTACCCGGGCATGTTCCAGCGCGGCATTCATCAGGCGCGTGCCGATGCCCTGGCGTTGCCAACCCGGTGCAATGAACAGCATCGCAACGTGGCGGCCTTCCTTGAGCTCGATCAGCCCCGTGAGGGCGCCCTGCGCAACACAGGCCAGCATCAGGTTGTCGCCCCTCATGCGCTCGGCAAACGCCTGGGGTGCTACCACCTTGGTGAAGGTCTCGATACCTTGCGCAGACAGCGAGGGCGCAACTGCCTGCATGAAGGCATCCAGGCACAAGGTGCTGGCTTGGGGGAGGTCGTCAGGGGTCAGGTTGCGTATTTGCATATTGTTCGTCCGTGGCTGTCAGCGTCCTGCTGGCAACCTTATCCTGTAAATCCGGCTTGATCGACAACCGCCAGGGCTTGGGGATCAAGCGGCCCTCGCCACGGTCGGCTTGCCTTCACCGATCAGGATGTCTTCGAAAAACGCCCCGACCGGCTCGGTGGGATGGCACAGCTGTATTTCCAGCACCCATACCACCTCGCTCGGAACGATCTCCACCTCGGCCAGTTTGTCCTGCCCATAGAGCATGTGCGGGAAGTCGGCGATGCGATGGCCGGCCAGGTTGCGCTCCAGCTGCCAGCCTTTGGACTTGGCACTGTGCTCGGCGAAGTCATACAGCTCGCGTCCGGTCAGCCCACGGCCCCAGGCCTGGCGGGTTTCGGCGAACACCTCGTGCAGTGCCTTCACGCAGGCGTGGTGCAGGTCGTGCTGGCCAAACACGAAGGTGTCGCCATAGTCGCCTTCGTAGCCATCCCATACCGGGCCGACGTCGACTACGACGATATCCGTAGTACGTAATACACGTTGCAGGTCGATGCCTTGTCGCGGTGTACGTACGGTGTCGTCGCCGAAGCGGATGTAGGTGGGGTGCCAGGTGTGGGACGCGCCCATTGCCTGCAAGGTTTGCGCAGCCATCTCCAGTGCCTGGGCGGTGGTCATGCCGACGCGCAGTTGGCTGGCGATCGCGGCCACGGAGCGCACTGACTGCTCGCGGGCAGCGAGCATGCCGTCCAGCGAGTAGCGTGGGCCGACTTTTTCCAGCTCTGGGTGCAGGGTGTTGGCGGCTGCAGCCTGGGGTGCCAGTGCGCCGCTGGCGACAAAAGCCTCCGCGACAAATCGGTGGGGTTGTACGCCGGCGGCAAGGCACAGTTCGCGGGCCTGGTTGATCATGGCGGCATTGCCGCAGGCATAGACCTGGGTGTCGGCCCACTGATGCGCCTGGCCCAACGCCACCTGCTGCACGCGTGCCTCAGCCGAAAGAACCGGGTGCCAGCGAAAGTTGGGGTGTTCATGGCTGGCCTGCTCGAGAAACGCACGGTCATAGAAGTCCGCCGTCGATGACCCGCCCCAGTACAGCGTCACCTTGGCCCCGCGGGCCAGTGCTGTCAGCAACAAGGGCTTGATGCCGGCGTATCCTGTGCCGGTGGCAAACAGCACCAGTGGGCGTTGGTCTTCATGCTGCCAGGTGCAGGCGCCCACCGGCCCCTCAAGGTTCAGTACGGCACCTGCTTGCAGGGTGGGCAGCAGGCCTTCGGTGAACACGCCGCCGCTGACCTTACGGATGTGAAACACCAGTTGCCCCTGGTCCTGAACGGGCAGGTTGGCAATGGAGAAGCAGCGGCTGCCACCGTTGTCGAGCTGGAATCTTACGTATTGGCCTGCCCGCACTTCCAGCGGTTGAGCAGGTTGCAGCACCAGTTCGACGATATCTGCACTCAACTCGCGCTGGTTGTGAACCTGCGCCTGGAACGCCAGTGTCGGGGCGTCCAGGGACCAACCTGGGATCGCCAGGCGCATGTCGCTGCAGGCGTGGCTCTGGCACAGCAGCATCTCGTCGGCGGCCAGGGGGTAGGAGGGCGCGGGGGTGTCTGCATCCCGCTGCTTGTCCTGATACTGCCCCGATACCACCTTCACCTTGCAGGACCCGCACGCGCCGCGGCGGCAGGAGAAAGGTACCGGCAGGCCACTGGCGAGCATGGCATCGAGCAGCAGCTCCTGGCTGGCTTCGAAGGTTTTGCCCGAGGGCGACAATTCGATGACGTGACGGCTTTGCATGAGCACCTCGGAGGCAAATGGAGGCTCGATTGTTGCTATAGTCCAGGACCAGCAGAACCTCCAGTTTTGGATAATTCACATGGTCCAGCTTCGCAAATGGCAGCCGCTGCTCAAGCTTGATGGGGCGCAGTCTTCGTACCGGCAGATCGTCGAGGGGTTGGTGGCCGCGATCAGCGAGGGCCGCCTGCGCCCTGGCACGCCGCTGCCGGGCACGCGGGAAATGGCGCAACTGTTGAACGTCAACCGCAAGACAGTGATCCTTGCCTACGAGGAAGCCGAGACCAAAGGCTGGCTGCAGAGCGTGCAGCGCCGGGGCACTTTCGTCAGCCAACAGCTGGCGACCGGAACACCCACCGAGCCCGCTACCACGGGGCCTTTCGCGCTGGCGTTGCCAGAGGAGCCTGCCGTTGCCTACTTCGAGGCGAACGAACGGGCTGCAGCGCAGCAGGGGCGGCCAGGGGCCTTGTTCTTTGACAACGGCGCCTGTGACCATCGGCTGTTGCCCCAGGCAGTCCTGCATCGCTATTACCGCAATGCCTTGCGCAGCAGCTTTACCAGCAACAGCGTGCGCCATGGCAGCGATTGCAGCAGCCTCTACCTGCGCGCCGCCCTGGCCGACATGCTGAGGCACAATCGCAGCCTGAACGTTGGCGCCGAGCATATCTGCCTGACCCAAGGCGTGCAGATGTCGCTGTCGCTGTTGGCCAGCGTGCTGCTCAAGCCGGGGGATGCCGTGCTGGTCGAGCGCCTGAGCTATCCGCCGGCGTGGGAGATTTTCCGTCAGTTGGGTGCCCGGCTGGTGACCGTGGACCTGGACCATGAGGGGTGCCGGGTCGATCAGATCGATGCCCTGTGCCGGCAGCACAAGGTGCGGATGATGTACATAACGCCCCATCACCAGTTTCCGACCACGGTCAGCTTGCCAGCCGGGCGCCGGCAGCAGTTGCTGGAACTGGCGCGGCAGCACGACTTCTGCGTGGTCGAGGAAGACTACGACTACGAATACCACTTTTCCGGGCGGCCTTATTTGCCTTTGGCCAGCGACCGTCAGCAGCGGCACGTGATTTACATCGGCACACTGTCCAAGCCCTTGGGCAGCACGTTCCGTTGCAGCTATATCGTCGCACCGGTAGAGGTAACCGCAGTGCTGGAGCGCAGGGCGACGCTGACCCTGGGGCAGGGCGATGCGGTGATGCAGCGGATGCTGGCGGACTTGATCAACGATGGCGAGCTGAAGAAGCACTTGCGCCGGGTCAACCGCGAGTACCGTCGGCGTCGGCAGACCCTGTTGGCTTGCCTGCACGATGCGTTTGGCGAGCAGATTACCGTGCATGAGCCGGAAGGTGGGTTGGCGCTGTGGGTGCGGTTTGCCGACGCGATCAATGTGGATCAGTTGGTCGACAAGGCGCTGGCGCTGGACCTAGTGGTGCGCAGCGGTCGGCAGTTCTCGCCGTTTGGCCATGCCGAGAATGCCTTGCGCCTGGGGTTTGCTTCGCTGGATGTGGATGAGATCCGGCAGGCCACCCAGCGCCTGGCGCAGGCAGCAGAAAGGTGATTTCACGACTGCGGTGATTCAATTGTCTGGCGCCGCCTGGACTGGCCTCATCGCCGGCAAGCCAGCTCCCACAGGAGTGATGCAAGACCTGAGGTCAATGCGTTCCAGGTGGGAGCTGGCTTGCCGGCGATGGGCCGCACAGCGGCCCTGGGGTTGAGCACGTTATCAACGTCGCCACACCTCGCCTTGTTCGGTCACTACCCAAGGCCTGTCAGCCGCATCCACCAGCACCCCGCCAACCCAGCGCTGCGAAGGGTTGTGATCAAGCCAGTGCGCCTTGCCTGCAAGCACCTGCTCGGCAAGCGGCGTCAGCCGCAGCGGTCGCTGCGCCCAAGCTTCCCCTGAGCCTTCCAGCAGCAGCGGTTGTGGCGCGTGGATCAACGGCTGCAACAGCACATGGAACATCTGGTCACCGAGGTAAGGCAGCGGGTCATCCTGCATCATCAACTGGCCAAAAACGCGCCCGGCCGGTAGCTCGCCGCGTGAAGCCAACACGCGCAGCAGCAGGCGTTCGGTAAGGCTCAATCCATCCTGTGCCCCCGGCAGCTCCTGTAGCTGGCGCGCCAATGCCCCGCCGAGCAACGGCAAGGCCGGGTGCGTGTGGTCAGCGAGGCCTGCCCAGGTCTTTGGATTGGGTGCGGTGTAGGCCGCCCATGCTTCGCGGGCCAGGGCCAGTGCATCCTCACCCAGTGCGCGACGTTGCGGCCACAGCCAGGCCAACAGGTCGGGGGCCAGTTGCCCGATGCCGATGAAACGCTCGATACCGGGTACCTGGTCAATTTCGATCAGCTCAAGCCGACGCGGCAGGCCGGGCAGGCTGGCGAGCACGCGAATCAGGAACAGCTGGTCGTAAGCGTCGGCCTCGCACCACAGCACAATTTCGCTGTCGCGGTTCAGCCCGGCCAGTGCGCTACGCTGCGCCGCCTGCCGCTGTTCCAGGTCCAGGGGGCTCAGCTTGAATGCCTGTTGCACGTAGGCGCTGCGCACCTGCCAGTACTGCTCGTCGGGCAGCGCCGGTACAGGCCCCATGACCATCGGGTCGTCGAACATCTGGAAGGCGCCGGCAAACCCGGCGGTATGCAAGCTGTGGGCGATGTCGTTGCCGCAGCGCCAATGCTGCACGCTGGCCTCGTCATCGGCGGAAAAACCGGGGTGGCGTGCTGCGAAAGCCACGGCGTCGGCATGGGCCTTGAGCCTTGGCCAGCTGGCAAAGCCGGCCTCGCGGGCCACCAGCCATTGGGTGTCGGCAAGCCGGTAGTCGGGGCCGGGCAGGCCAAGCGTGCGCAATTGCTCGCGGGCGTCGTCGGCTTGGTGGTTTTTCAGTTCAGCCAGCAAGCGCTTGGCGCGTTTGCGCAAGGCGGGCAGGTCGAGCAAGCCGTGGTGGCGGGAAGCATTGATGGCGGGCATGCCAACTCCTTTGGGGCTCGGTCCGCCGACAAGCCGGGAGCTGGTATGGAAATGGAGTGAAGCATGGCTCGGGCAACCCCTTTGCGCGGACCGCAGGCGCAGCCGGCGCCCAGGTCCCGACTTTAACGGTGCAGCGCAGCGGGTTGCAAACGATAGTTTTCCCATGGGTTGCCGTGCGCCTTATAGTGGCGGGCTTTTCTCCGTTGAAGTCAAAGGAATGGCGACCATGCGCATACGCACCCTGCTTGCAGCAATCGGGACCAGCTTGTCGCTGGGCTCGGCATTGGCTGCGCCAAGCCAGCCAGTGCCTGTAGCGGGCGAACGTATTTCGGTAACGGTCGAGGGCACCGGGCCGGACGTCATCCTGATCCCCGGGCTGGCCTCTTCCCGTGAGGTTTGGGCGGGGCTCGCCAGCACACTGCGCCAGCAGCATCGCCTGCACCTGGTGCAGGTTGCAGGCTTTGCCGGCTCGCCTGCCGTGCCCACTGTGGACGGGCGCGTGGCCGCTCCGGTGGCCCAGGCGGTTGCAGACTATATCGGCAGCCAGCACCTTGAGGCACCGGCCATCATTGGCCATTCGCTGGGCGGTGAGGTCGCGCTGATGATTGGTGCACGCCACCCCGAGCGGGTAGGGCGGCTGATGGTTGTCGATGCGCTGCCGTTCTACACGTTATTGCTCAACCCCATGGCTACCGCCGAAGCGGCTGCAGCGCAGGCGGCGGCATTGCGTGATGGGATGCTGGCGGCCCCGGCAGTTCAGGCCGAAGCCATGCAGCGCACAGCCATCGACCGGCTGGCCAAGACCGCTGCGGCCCGGCCGGCACTGGTCGAAGCCGCGCTGCGCTCGGACCGCAAGGTGGTGGCCGATGCCACCTATGAATTGATGACCACCGACCTGCGCCCGGAGCTTGGCAGCATCCAGTCGCCGGTGCAGGTCGTCTATGCCTATGACCCCTTGTATGGCATACCCGCTGCCAGCGTCGATGCAACCTTCGCAAACGCCTACGCAGGGACGCGAAACATCAGCTTCAAACGTATTGATGGCAGCTTCCACTTTGTCATGCTGGACCAACCGCAGGCCTTCGCGGAGGCGGTAGTCGACTTCCTCGAACGCTGAGATTGGCTGCGGCCCAACCTGCGCCCGGCAACATCTGTTCGGTTACCGCCCATAACCGACTCCCCACGCCTCAAGCCTGCGCGGGCACCTCCGATAGCAGCACACCCACCGTCGAATCTCGACCAGAAGTGGTGCCAACAAGGAGTACTGCCCGCATGCTTGCCAACCTGAAAATACGTACCGGAATGTTCTGGGTGCTGTCGCTGTTCAGCCTGACCCTGCTGTTTTCCACCGTCAGTGCCTGGCGGGCAGCAGTGGGCAGCGACCAGCAGATCACCGAACTGGACCAGACCGCACACCAGTCGGACCGGTTGAACAACGCATTGTTGATGGCGATCCGCGCCAGCGCCAATGTGTCCTCGGGCTTCATCGAGCAGCTGGGTGGCCATGACGAGAGTGCGGCCAAGCGCATGGCGCTGTCGGTCGAGCTGAACGACAAGAGCCAGACGCTGGTCGACGAATTTGTCGAGAACACCCGCGATCCAGCCCTGCGCACGTTGGCAACCCAGCTGCAGGCTACCTTTGCCGATTACGCCAAGGCGGTGGCCGGGCAGCGTGAGGCAACCCGCCAGCGCTCGCTGGAGCATTACTTCAAGGTCAACGGCGATGCCGGCAATGCCATGGGCCGGCTGCAAGCGCTGCGCCAGCAACTGGTGGGCGCACTGAGCGAACGTGGCCAGCAGATCATGCTTGAGTCTGACCGGCGCCTGGCCCGCGCCCAACTGCTAAGCCTGGGGCTGTTGGCGGTGACCTTGGTGCTGGCGGCGCTGTGCTGGGCCTTCATTGCCCAGCGTGTTTTGCACCCGCTGCGCGAAGCCGGTAGGCATTTCCAGCGTATTGCCGGTGGCGACCTGAGCGTGCCAGTGCAGGGGCAGGGCAATAACGAGATCGGCCAGCTGTTCCACGAACTGCAGCGCATGCAGCAGAGCCAGCGCGACACCCTGGGGCAGATCAACCACTGTGCCCGGCAGCTGGACGCCGCTGCCACGGCGTTGAACGCGGTTACCGAGGAAAGCGCCAACAACCTGCGCCAGCAGGGGCAAGAGCTGGAGCAGGCAGCCACCGCGGTGACCGAAATGACCACGGCCGTGGAGGAGGTTGCGCGCAACGCCATCACCACCTCGCAAACCACCAGCGAGTCCAACCAGCTGGCCGCGCAAAGCCGCCAGCAAGTCAGCGAAAACATCGACGGCACCGAGGCCATGACCCGCGAGATCCAGGCCAGCAGTGCACACCTGGAGCAACTGGTCGGGCAGGTGCGGGATATCGGCAAGGTACTGGAAGTGATTCGCTCGGTGTCCGAGCAAACCAACCTGCTGGCGCTCAATGCCGCCATCGAGGCGGCCCGCGCCGGTGAGGCCGGGCGCGGCTTTGCGGTGGTGGCGGATGAGGTGCGCACGCTGGCCTACCGCACGCAACAATCGACCCAGGAAATCGAACAGATGATCGGCCGCGTGCAGGCGGGCACCGAAGCGGCAGTGGCGTCGATGCAGGCCAGCACCAACCGCGCCCAGTCCACACTGGACGTGACCCTGGCCTCGGGGCAGGTGCTGGAAGGTATCTACAGTGCGATTGGCGAAATCAACGAGCGCAACCTGGTCATTGCCAGTGCGGCCGAAGAGCAGGCTCAGGTCGCACGGGAAGTGGACCGTAACCTGCTGAACATTCGCGAACTGTCGATCAACTCGGCGACGGGAGCGCAGCAGACCAGCGAGGCGAGCAAGGCGCTGTCGGGGCTGGTGGGGGAGATGACGGCATTGGTGGGGCGGTTCAGAGTGTAAGGTTCGCCGGGCGACGGGCGTCAAACTCGAACCTGACCGTTGTTACATTAAAAGTGGGTGAAACTTATTTAAAGTTCCCCTTGCGGGTTGACTTCGATACTACGCTTGAATAAAGTTCGATCGCCCCGAGAAAGGGCCTTTTTTCCATTCACTGAAGAATTCAATGGACACAGTATCTAGTCGCTGCCTGACCCCTGCTGTATGGCCTGGTCAGGCACTTGAACCGGAACACCGG
Source organism: Pseudomonas putida NBRC 14164 (assembly GCF_000412675.1). NCBI lineage: Bacteria > Pseudomonadati > Pseudomonadota > Gammaproteobacteria > Pseudomonadales > Pseudomonadaceae > Pseudomonas > Pseudomonas putida. The sequence continues at coordinate 3,630,447 of NC_021505.1, read as the reverse complement.
TCCCGACACCCTGGTCGGGCAAGCCGCGCCAGAGCCTGATGCTCCGTCGTGACTTGCCGCCACCGGTGTCTGCCGGTTGGAGGCAAGCTCATGAACCTCACTTCATTCGTTTCACATTGCCTGTTCGCCGGCCTTGCGCCGCAGCAGGCCCGTGCCCGGCCGTCCCGCCTGCACGGGTACCCTGACCACAGCCAGGAGCCCCCCAGTAGATGCGGGCGGCTGGCGTGTCTGCATGCCCGCTTGAGCCCCCAGACTTCTCGCTGAATAAAAGATATTAAACGGTATCTTTGCTCTCGAACTTTTTTAAATTAAAAGTTCGCGGGCAGTTATTGCACGGTATTTATCAAAAGGAATCACACCATGGACTGCGCGAGTAGAAAGTTCGCTGCCGAAACAACTTCCGACCCTCGGCAGCGGACAGACAACTGTCGGAAAAGCCCAGTATTTTTCTGCGACCCGACATGCCTTCGTTCACCGCCTGAGTGAAACGTCTGTGTGTCGTGCCGCTGCAGCGGCAGGAGCACAGCAACATGACTGTCAAACACCGCAACACCTCATCGGCCAAGGCCGAACGCGAAACTCGCCTGTCTACCCGCGCTGCCCGTGAAGCGCGCAATGGGCTGGCCGTCACCCTCGCCAACCTTGATGCCAGCGAACACGGCCTGACCGAGCACGAGGCTGCCAAGCGCCTGGAGCACGATGGGGCCAACCAGGTCGCCCACGACCCGCAACCTCACGCCCTGATGCAATTGCTCAAGGCCCTGCACAACCCGTTCATCTATGTACTGCTGACCCTGGCCGGGATCAGCTTTGTCACCGACTACTGGCTGCCGGTCAGCGCCGGCGAAACGGACGACGCCGACCTGACCAAGGTCATCATCATCATGACCATGGTCAGCCTCAGCAGCCTGCTGCGCTTCTGGCAGGAATACCGCTCGAACAAGGCCGCCGACGCGCTCAAGGCCATGGTGCGTACCACCGCCACCGTGCTGCGTCGCGAGCAGGTCGGGCAGGCTCCGCGCCTGCGCGAAGTGCCCATGGACGAACTGGTGGCCGGCGACATCGTGCAGCTTTCTGCAGGCGACATGATCCCCGCCGACATTCGTCTGCTCGAATCGCGCGACCTGTTCATCAGCCAGGCGGTGCTCACCGGCGAAGCGCTGCCGGTCGAGAAGTACGACACCTTGGGCAATGTCGCGCAGAAGTCCGCCACCGGGCATGGTGCTGACCAGGGCAACCTGCTCGAGCTGCCGAACATCTGCTTCATGGGCACCAACGTGGTCAGCGGCCGCGCCCGCGCCGTGGTGGTCGCTACTGGCCGACGTACCTACTTCGGCTCGCTGGCCAAAGCCATTGCCGGTTCCCGTAGCCAGACCGCCTTCGACCGGGGCGTGAACAGCGTCAGCAGCCTGCTGATCCGCTTCATGCTGGTGATGGTGCCGGTGGTGTTCATGATCAACGGCGTGGTCAAGGGCGACTGGGGTGATGCCTTCCTCTTCGCGCTTGCCGTGGCAGTGGGGCTGACCCCGGAAATGCTGCCGATGATCGTCAGCGCCAACCTGGCCAAGGGCGCCGTGGCCATGGCCCGGCGCAAGGTGGTGGTCAAGCGCCTGAACGCCATCCAGAACCTGGGCTCCATGGATGTACTGTGCACCGACAAGACCGGCACGCTCACCCAGGACCGGATCATCCTCGAACACCACGTGCGCTTCGACGGCCAGCGCGACCGGCATATTCTTGAACTGGCCTGGCTCAACAGCCATCACCAGAGCGGCATCCGCAACCTGATGGACCAGGCCGTGCTGCATTTCGCTGGCCAGGACCGTGAGTTCAAGGTGCCTTACGCCTACGCAAAGGTCGACGAACTGCCGTTCGATTTCATCCGCCGTCGCTTGTCGGTGGTGGTGAAAAACGCCTTGGGTGATCACCTGCTGGTCAGCAAGGGTGCGGTCGAGGAAATGCTCGCTATCGCCACGCATGTGCAGGAAAGCGACCGTGTCGTTGCCCTGGACCCGCTCCGCCGCCAGCAGCTTCTGACCAGCGCCGAGGCCTACAACCAGGATGGCTTCCGTGTGCTGGTGGTCGCCACCCGCGAGATCCTGGCTGCCGAAGGCAAGGCGCAGTACCACACCGACGATGAGCGCGACCTGGTGATCCAGGGCTTCCTGACCTTCCTCGACCCACCCAAGGAAACTGCCGGCCCGGCCATCGCCGCCCTGCGCGACATGGGCGTGCGGGTGAAGGTACTGACCGGCGACAACCTGGTGGTTACCTGCAAGGTCTGCCGTGAGGTGGGCCTGGAGCCAGGCCTGCCACTGCTCGGCCAGGACATCGAGCGCATGGACGACCCCGCCCTGAAGCTTCAGGTAGAGGAACGCACGGTCTTTGCCAAGCTCACCCCGCTGCAGAAATCACGTGTGCTCAAGGCCCTGCAAGCCAATGGTCACACGGTGGGCTTCCTCGGCGACGGCATCAACGACGCCGCAGCCCTGCGCGATGCCGACGTGGGTATCTCGGTAGATAGCGGCACCGACATCGCCAAGGAGTCGGCCGATATCATCCTGCTGGAAAAGAGCCTGATGGTGCTGGAGGAGGGGGTGCTCAAAGGCCGTGAAACTTTCGGCAATATCATGAAGTACCTGTGCATGACTGCCAGCTCCAACTTTGGCAACGTGTTCTCGGTTCTGGTGGCCAGTGCGTTCATTCCCTTCCTGCCGATGCTGGCAATCCACCTGCTGCTGCAGAACCTGATGTACGACTTCTCCCAGCTGTCGCTGCCGTGGGACCGCATGGACAAGGAGTTTCTCAGCAAGCCACGCAAATGGGATGCCCGCAACATCGGCCGCTTCATGCTGTGGATCGGCCCGACCTCGTCGATCTTCGATATCACCACCTTTGCCTTGATGTGGTACGTGTTCGCCGCCAACAGCGTCGAGATGCAGGCGCTGTTCCAGTCAGGCTGGTTCATCGAGGGGTTGCTGTCACAGACCTTGGTGGTACACATGCTGCGCACCCGCAAAGTGCCGTTCTTCCAAAGCACCGCTGCGTTGCCGGTGGTGCTGGCAACGGGGCTGGTGATGGCATTGGGGATCTACATCCCGTTCTCGCCGGTGGGCGCGATGGTCGGCCTGGTGCCGCTGCCGTGGGAATACTTCCCTTGGCTGGTTGCTACCCTGCTGGGCTATTGCGTGGTCGCGCAAGGCATGAAGACCCTCTACATCCGCCGCTTCGGGCAGTGGTTCTGAGCCAGGCGAGGAGAGCAGGCCATGCGAGTACTGATCTGTGCGGGACGCAACTATGCCGACACCCGGCGCTGCCGCCAGGCCCTGGATGACGTTCAGCGCCAGCGGCCGATCCGGGTGTTGATCCACGGTGGCAGCCAGTTCCTCGGCGGCGAGATCGAAAGCTGGGCACGTGAGCACGGTGCCGATCTGGTACGTTATCCGCCAAACTGGCAATTGCACGGCAAGCAGGCCGAACGCTTGCGCAACCTGTTCATGCTCAATGACAGTCGCCCTGATCTTTTGCTCGCGCTGCCTGGGGGCGATGACACCGAGGAACTGCTGGCCAGGGCCCGCGGCGCCGAGGTGCCGGTGATCTGCGGCAGGCAACCACGGCGCACCGAACGGGATGAACCTGGCGTGGGATAAGCCTGTCTGCCACTGGTCCTGTGGGAGCGGGTTCACCCGCGAAGAGTCCAACGCGGTGGATGGCACCGGCTTCGCCGGTGTTCGCGGCTAAAGCCGCTCCTACAGGGACTGCGTAAGCCTGAAGCCGGCCCGGTACCTGTGGGAGCGGGCGTGCCCGCGAAGCAAGCGCCTCGGTCTTCGATAGCTCAAGCTTTGTGCAGTCGCTCCAGGCGGCTACTCAGCCTGGCTGTGCGGCCAGGCTGTTGCTCACGTTGCGCCCCAGCACCAGCACGGTGACAAAGCCGCAGCCCACCAACGCAGTAGCCAGGCTCAACAGCACTGCGGTGCCCATATGGTCGACCACCTGCCCGCCGAAGAACGAGCCCAGTGCAATGATCACCTGGAACATGGCCACGAACAGCGGCATGCCACGTTCAACATCCTTGGGGGCCACCACAAACATCCAGATATTGGCGCAGGCCGGGAACGCACCAAAGGCGAAGCCCCACAGTGCGATCAGCATGGCGGCGCCCGTCATGCCGGTGGCGAAGTGCGGGAACAAGGCGGTGCTCACTGCAATCATCAGCGCAACCAGCATCAGGGTATGCCGCACGCTGCGGTTGGCAGCGTAGCCCGCGAAAATGTTGCCCATGAACCCGGCGACGCCGTACAGCAGCAACAGTGAGCCAATCGTAGGCCCGTCAAAGCCGGCATTCTGTTTGAAGAACGGGGCAACATAGGTGTACGCGGCAAAGTGCGCCAGGCCGATCAGCAGCACGGCGATCAAACCGACCCGCGCTTGCGGGTTGATGAACAAGGCTGGCAGGTCGCTGATGCGAATAGCCTTTTCCGGCAGCAGCCGCGGCAGCAGGAATACCTGCGCCAGCAGCACCGGTATGCCCACCAGGGCGGTGACCAGGAAAGTCATGCGCCAGCCCATCAGGCCGCTCAGCCAGGTGCCCACGGGCACGCCCACTACGGTCGCCAGGGTTACGCCGGCCATGATGATCGAGTTGGCCTTGGCCACGCCCATGCCGTCTGGGGCCAGGCGGCCGCTGAGGGCGATGGCGGTCGCCCAGAAACCACCGATACTGACACCCAGCAGCACGCGGCCGACCAACAGCAAGTTGAAGTCGACGGCGTAGGCCACGATGGTGTTGGCGATGATCATGATCAGCGTCAGCCCAATCAGCAGGTAGCGCCGGTCCAGCGCGCCGACCCCCACGGAAATCAACGGCGCTGCCAGCGCGGCCATGATGCCGGGCAGGGTCACCATCAGGCCGGCAAGGCCTGCACTGATGCCAAGGTCACTGGCCACATCGTTGAGCACCCCCACCGGGAGGAACTCGCTGGTGACCAGGGCGAAGGCACCCACGGCGACCGAGAGGATTGCCAGCCATTGCTGTGTGACACTCTGTTGATTATGTTCGGGAAGGCCGCGACGGGCCTGGCGGTTGCTTGGCATGGGGGTCGGTTCCATGAGGGATGTCGCCTGTAGCAGGCGCAGGAGCGGAGGGATTTGCAGGCGATTATAGGGATGGCGTCGCCAGGCCGACAGGCAGGCCGCTTGATAGTCATCATCAGCGCAATCGATGAAACGCCTGGTTTAGAGCGGAAAGTATTGCGTTGCGGGGCCACGAAGCCAAGTTTCAGCGCGGTGTCACAGCCGTTTGCCTTACCGGTACGACACCGCCCAGCACCATCTGGGTGACCGTACGGGTGGCGCGATCAAAGTCCAGCTTGTCGGGTACAGCCACACCTCTGAGCTGCGACATTTGCCAGGCAAGATTGGTATAGGTGCGCGTTGCCGACCAGATGAAAATCATCAGGTGTTCGGGGTCACAGGGCGCCAACCGGCCATCCTCGATCCAGTTGCGCAGGCAGGCAACGTTGCGCCTGGCTTCCTCCTGCAGCATGTTCTTGCACACCTCAGGTAGGCGTTTGCCGCCTGAGAGCAACTCCTGGCTGAACACGGCGGCGCTGAAAGGGTGCTCCCGGATGATGCGGATACGGGCCTTGATATAGGCCCGCACGCCCACTATCGGGTCGTCGCTTTTTCGCAATGCTGCCGAAGCCCTCACCAGCGGCTCGATGAAGCTCATCAGCACCTGGACGTACAAATTCTCTTTTGTCTGGAAGTAGTAATAGATATTGGCCTTGGGCAACCCGGCGCGCTCGGCAATTTCGTGCGAATGGGTGGCGGTGAAGCCGGTGACGGCAAACGCTTCGCTGGCCGCCTGCAGAATAAGCTTGTGATTCTTGCGCCGGATACCGGGGTTGCCCAGCGCGTGGTTGACCGAGCCGATAGGGGCGTCAGCACCATCGCTGGTCGTGTGTGGGAGGTCGGGTTGGGCGTACATCACGGTTTCATCTGGGATTTCAGAGGCGGTGTATAGAAATGTATATAGCGAGTGTTATGCTTTTCTTCAGCCGTTGCAAGGCTGCCATTTACACAACAAGGACAAACCTATGGATTTTTTGATCAGGTGGGCGACGGCCACCGACTGCCCGTTCTGATGCTGGGTGGATGTGCAGCGGGACCTGGTGATGCTGCACGCAGGCTGGGCAGCCCCTGGGGAGGGCGGCCCGCCTGGTCTTGCGTGCTAGGGCGTGACCAGCACATCACACTGCGATTCGTTCAGTACATGCTTGGTAACGCTGCCAACCAACAGCTCCTCCAGCGCGCTCGCACCCTGCTTGCCGACTACGATCAGGTCGCACTCCAGCTCCTGTTCCTGCTCGGCAATGCGCCAGCCAGGGTCACCGTGCTCCAGAATCTGCCGTGCATCGGCAATGCCCGCGGCCTCACTCAATGCAGCGAGTTGTGCCTGTGCGTCCTTGCGGATGACATTGCGGTAGTGGGTGAGGGTGTCGTGGTCGATATGGGCGAAACGCACGCTGCCTTCGAACGGGGCTTCGTACACATGCAGCAGAATGATTTCGGCCTGTGGGGCAATGGCCCTGGCCAGTTTGATGGCGCGCAGCGAAGCGGGAGAGAAATCGACCGGCACCAGCACCGTGCGATAGGTAGCACGAGGGGCCGGCTTGACCACCAGTAAAGGGCAGGGCATGTGGTTGAGCATTTTCTGCACGGTTGAACCCAGCAGCAGGCGCCGCGCCACGCTCTGACCCTTGGCGCCGCATACCAGCAGGTCGCTGTGTTTGTCCTGCACCACCCGGGTGATTTCCGTGATCACCGACCCGCTGGCGACCTGCACGCCTGCGGAAATGTTGTAGCGCTGGAAAAGCAGGGCTGCCAGTGCGCGGGTTTTTTCGCCGGCGCTGTCCAGTACCCGCTTCAACAGGTCGTCATCAGGCGCCACCAACTGCTTCAGGCGCTCGAAGGGGGCCGGGTTGGCAACGTAGAGCAGGTCCAGTGCGGCCTGCTGCGCGTTGCTCAGGTAGGCAGCGCGCTCTGCCGCGTTGCGGGCATGGGGGGATAGGTCGGTAGCTACCAGTATGTGTTTCAGCGGGTTCATGTGGGGCTCCTTGTCCAAGGCCGCGCACAGTGTTCGAGGGTTGTGCACTGTGCGCCTGGCGGTGCTTGAGTCATTCCTTGCTGGCAGCCATCGTCGCGCGAACCTGGCGCGAGGGCTTGATTTGGGTCAATGGAGTGCAGGTGCTGCAACACGCCTAACTGCGGCCAGGTTGCCCACCCTGCAATAGCAGCTCGCTAAGTTTTTCCATGGCCGGTGTCGCTTGGCTGCCTTTGCGAGTGATCAACTCGTAAGGGTCGCTGACCGAGCCCATGGCCAGGGGCAGCATGCGCACTTGCTGGTTCATCGCGCATTGCCGGGCCACGTCAATCGACACCAACGCCACAAAGTCGGGGCGGTCCTGCAGCAGCGACAAGGTCGCCAGGATCGAGGTGGTCTCAACCAGGTGCAGCGGGAAGCGCAGCCCGGCGTCGTGGAATTCACGCTCCAGTTGCACGCGCATCGGCATGTTGGCCCGGTATACGATCCAGCGGCTTTCGGCCAACTCGGCAAGGCTGACGGTTTGGGCGTGTTTGAGCGGGTGGTCGACATTGGCGATGACCGCCAGCGTCTCATCCTGGACAAAGGTGCTGGCAAACAGCTGCGGCGCATTGCTGACGCTGGTGCGGCACAGGGCGATGTCCAGCCGGCCGCTTTCGATCTGTGCCAGCAGCGACTGGCTGGTGTCTTCGATGATCTCGAACGACATCTGCGGCTGGATACTGGCCAGCTGTGATACGGCCCGCATCAGCAAGGGCACGGCGCCCATGATGGCGCCCACCGCCAGCCGGCCGCCCACACCGCGCAGGATTGCATCCAGGTCATGGCGCAGGTTGGAAATATCGGTTTGCACCACGCGCGCGTAGCGGATGGCGCAGTGCCCGGCGGCCGTGGGCTCCAGTCCGCGGTTGGTGCGGTTGAACAGCACCGTGCCGAAGGTGGTTTCGATTTCCTGCAGCGCTTTGCTGGCGCCGGGCTGGGTAAGCCCGACGCTGCCTGCTGCACCCAGCAGCGAGCGGTGCTCGTCCAGCTCGATGAGCAGGCGCAGGTGGCGGGCATGCAGCCTGGACATGATCGAGTTAAGTGATGGGGTCATCGGGTATGCGTCCTGGTTATACCGCTATGGATTGTTCTCAATACCATGGCCAGGCGCGCATTCCTATACTGGCGCTGCACGGTGTCGCATCCAGTGCGACTGAACCGCCTATAACAACAATGCCAGGAGCCTGCTGAGCCTTATGTCCCTGATCAACTACATCACCCAGATCCAGTTCGATATCGGCGCCATTGCCCTCTTGCCTGCCGAGTGCGAGCGCATTGGTATAACCAGGCCTTTGATCGTGACCGACCGCGGCGTGCGCGCTGCCGGTATCGTCGATACGGCGTTGAACACCTTTGCCGGCAGCGCGGCCCAACTGCCGATCTATGACGGTACACCACCCAACCCCAACGAGAACGCGGTACGTGAAGCCGTGGCCATGTTCAAGGAATGCGGCTGTGACGGCATCATTGCCATTGGCGGCGGCTCGGCGATCGACCTGGCCAAGGGTGTGGCGGTGTGTGCCCGGCACGAAGGGCCATTGAAAAGCTTTGCGGTGATCGAAGGCGGCCTGGCGCGAATCACGCCGGCAACCGCGCCGGTGATTGCCGTACCCACCACGGCCGGGACCGGCAGCGAGGTAGGGCGGGGCGCCATTCTGATTCTCGATGACGGGCGCAAGGTGGGCGTGATTTCGCCCCATGTGGTGCCCAAGGCGGCCATTTGCGACCCGGCGCTCACCCTTGGCCTGCCCACGCAACTTACCGCGGCCACCGGTATGGATGCGATTGCCCACTGCCTGGAAACCTTCATGGCGCCTGCGTTCAACCCACCTGCCGACGGCATCGCCCTGGACGGCCTGTGGCGCGCATGGCGCTTTATCGAAAGCGCTACCCTAGACCCGCAGAACCTCGATGGGCGTATCAACATGATGAGCGCTTCACTGCAAGGTGCACTGGCTTTCCAGAAGGGGCTCGGCTGCGTGCACAGCCTTAGCCATGCACTGGGCGGGATTAACCCGCGCCTGCACCATGGCACCCTCAACGCGATTTTCCTGCCTGCTGTCATCACGTTCAACCGCAAAGCCACTACTGTGCTGAACGAGCACAAGATGGCGCGTATCGCCCAGGCGATGGGGCTGGCAGACGAAAGCCAGATCGAACAGGCCATCCGCGACATGACCCGCGCGTTGGGCCTGCCGACCGGCCTGCGCGAACTGGGTGTCAGCGAAGAGCAGTACCCACGCATAATCCAGGGCGCGTTGGCCGATCACAGCCATCGGACCAACCCGCGTGAGGCGTCTGCCGAGGACTACCAGTGGTTGCTTGAAGCGTCGATGTAAGGCGCCAGTCCGCTGTTCAATCAATAACAACAAAAGTGAACGCCCATGAATACCAAGTATGCGCAAGCCGAGCTTGCCCCCACAGGGGAAGCGGTCGCCAGCCCGAACCCGTTCAAAAAGTACCAGGTCATCACCGTCAGCCTGTTGCTGGTGATCGGCATCATCAACTACGTCGACCGCAGTGCGCTGTCGATCGCCAATACGTCTATCCAGCGCGACATGGGCATCACGCCGTCGCAGATGGGCATTTTGCTGTCAGCGTTTTCCCTGGCGTATGCCTTCTCGCAGCTGCCTCTGGGCATGATCATCGACCGCCTGGGCAGCAAGATCTCGCTGGGGGCGGCACTGCTGGGCTGGTCAGTGGCGCAGACGGCCTCCGGCCTGATCAACAGTTTTTCCGCATTCATCGGCCTTAGGGTGGTGCTGGGGATTGGCGAAGCACCGATGTTCCCGTCGGCGGCGAAAGCCCTGGCGGAGTGGTTCGAGGCCGAAAAGCGCGGCACACCGACGGGCATCGTGCTGTCATCGACCTGCATCGGGCCGTGCCTGGCGCCACCGTTGCTGACCCTGCTGATGGTCACCTGGGGCTGGCGCGGCATGTTCATTGTCACTGGGGTATTCGGCATCCTGGTCGCCGCCTGCTGGTTTGCCTTCTATAAAAGCAAGGCACGCTACCTGGCCGAGCTGCCTGCCGAGGAACGTGAGCGGCTGCTGGCGACACAGGCCCATAAACAGCCGGTGGCAAGCGCCAGGCCGAGCCTGCGGGCACAACTGGCGGCCTGGACCGAGCTGTTTCGCCACAAGAGCACCTGGGGCGCCGTATTGGGCTTCATGGGGGTGATCTACATGCTGTGGCTGCACCTTACCTGGCTGCCGGGCTATTTCGAACGTGAGCATGGCTTGAGCCTGTACCACACGGCCTGGGTGGTATCGCTGGCCTATGTATTCGGTGCGTTGGGCACCATTGTCGCGGGCCGCATCTGCGACCGCCTGGTGAAGAACGGCGCCAGCGTGTTGGGTAGCCGCAAGCGGGTAGTGGTGACGGCGTTGTTCGCGGCGGCGGCATTTACCGTTCCGCTGTCGTTCGGCAGCGGCTTCATGCTCAGCGTGGCGCTGCTGTGCTGCGCGCTGTTCAGCGTGAACATGGCCAGTTCGACTGCCTGGATGATTGCCAACACTGTGGTCGATAGCCAGCGCGTTGCCTCGTTTGGCTCGATCCAGAACTTTGGTGGCTACCTGGCAGGCTCGGTGGCACCAATCGTGACCGGGTTCAGCATCCAGCAGACCGGGTCGTTTGCCTCGGCGTTCCTGATCAGTGCTGCGGTGGCGGCGGTGGCAGCGATGGCTTACGTATTGCTGCTGAAGCAGCCGGTTTCTGCTGACCAGTGATCGTCAGGCCTGTGCAATCCCTGTGGGAGCGGCCTTGTGTCGCGATAGGGCCGCAGAGCGGCCCCAGGATCCTTGCAGGACCGTAGAGACCGGTGGGGCCGCGTTGCGGCCCAATCGCGACACGCTCCCACAAGGATCGCATCAGCTTCCAGAAGTCGTTTCATAACGGTTTGTGATGCCAGGCATCATGACAATATATTTATCCTTATCAATTTCAGGCCCTAGCATCGGTTGCCCGGCATCGCCCATTTCCATGAGGTCTTGATGAACAGTTCGCTTTTCGTACCCCAACGTACCGCGGCCCTGTTGCTGCAGCACTGGCGCAGCGGTGACTTGCTGACGGAACTGCCTGCCAGCCTCAGGCCCGAAACCTTGAAACAAGGCTATGACAGCCAGGATCAGTTCTTCGCCGCCGCCGCTGGCCAGCGTGCCGGGTGGAAGCTGGGTGTCGGCAGCCCCGCCGGCATGCGTGCGGCCAACCTGTCCCGGCCGCTGATTGGCCAACTGGAAGCAAAGCGCTGCCACGCTGATGGTGTGCGCATCGAGCTGCCGGCGGTGACACCTGTGACCATCGAATGTGAGATCGCCTTCGTGCTTGACCGCGATATCCCCCCGCAAGCGGGACGGGTGCCGGCCAGCGAGGATATTCGCGCAACCTGCGTCACTTTCGAGGTGGTGCGCTCACGCTTCGTCGACCGCAAGAGCGTCGGCTGGCCAAGCTTCGTGGCGGACAACGTGGGCTTTGAAGCGTTGGTCGTGGGCAACAGCCTCGGGGCAGGCATCAACGTACCCTTGCTTGCAGACCTGGCCGAGACCACCGAGGTGTACGTAGATGGCGAATTACGCGCCCGCGGCTTGTCTGGCGATGCTGCGACCGACCCGCTGGTGTCGCTGGCTCACCTGTATGCCCATGCTGCCGAACGCGGCCAGACATTGAAGGCAGGTGATGTGGTGACCACGGGGGCCATGTGCCAGCCGTTCGACCTCAATGAAACAGGCCATCAGGTTAGCGCCAGGTTCCTTGGCCAGGCGCTGTCGTTCACGCTGTAACCGCCGACCATTGATCAAACGCCGCCTGCATCCTCTGCCGGGTTTGTGGGTCGGCGGGGATCAGGTGCTCGATCCGCAGTGATTCCACGGTGATATCCAGCGGCATGCCGAAGGTGGTGAAGGTCGACAGGAACCTGAGCTCGCCATAGGGGGTGCTCACGCGGGTCAGCAACACGGGCGCGATACCTGTCGCCTGCTCTGGGTTGGCCGGGGTTGGAAGATTGCGCAAATGCGCTGCCAGCGTCGCGTTACCCACTGCCTCCCTGGATGCACGTTGCCAGGCAACGGCACGAATTTGCTGCGCATTGGCCAGATGATCGCCCAGGCCGCCAGGGCGCAGCAGCGTATCCAGAAGGTTAAGGCCAGGCGCCGCCTGCGCCGCAACACCCACCATCGCCAACAGCAGGCCGGTACTGGCATTGGCAGCGATGACCTGCCAGTTGCTGTCGATGACGATTGCAGGTGCAGGGTTGTTCGCCTGCAGGATGTGTTCGATGGCGGCATGCACCAATGCCAGTTCAGGCGCGTCGAGCGGCGAGGCCGCGTAGCGGGGCGCGTACCCGGCGGCAATGAACACTTCGTTGCAGTGCTCCAGTGGCGCGCCAAGGGCCGAAAGCAGGGCATGCAAGGTGCCAGGGCTGGCCTTGGCGCGCCCGGTTTCCAGGCAGCTCAGGTGGCGCTGCGATACGCCAGCCAATAGCGAAAGCGCCAGCTGGCTGAGCCCGGCCTGCTGGCGCAAGTGGCGCAGATGCTGGCCTGCCGAAGTATCCGGCGCAGGGCTTTTGCGATGGAACAGATGATGACTCATGCCTTGATCCTTATCGTCCTTGATTGCAGCGTCCATGACCTCACAGGTCATTGAGCGCAGGCAACCCTATCACTACTGTGCCGGCAAACCCTACAGAGGAAAGGACGATGGGCTTGCGTAGCTGCGCGCTGGCGTTGCTGGTGCTGTTTTCGCTGTATACCGGCTGGACGATGCTGATTGCCGAGCAGTCGCTGCTGGCGTTCGGGCTAACGCTGCTGTCGCGGCCAGACACTGCTCAGGTGGTCATTGACCTGTACCTGATGGCGGGGCTGGCCTGCGTCTGGATGGTGAGGGACAACCGTATGCGGGGCGGGAAGGGGATATCGTTGCTGCCCTACCTGTTGCTGACGGCTGTGTTCGTTTCGGCGGGGCCGCTGTTGTATCTCGTCAACAGAGGCGTTGCCGGGGTGCGTCAGCCATGAGCAATGCCTTGAATGTTTATGCGCTGTGTATGGTGGTGCTTTTCCTGAAGATGTTCATGGTCTCCTGTTACCAGGGCTATCACCGCTTGCGCTTTGTGGCGTTTACCAACCCTGAGGATGCTGCTGTCTTCAAACACGCTGCGCAGGCGACTGAGCGGCCTGAAGTGATCCGCGCCGCCAAGGTATGGGCTAACGACCTGGAAAACATCCCGGCTTTCTTCGCCTTGGGTGGGCTGGCTATCGCCCTGGATACAGCCGCGCAGCCCACTGTGTGGCTGAGCATTGCTTTCACCCTTGCCAGGGTCCTGCATACGCTGGCCTATCTGCTGGGCGTGCAGCCATGGAGAACGCTGTTCTATGCCATCGGGGCTGTCTGCCTGTTGGGTTTCTGCGCACTCATTACCGCGAGCATAGGTAACTGAACCAAAATATTGCATGAGTCATCTTGATGCTTTGGCATAAGGCTACTAATACTTAAGCACTGCCGAAGAGGGACGATCATGCAGACGCGCTTCGTTGTGGTGCCCGCAGTGCCAGTAAAGCGAGAGGTTTACCCTCGGCGTCTTGGCTTTCCCGCCGCCCTGGGAGAGGGTTATGACCTTTACGACACCCAGGAAAAGATGCGCTTGAGCCTCAACTTTGCCACACGGGCCCAGGCCGAGTTCGAGTGTGCGTGCCGCAACCGCAGCCAGGAAGGCGATGAAGCGGGTATTGTCGGCATTGGCTGACCAAACCCTGTGGGAGCGGGTTCACCCGCGAACACCGGCGCAGCCGGTGCCATCCATCGCGCCCTCAACCGTGTTTGCGCAGCGCTTCTAGTAACTCTGCCTTGTTCATGGTGGAGCGGCCTTTGATGTCTTTGCTGCGCGCCTCCTTCATCAGGCTTTGCTTGCTCTGGGTTTCCAGAGAAGCACCCGAACTGCGCGAATAACCCTGGCGTGATTTAGCCGCGCGTTTGGCTGAGTCGGAGCGGGCTGTCTTTTTTTCGCTTGCAGACGTGTGGCTCCCCGAGCCGCCCTTCTTGTCGCCACCTCCGGACTGTTTGTTGACGGTGGCCCAGGCACGGGCTTCGGCCTCTTCTTTCGACAAACCCCTGTCTTCGTAACTCTCCTCTATGTGCTCGGCCTTGCGCTTCTGTTTGTCTGTGTATTTGTCCTTGTCACCGCGTGGCATGGTGTTCACTCCTGCTGGATTTGCCTGCACGGTTGAGGCCAGGCGTCCACCGAGAGTGCCGGACAATGGACAAACGGAGCCTCATGGCACAGGCAAAAAGCTCTACCGTGCGGCCTGCCACTCAACAGTCACAAAGCTGTAACACAGCTGATGCAAAGTGTGCCGGCCATCACAAGGAGCACTTTTTGATGAAACGCCTGATGAAGTCTGCTGCACTCGCCGTTGCGGTCTCCCTTTGCGCCACTTCGGCAGCCTTTGCTGCAGAAAACGTTCGCCTGACAGGTTCCGGCGCCAGCTTCCCTGCACCGATCTACCTGACCTGGTTCAAGGACTTCAGCAAGAACACCGCTGGCGTCACCGTTGACTACCAGTCCAAGGGCAGCGGGGCGGGCGTTCAGGACTTCCTGAACAAGACCGTCGACTTCGCCGCCAGCGACTCGGCCATGAGCGAAGCAGACATTGCCAAGGTTGGCGAAGGCGTGCAGTTGCTGCCAATGACCGCCGGTGAAATCGTCCTGGCCTACAACCTGCCGGGCAACCCTAAAGGGCTGAAGCTGCCGCGCGAGGTGTACTCCAACATCTTCCTGGGCAAGATCACCCAGTGGAACGACCCGCAAATCGCCGCGGCCAACCCTGAGCTGAAACTGCCAGCTACCCCGATCACCGTGGTCGTGCGTGCCGACTCCAGCGGTACCACTGCGGTCTTCACCAAGCACCTGTCGGCCATCAACGCTGACTTCAAGCAAGGGCTGGGTGAGGGCAACACCGTCAACTGGCCGGCCACCGACAAGTTCATCAAGTCGCCGAAGAACGATGGCGTAACCGCCACCGTCCGCCAGACCCCGGGCGCCATCGGCTACATCGAATACGGCTTCGCCAAGCTGGCCAAGGTCGACTTCGCCGTGCTGCAGAACAAGGCTGGCCAATACGTCGTGCCAAACGCAGAGAGCGGTGCCGAAGCGCTGGCTGCGGTGAACATGCCGGAAAACCTGGTGGCCTGGCTGCCTGACCCGGACGGTGCCAAGTCCTACCCGATCACTTCCTACACCTGGATGATCTTCCGCAAGGACAACGGCAACCCGGCAAAAGCCAAGGCCATGCGTGAAATGGTCGAGTACAGCCTGACCAAAGGCCAGACCATCGCCGACTCGATGGGTTACATCCCGCTGCCTGCGTCGGTTGTCGACCAGGTGCGTAAAGCGTCTGCCAACATCCAGTAATACCCAGGCGCTCCCGGTATCGGCATGAAGCCATGCCGGGGGTGTTTGTCCCTAGTCCCGGAACTTGCCCATGAACACACCCTTTGCCATACCGGATAACCCCGATTCCGCGTGCCAGCCACCGTCTGCGAAAGACTTCCTGGTCGATCGCACCTTCCGTGCGCTTGCACGCATTGGTGTGGTGCTGGTACTGGCGCTGGTCTTCGCGCTGGTCTACGAAGTGGGCCGCAAGGCACTGCCCGGCATCGAAAAGCACGGCTTTGACGTGCTGTTCGGCAGCGTCTGGGACGTCAACCAAGGCAAGTACGGTATTCTGCCAGCGATCTGGGGCACGCTTTACAGTGCCTTCATCGCCCTGTTGATCGCCGGTTTCTTCGGCGTCAGCATGGCCATTTTCCTCACCCAGGATTTCCTTCCGGCCAAGCTCGCCGCAGTGTTCCGCACCATCGTCGAATTGCTCGCCGCCATCCCCAGCGTGGTCTACGGCCTGTGGGGCATCTACGTGGTCATCCCGGCGATTCGCCCGCTGACCGCCTGGTTGAACAGCGAACTGGGCTGGATCCCGTTTTTCGGCACCTCCCTGAGCGGGCCCGGCCTGCTGCCTGCTGCGCTGGTACTGGCGATCATGATCCTGCCGACCATCGCTGCCGTTTCCCAGGATGCGCTGACCAGCGTACCGATGAAAACCAAGCAGGCTGCCTACGGCATGGGTACAACCCACTGGGAAGCCATCCTCAAGGTGATGGTGCCATCGGCTGCTACCGGCATCTTTGGTTCGCTGGTGCTGGGCCTGGGCCGCGCGCTCGGTGAAACCATGGCACTGGCCATGCTGGTCGGCAACGCCAACACCATTTCCCTTTCCTTGTTCGCCCCGGCCAACACCCTGGCGGCGCTGCTGGCGCTGAACTTCCCGGAAGCCGGCCCGAACGAGGTCGAAGTGCTGATGTACGCGGCACTGGTCCTGATGTTCATCACTCTGCTGGTGAACGTGCTCGGCTCGATGATCATGCTCTACGCCCAGCGTGGTAACAAACAATGACTGACTTGACGACCCCTGTAGCCGCATTGCCCAGCCTGCAACGCAAGCTGGAAGGCCGTGCCCTGCGCAGCGTGCTTTTGACTACCCTGGCATGGCTCGCGGCACTGGTGGCCAGCGTGCCGCTGATTTCCGTGCTGTACATGCTGATCACCCGCGGCGGTGCACGCCTGAGTCTGGAAGTGTTCACCGAGCTGCCGCCGACCGGCTTCGAGATGGGTGGCGGTTTTGGTAACGCCATGGCCGGTACCTTCGTCATGGTCGGCATTGCCGCCGCCATCGCGGTACCGGTCGGTATCCTGGCAGCAGTGTTCCTGGCCGAACTCGGCCCCGACAGCAAGCTGGCCAACGCCGCGCGCTTTGCCGCCAAGATGCTCACCGGCCTGCCGTCGATCCTGGCCGGGGTGTTTGCCTACGCCCTGGTGGTGATGACCACCGGCACCTACTCGGCGCCGGCTGGCGGTGTGGCCCTGGCAGTACTGATGCTGCCGATCGTGGTGCTGACCGCTGAAGAGTCGATGAAGATGGTGCCCAAGATCATGAAAGACGCCGCTTACGGCATGGGCTGCACCCGTGCCCAGGTGATCTGGAAGATCGTCCTGCCCACAGGCCTGCCGGCGATCCTCACCGGCGTCATGCTGGCCGTGGCCCGCGCCGCTGGCGAAACCGCGCCACTGCTGTTCACCGCATTGTTCAGCAACTACTGGATCTACCATGACGGCAGCCTGGCGGTCATGAACCCTACGGCCTCGCTCGCCGTACTGATTTACAACTTCTCCGGCATGCCATTCGACAACCAGCTCGAGCTCGCCTGGGCGGCCTCGCTGGTGCTGGTAATGATCGTGCTGGTAATCAACATTCTGAGCCGAGTCTTCGGCAAGCCCAAGTATTGAGAAAGGGAGCATCCCACTTGAACGTATCCACTGCGCAAAGAGCCGCTCCCATGGTCAGTGAAGCCACCCCGATCGTCATGGACTGCAAGCTGGACAAGATTTTCTACGGCAACTTCATGGCCGTGCGTGACAGCCATGTGCCGATCAGGAAGAACGAGATCACCGGCTTCATCGGGCCGTCGGGCTGCGGCAAGAGTACCGTGCTGCGTAGCCTCAACCGCATGAACGACCTGGTGAAGGGCTTCCGGTTTGAAGGCCATGTGCACTTCCTGGGCCAGGATGTCTACGGCAAGGGTGTTGACCCGGTGGTCGTGCGCCGCTACATCGGCATGGTGTTTCAGCAGCCCAACCCGTTCTCGATGAGCATCTTCGACAACGTCGCCTTTGGCTTGCGCCTGAACCGCTACAAGGGCGACCTGGGTGACCGCGTGAAGCACGCCTTGCAAGGCGCCGCGCTGTGGGACGAAGTGAAGGACAAGCTCAAGGTCAGCGGCCTGTCGCTGTCCGGCGGCCAGCAGCAGCGTCTGTGCATTGCCCGCGCCATCGCCACCGAGCCCGAAGTGCTGCTGCTGGACGAGCCATGCTCGGCACTCGACCCTATTGCCACCCGTCGCGTGGAAGAGTTGATGGTCGAGCTGAAGAAGGACTACACCATCGCCCTGGTGACCCACAACATGCAACAGGCGATTCGTGTGGCTGACACCACAGCGTTCTTCTCGGTCGATATTTCCCAGGGCAGCCGCACCGGTTACCTGGTCGAGATGGGCCCTACGGCGCAGATTTTCCAGAACCCACGCGAGCAACTGACCAGCGACTACATCAGCGGCAAGTTCAGCTGAGTCAGGCACGCCCAAGGTGGCCGGGTGTTGCAGCCAGGGAGGTTGCAGCACCCGGCCGCGTTACCTTCCGTTAAAGTGTTACCCGGGATTTCCAATGCGAGCAACGCGTCGTCTTGATCTTTCAGCGGTAGAGCGCGCACTGCGCGAGGTGCAGGGCCGCTTTGCCGAACTCAGCCGGCATTTCACCGAGCCGCGGGACCCGTTTACCGACGAGGTGCTGCTGAACGTGCTTGAAGGCTACGCCCTGATTGACGACTATGTCGCTCGCGGTATCGACCTCTTCGACCTGCAACAGCTGAACCTGATGCTGGAAATCAATGCCACCGTGCTGTGCGGCAGCGACCCGGCCCGTCGCCTTGAATATGCCCCGCACCTCGCCGCAACCGAGGCGCACTTTTTCAATAACGTCGAAGGTGGCATCAAGGACTTGTACAACTGGTACTGCTCGTACCGCAGCGATTCGGTCTGGAAGCGGGCAGCCGGTGTTTATGTACGAATCCTCAGCAAGCCGCAGTTGTTCATCGAAGGCAACAACCGCACAGGTTCGCTCATCGTCAGCTACCTGCTGATGCGTGCCGGGTTGCCGCCTTTCGTGCTGTCGCTGGACAACGCCGAGGGTTACTTCAACCCGTCCTCGGTCATACGCAACTCCGCTAAACACGGTGTAAAGGCATTGTACGAACTCCCCAAGATCAAGAAAAAGTACGCGGCTTTCCTTGAAGAGAAGGCCCCTGCGCCCGGCAAGTTCTTCCTGAACGGCTCGCCCGTGCCTGCCTGCGAGGGGCGCCGCTGATGCAACGTTACTCCATGTTCGCACGCGGGCGCCAAGCCCTTGAACGCAAGTTCAAGCGTGGCCAGGTACGCATTTCGTTCGATATCGACGACACGCTCGCCTGCCTGCCCGAGCACGCTGCCGCCGAAGACAGCAAGCTGCCGAATTTCGTCCATCGCTGGTTGGGCGAGCCCCTGCGCAGTGGCACGCGCTCGCTGATCCGCGACCTGCGCCGCCAGGGCTGCAGCATCTGGATCTATACCTCGTCGGGGCGCACCCCGGCCTACATCCGGCGCTGGCTGATGCTTTATGGCATCCATGTCGATGGTGTGGTCAACAGCGACCGGCACCAGCATATCCTGGCCCAGAACGGCCTTGAGCATTCGCCCTCGAAGTTGCCCTCGGCGTTTGATATCGACCTGCATGTGGATGATTCCGAAGGTGTGCGGCTGGAAGGCGTCGACCACGGTTTTCGCGTTGTGGTGGTGTGCCCGAAGGACGAAAACTGGGCACAGAAGGTGATGGACGCGGCGGTCGACGTGCAGGCACGGCTGGCCTGGCAACAACCGCACCGCTATGAGATGCCCGTGCGCCAGCGCTCGCAGGCGCTTGCTTCCTGAGGGCAGTGGTCAGCGCACTCGGTAACAACGGGGCTGCTTTGCAGCCCTTCGCGGGCTTGCCCGCTCCCACAGGTCTGGCGCTGAGTTCAAGTGATGCGTGATCCCTGTGGGAGCGGGCAAGCCCGCGGAGGGGCCGCAAGGCGGCCCCAGTTCGTACAGTTGTATTGATACCCGCCTGCTATTCATGCGTACACCTTAGGTCTTGCCTCCTGGCCAGACCCGGTAGCGCGACCAAATCATCACGCCGCATTCGCCAGCCCAAGGCCGCTACCCGCTCCCCCCAAAGCAGCGTATCTGGCCATTTGGCCACTTCCGATAATCGCCTCCGACATCCAGTCCCCGTTTGGAGCGCGCCATGCACAACAACAATAAGCACCTGCCGCCTCGTTTCCTCGCAGCCGCCATCGCCAGCTTTTCTGCCCTGGGCCTGAGCGGCGTCGCCGAGGCCGAGATCATGCTGTACGACAAGGACCAGACAACGTTTTCCACCGACGGTTACATCAATGCCTTCTACGTCAACAGCAAGGTCGACCGTGAGGGCGAACAGTTCGACCGCCGCCAGTCGCGGGTGAAAATGGGCTTCTTGCCCAACTACCTTGGCTTCAACATGGGCAAGCAGGTGGATGACCTGAAGCTCGGCGCGCGTGCCTCGTTCTGGGTAACCATCAACGACAGTGAAACCAACGGCACCGACACCGCCATCGACGTGCGCCAGTTCTACGGCACCGTGGCCAACCCCGCGTGGGGCGAGGTGCTGATCGGCAAGGACTTCGGGTTGTTCGCCCGCTCCAACATCCTGCTGGACGAGCTGCTGGCCGGTTATGGCCAGGTCAGCGACACGCTGGGGCTGGTGGACGGCGGCGGGGTGTCGTTCGGCAACATCGGCAGTGGTTACCCGTACCCGTTCCCCACCTCGCAGATCACTTACCGCACGCCGGTGATGGACGGCCTGCGGGTGGCGGTGGGCATCATGGACCCGGTAGACACCAACGACAGCAGCCCGACCGGCAAGGCCTACCAGGAAAACCCGCGCACCGAAAGCGAGATCACCTACCAGTTCGACCTGGGCGGGGCGCAGATCTACAGCTGGGTCAACGGCAGCTACCAGACATCCGACAATACCGATTCGACGGTGGAGTCCATTACCTCCAAAGGTGTCGGCTATGGCGTGCAGGCCAAGATGGGCGGGCTGTCGCTGACCGGCTCGGGGTTCCAGGCCAAGGGCATCAACCCGTTCTTCACCAACAACGCGGGCGAACCGGTTTTGCGCAATGTCGACAGTGACGGCTACCTGCTGCAGGGCTCGTACAAGTTCGGCAAGAACCGCGTGGCGCTGTCCTATGGCAAGACCAAGGACGATGGTAATGGCGCGGTGGGCAGCGGGGCGGACTACGAGACCCGCGGCGTGGCGCTGTTCCATGATGTAAACGATAACCTCAAGCTGGTGGCCGAGTACAACCAGTTTTCCATCGACGGGCATGACACCAGCGCGCAGAACGAAGACACCGATACCTTTGCGGTGGGTGCGGTGTTGACCTGGTGAATCCTTGGGGCTGCTGCGCAGCCCATCGCCGGCAAGCCAGCTCCCACAGAGACCGCGCAAAGCTTGAGGGGAGCTGGCTTGCCGGCGATGGGCCGCAAGGCGGCCCCAAATGATGCGGGCTATTACGCCCATGGAACCGCCCACCCACTACCCAAGTAGCATTCGTCCCCCTTGCTCACCTTCGTACACTGACCCCTCAGCCACCCGCGCCGGAGACCACGATGCAGCAGGCTCAAAACGACGGTGTGGTCAGCGCCATGTCACAGGCCCCCGATGCACGGGTGGCCGCCCAGGACCTGGCGCGGCAGCTGCTGCACCCGCACCTGGGTTTCGTGCTGTTCTTCTGTTCCGCCGAATACGACTTGCAAGCCTTGGGCGAAGCGTTGGAGCAGGGCTTTGGCGGTATCCGCCTGGTCGGTTGCACCAGCGCTGGCGAAATCACCCCGCTGGGCTACGGCCGCAATTGCGTCACGGCGGTGGGCTTTGATCACCGGCATTTTTCCATCGCCACCGAGCTCATCGATGAGATGGAGCACTTCAGCCTGATCGACGCGCAGCAGATGGTCGAGCGCCTGGTCGGCACCTGCCGCAGCAACACCCTGGCGCCGATCAAGGGCCACAGCTTTGCCCTGACCCTGCTCGACGGCCTGTCCAGCCGCGAGGAGATGGTGCTCGCCGCGCTCAGCGCGGCACTGGGTGACATCCCGCATTTTGGCGGTTCGGCCGGTGACGACAATTACCTGACCCGTACCCATGTGTATTTCGGTGGCGCGTTCCACAACGGTGCCGCAGTGGTGGTGCTGGTCAACACCTGGCTCGATTTTGAAGTGTTCACCACGCACCACATCCTGCCACGGCAGGAAAAACTGGTGGTAACCGGCGCCGACAGCGCCCAGCGTCGGGTCTTCGAGCTGAATGCCGAGCCTGCTGCCGAGGAGTACGCCCGGCACATCGGCGTGCCGGTGGCTGCGCTCGATTACCGGGTTTTCGCCGCCCATCCGCTGGCCGTGCGCATTCATGACCAGTACTACGTGCGGGCGATCCAGCAAGTGCATCCGGACCTGAGCCTGAGTTTCTACTGCGCAGTGGAAAATGGCATCGTGCTCACCGCCATGGCCCCGGGCCCGCTGTTGCCGAACCTGCACCAGCTGTTCGACGGTTTGCACCAGCGCCTTGGCCCGCCGCTGCTGACCATCGGTTGTGATTGCTTTCTGCGGCGTCTGGAGCTGGAAGCCCATCACGGCCTGGAGCCGGTGGGTGCGTTCTTGCGCGAGCAGCGGGTGATCGGCTTCAACACCTACGGAGAACAGTTCAATGGCATGCATATCAACCAGACCTTCACCGGGGTCGCCATTGCCCGCAACCGGCCTCCTGTCGGGCGCTGAACTGCAAGCAGAGCTCAGCCGGCTGCAGCACGAAAACCACAAGTTGCAGCGGATCAACGGCGCGTTGATTGAACGCATCGAGTCGGGGGTAACGCGGGGCAACGACCCCTATGCGGCGTTCCAGCATTCGGTGGTGCTGGCCGAGCAGGTGCGTGAACGCACCGATGCCCTGAACCAGGCCATGGCTGAGCTCAAGGCCGTCAACCGGCTGCTGAGCGAAGCCCGACAGCGGGCCGAGACCGCCCACCAACACCAGATTCGCCTGATTACCGACAATGTCCCGGCGCTGATCGCTTACCTGAATGCCGATCTGGTCTACGAATTCACCAACAAGGTTTATGAAGAATGGTATTGCTGGCCGCACGGCGTGATGCTGGGCCAGAGCCTGCGCGAGGCCCACAGCGAGCAGCATTACCAGCGCCTGCAAGCCTATGTGGCGCGTGCCTTGGCGGGGGAGAGCGTCACCTTCGAATTTGCCGAAACCAACATCACTGGCCAGGAGCGCTACATGCTGCGCTCCTACGTACCCAACCGCCTGGCCAATGGCGACGTGGTGGGCATCTTCGTATTGATCCGCGACATTACCGAGCGCCGCAATACCGCCCAGGCGCTGCACCAGGCCTATCAACACCTGGAGCAACGGGTGCGCGAACGCACCGCTGAACTGACCAGCCTCAACGACCAGTTGCTGCGTGAGATAGAGGAGCGCAGCCAGGCCGAGTCGCGCCTGCGCGAGGCCAAGCGCGAGGCCGAACAGGCCAACCTGTCGAAAACCAAATTCCTCGCTGCGGTCAGCCACGACCTGCTGCAACCGCTGAATGCGGCGCGGCTGTTCACCAGCGCGCTGCTCGAGCGCCGCGAGCCGCAAGACAGTGCCCACCTCGTTCGAAATGTGAGCAACTCGCTGGAGGATGTAGAGAACCTGCTAGGCACCCTGGTTGATATATCCAAGCTCGATGCCGGCGTGATCAAGGCCGATGTCGCCCCGTTCGCCCTCAGCGAACTGATGGACAACCTGGCTGCCGAATACGCCGAAGTGGCGCGCAGCGAAGGGCTTGAACTGCATTTTGTGGGCTGTTCTGCGGTGGTGCGCAGTGACATCCAGCTGCTGGCGCGGATCCTGCGCAACCTGCTCAGCAATGCCATCCGCTACACCCACAGCGGGCGCGTTGTGTTGGGTTGTCGGCGCCAGCGTGGCGGCCTGCGGATCGAAGTGTGGGACAGCGGTATCGGCATTGCCGAAGAGCACCTGGAAGAAATGTTCCAGGAGTTCAAGCGCGGTGATGTCCAGCGCCCGGACCAGGACCGCGGGTTGGGTTTGGGCCTGGCGATCGTGGAAAAGATCGCCGGCATCCTCGGCCACCGGATCCGGGTGCGTTCATGGCTAGGCAAAGGCTCGGTGTTCGCCGTCGAAGTGCCGCTGAGCGCCACCGCGCCCAAGGCCCAGCCAAGCCCGGTGATCTGCGAGCCGATGCTCGAACGCTTGCGTGGGGCGCGGGTGTGGGTGCTGGATAACGATGCGGCGATCTGCGCCGGCATGCGTACCCTGCTGGAGGGCTGGGGCTGCCAGGTGGTCACGGCGCTGTCGGAGGAAGACCTGGCGCGCCAGGTGGACAATTACCACGCCGAGGCCGATCTGCTGATCGCCGACTACCACCTGGACAACGACTGCAACGGTGTCGACGCCGTGGCGCGGATCAATGCCCGCCGCGCTCAGCCGCTACCGGCGCTGATGATCACCGCCAACTACAGTAACGACCTCAAGCAGCAGATCCGCGAGCTGGGCCATACCCTGATGCACAAACCGGTGCGGCCGATGAAGCTCAAGACGGCGATGAGCCACTTGTTGGCCGGCGGCATGACATAGCCGCTGGCCTTTTCGCAGGCTTCTGTGGGAGCGGGCAAGCCCGCGAATAGGCCGTTACAGGTCAACGCCTCAAGTAATCAGCAAAATCGATATCGCCGGCACTCAGGATTGCCTGCACCCGGTTGTGCACATTGAGCTTGCGCAAGATAGCCGAAACATGCGCCTTGACCGTGGTTTCGGCGATATCCAGCGTATAGGCGATCTGCTTGTTCGATTCGCCCTTGGTCATGCGCTCAAGCACCAGCAGCTGCTTGCGGGTCAGCGCCTGGAGCATTTCCGGCGGGAAGCTCGGGGTATCGTTGTGGCGCCGGCTGGTGCTGCTTTTTTGCGCGCGGATGATGTCCGGTGGCAGGTAGACATTGCCATTGAGGATCTGCTCGATCGCTTCGATCATCTGTGAGCGTGGCGAGGACTTGGTGATGAAGCCCACGGCACCGTAGGTGATGGCCTGCAACACGATCTGCTTTTCCTGCTCGGCTGAAACGATCACTACCGGGGTGGTCGGCGCCTCGTTGCGCAGGGTGATCAGGCCATTGAGGCCGTGCATGCCGGGCATGTTCAGGTCAAGCAGGATCAGGTCGAGGTCATCGTGCGCCTGGGTCAATGCCAGGGCGCTGTCCAGGTCGGCCGTCTCCATGACCTCGCTGCCTTGAAAACCATCGCTGATGACGTTGTGGATGGCTTCGCGAAACAGGGGGTGATCGTCGGCAATCAGAATTTTGTACATGGCCTTTTCACCTTGTTTTTATTGGATGGGCACGCGTTCGCAGGCAAGTGTTTCAGGGGAAGGGCACGGGCTGCGCCGGCTGCAGCGGCAGGTTGGCCTGCTGCCAGGCGTCCACGCCGTCGCGGTACCAGTACAGGTTGTCATAGCCCAGGGCTTTTGCGCGTTTTACCGCGTTCCAGCTTAACCAGCAATCGGAGCGGCAGTAGAAGACCAGCGGTTGCTCCGGGTGCCCGGCAGTGGCTTTTTGCAGGTTACGCACGAAGTAGTCCTGCCAGGCCGGGCTCAGTTCGCCGTCGCCGGTGTTGGCCAGCCACACGCTGCCGGGCAGGTTGCTGTGTGGTTCGTCTTCGATGAAGCGGCCTTGCAGCCATTGCCGGCGGTAGACGTCAACCAGCACCGGCCTGGGCGTCTGGGCCAGCAGGCGTTGCAGCGTGGCGGTGTCGATGACCTGGCCACCTTCGACCTGTTGCGGGGTCGGGCTGCGATAGAGGGTGGCGCGGTAGCCTTCGGCGGAGAACAGCGGCGTGGTGTCGGCGTGGGCGACGCTCAGCGACAGGCTCAGCGAAAGGGCAGCCAACAAAGGGCGCAGGGCACGTGGCATGGTTTTGTCCTTTTTGTTATAGGCCCATTACATGCCAGTGGCGGTGCGTTGTGAATGCGACGATTAGACAGCAAAGGCAGTACTAAAGTAGTAGCTGGCGGACCGACGATATTCCCGATTTGCTAATTTTTTTCATGCTGGAGCAGTCCCTGTGGGAGCGGGTTCACCCGCGACACCGGCATAGCCGGTGCCATACACCGCGTCGCCTTCTTCGCGGGTAAACCCGCTCCCACAGGCGCCTCGCTCAGCCAATGGATTGCGACCCGTCAGCGGGGCTTGCGCAGCGCCGCATGCTGGGGGTTGAAGGTGAGTATCGCCAGCAGGGTAAACAAGGCGGTCAACCCCAGGCACACCGCCAGCGCCAGCAGGTTCAGCCGCTCATAAAGCGCAAACCGCACCAGTTCCACGGCATGGGTAAACGGGTTCACAGCACACAGCCAGTACAACCACTGGCTGGCCTCGCGCATCTTCCACAGCGGGTACAACGCCGAAGACAGGAAAAACAGCGGAAAAATCACGAAATTCATCACCCCGGCAAAATTCTCCAGTTGGCGGATCGCGTTCGACAGCAACAGGCCCAAGGCGCTGAGCATGAACGCCACCAGCAGCATTGCCGGCAGCGCCAGCAGCAAGCCCGCAGCCGGTGGCTGCACGCCGTAGAGCCAGGCGATGGCGAGGAAGGCATAGACTTGCAGCAGGGAAATCAACGAAGTCGCCAACAGCTTGCTGCCCAGCAGGAAAGGCCGCGGCAATGGGCTGGTCAAGAGCACGCGCATGCTGCCCATCTCGCGGTCATAGACCATCGACAGCGAGCCCTGCATGCCGTTGAACAGCAGAATCATGCAGGCCAGGCCCGGAATGATGTACACCTCGTAAGGGATATAGGTGTCGTAGGGCTCGATGATTGCAATGCCCAGCGCCGCGCGAAACCCGGCGGCGAACACCAGCAACCACAGCAGCGGGCGCACCAGGGCACTGAGCAGGCGCGTGCGCTGCAACACGAAGCGCAGCCATTCGCGCAGCATGATGCCGTTGAAACATTGCCAGTAAGCGTTCATCGGGCGTCGGCTCCTGAGTGGGCGTTGGTCAGCCTGGCAAAGGCGTTGTCGAGGTCGCCGCCGTGCTCCAGGCTCAGCGCATCGGCGGTGCCACTGGCTACCAGGCGGCCCTGATGCAGAATCAGCAAGTCATCGCTGGGCTGCACTTCATCCAGCAGGTGGGTGGTCCACAGCACACTGAGCTGCTGCTCGCGGCACAGCCCGCGCAGGTGCTGGTTGAGCGCCAGTCGGCTGGCAGGGTCAAGGCCGACGCTGGCTTCGTCGAGCAGCAGCAGGCGCGGCTCATGCAGCAGCGCGCGGGCAATTTCCACCCGGCGCCGATGGCCGATGTTCAGCTCGCGTACACGATCGCGCCTGCGTTCGCCAAGGCCCTGGCGGGCCAGTTCGGCTTCCACCCGCCGGTCGCTCTGGCGCCGCGACAGGCCATGCAGCGCGGCGTGGTAGCGCAGGTTCTGTTCAACGCTCAGGTCCAGGTCCAGGGTGCTTTGCTGAAACACCACGCCCAACTGGCGCAACGCCGGGCGTGCAGCGTTGCGCAGTGAGCAGCCGCTCACGCGGATGTCGCCGTGCTGCAGGTCGTAGAGGCGGGTAAGCAGGGCGATCAAGGTCGACTTGCCGGCGCCATTGGGGCCCAGCAGCGCGGCGAAGCGCCCGGGCGCCAGGCTGAAACCCACCTGCTTGAGGGCTTCGCGCTGGCCGTAGGCGAAGCTCACATCACTGACGTCCAGGGCGTTCATGGTGTTACCACCACGCCCCAGGGGTAGCGCCCGACCTTCACCGACTTGAGCACTTTGAGGGATTTCGCGTCGATCACCGAAACGTCGCCGCTGACCCCGTTGGTGGCCAGCAACTGGCGCTGGTCCGGGGTGAATGCCAGCTGCCAGACCCGCCGCCCGACCAGCAGGTAGTCGAGTACCTCGTAAGTCTTGGCATCAATCACCGCCACATGGTTGGCCGGGCCCAGGGCGACGAAGGCGTACTTGCCATCGGCGCTGAGCTTGATGCCCACCGGCTGGACCTTGTCCGGGTGAACGCCCTTGATCTGGAAGTTCAGGGTTTTCAGCACTTGTCGGGTGGCCACGTCGAGGATGGTCACCGTGCCACCGATTTCCGCCGACGCCCACAGCCGCGAACCGTCCTTGTCGAACTCGACGAAACGCGGCCGCTGGTCGACCAGGGTGCTGTCGGCCAGGGTCTGGGTGCTGGTGTCGATCCAGTGCAGCATGTTGGTGGTTTCACTGGTGTTGACGGCCCACTTGCCATCGGGGCTCACCGCCATGCCTTCGGGTTCGATACCGACGTCGATCTGCCCGAGCACCTTGTCGGTGACGGTGTCGATCACCGTCACCAGCGCATCGTCCTCGTTGGACACGTACAGCCAGCGGTCGTTGGGGTGCAGGGCGAACTGCTCGGGGTCTTTACCAGAGGGCAGCTCCTTGATGATCTTGCGGGTGGCCACGTCCATCACCTGCACCCGGTCCGAATCGCTGGCGCAGATGTACAGCAGCTTGTTGTCGTGTGACAGCAGCAGGCCGCGCGGGCGCTGGCCCACCGGCAAGGTTTCGGTGACTTCCAGCGTTTGCATGTCGATCAGGCTGAGGCTGTTGTCCTTCTCGTTGGAGACCCAGGCAGTGGCGGCCATGGCGTGCCCGCAGGCAAGCGCCAAAGCGCCCGACAGCAGGCTGGGGTAAAGCAGGGCCCGGTGGAAGAGGGGGCGGCGCATGGCGAATTCCTTATTGTTGTGGTTATCGGGTCAGGGGTAGCTGCAGGTCACTTCGGGCTTGTCGTAGCCCAGGCTGTCCATTTCGTTGAAAGGGTGCAGGAAGCCCTCCTGCGGCGAAGTGCTGACCAGGGCGCGCGGCTGCACCAGCGGGATTGGCTGGCGCAGTTCGCCATTCCACGGGCGGTAGCTGAGCTTGCGGCCCTTGAAACCATCCAGTGGCAACTGTTCGCTGAGCAGCAGTTGTTGTAGCGCGCGGGGTTCGGCCTGGCGCAGCTTGCTGGCTGCGCTGGCAATGCTGCGCACGGCCATCCAGGCGGCAAAGTCGCGGTCATTCATCCAGCGCCCGGCCTGGGCTTCGAAGCGTTTTTGCAGCTGCGCTGCGCCAAAGGTTTCCACGGTCTTGTGCCAGCCGGTGGGGGTCAGGCCCTGGGTGCCGGCCACGGGGCGGGGGTACCAGGTCTGGTAGGGCAAATACTCGCCAAAGTCGCCGCGCTCGTCGGCCACCAGCACCACGTCGTATTCGGCGGTTTGGGTGAACAGCGGCATGTCGGCCTGGGCGCTGCGGCGCTGGTCGTTGTCGAAGGTCCAGGTCTTCTCCGCTACCAATTGCACGCCAAAGCGCTTCACCGAACGGCGCAGGGCGGCGGCGTAGGCATGGTCGTCTTCGGTCTGGCCCACCACCAGCAGCGCCCGCTGCCACTTGCGCAGCACCAGAAATTGCACCAGCGCGTCGGCCAGCATGGCCCGCCCCGGCAGGCTGTGCAGCACATTGCCCAGGCACTGGTTGCTGCGCAGGCTGTCGTCGGGGCTGCCGGCGTTGAACAACAGGCTGTCGGGCAGCGCGGCAGACAAAGCGCGCAGGCTGGCGGCCGGGGCATTCACCACAAACAGCCGCAGGCCTTGGTCGTGCTGTGCCTTTGCCGCCTGCAGCAGCGCCTCGGGGCTGTCGACCGTGGCGTTGCTCAGCTGGAACTGCTGCTTCAGGAAGCGCCCGGTGCTGTTACTGTCGACAATCGCCAGCTCGGCACCTTGCCGCCCGGCGTCGGCAGGCTCAGAAATGACATTGGACAGCAGCGGGCCGGGGTCGGGCCGATAGCCCAGGTAGCCGATGCGCACTTGCAGTGGTGCTGCGGGTTGGCCCTGAGCGGCGGGCGCCAGTGGCGCAGACAGCGTCGCGGCCAGGGCCAGCAGGCAGGTCAGGGCAAGGTGGGCAGGCTGGCGCATAACACACTCCACGGCAGATGGCGCCAGCATAGGAAGCCCGCCGGGAGGAGGAAATATGCAGAAAGTAGCGCTAGCCCGGTACCAAGGTAGTAATTCGGCGCGGGTGCTGCGGCTTTAGGATGGGGAGCACGATGGGCCACGACGCCCCGAGGAGAATCGCCTGTGCGCCTTGTCAACCTGTCGGCCCTGTGGCGGATCAACCTGTGGGTCACGTTCTGTTTCGCTTTGGTGGCGCTGGCCTGTGCCGGCGTGTTGTTGCACCAGGCGGTTGCTGACGTAGAGCGTGAGTTGCAGTCTGCCGAAGCGGTGGTGGCGTACCTCGGTGACACTGCCGAACACGACCCGGCAAGCCTGCAACCCCGGCTGACCCAGAGCCTGCGCCATGTGCGGGTGCACTGGCTGGCGCCGGGTGAAGCGCCGCGGTTACCGCCGCAAACCGGGCTGGATGCCTGGCTGGGCCACCAGCTGTTTGGCGAGCGCCCCAGCAGCAGTCGGCTGCTGGCGCTGAATGACGGGCGCAGGGTGTTGATTGCGGTCGATCCGCGGGATGAGATCGACGAAGTCTGGGACTCTCTGCAGCAACTGCTTGGCCTGTGTGGCCTGGCCTTGCTGTTGAGCTTGCTGACCATTCGCTGGGCGGTACGGCGGGCCATGGGCCTGCTGGATGAGCTGCTGTGCGCCTTGCGCCAGGTTTCGGGCGGGCAGTTGACTGCGCGCTTGCGCGAGGCGGGGCTGCCGGAGGCGCGCCAGTTGGCAGCTTACTTCAACCATATGACCGCGACGCTGGAGCAGGCCCGGGGCGACAATGCGCAGCTGACCCAGGCACTGCTGGCGGCACAGGAGCAAGAGCGTACCCAGCTGGCGCAGGCGCTGCACGACGACCTGGGGCAATACCTGGCAGGTATTCGTGCCCAGCTCTGTCTGTTGCGTGTGGTGGCCGAGCAACCTGCGGTGGTGACACAGACGGCGCACGACCTCGAACTCAATTGCGAGCGCCTCCAGCAAGGATTTCGCGCCCTGGTGCACAACCTGTATCCGGTGGCGCTGCACTACATGCCGCTGGCTGAGGCGTTCGGCCTGCTGGTGAGCCAGTGGCAGGCCAGCCAGGGCATCGAGTGCCGGCTGCGGGTTGGCGAGCACTTGCCGGCGCTGCCCGGGGCGAGCAGAACGCACCTGTACCGCTTGCTGCAAGAGGCACTGACCAACGTCGCCCGGCATGCCGGCGCCAGCCAGGTGCGAGTGCGCCTGCAGCGCAGTGCCAAGGGTTTGCGCCTGTTCATTCGCGACAATGGCCGCGGCGCGCACCCGCCCCAGCGCCCAGGGGTAGGTCTGCATTCGATGGCCGAGCGCGCCCGTAGCCTTGGGGGGGAGCTGCGTATCTTGAGCCGCCCGGGTGGCGGCTGGGCGCTGGCCCTGAACATCCCCAAGGAGGTGTAATGAATATCGTATTGGTCGATGACCATGCCGTGGTTCGCCAGGGCTATGCCAGCCTGCTGCGGACTGTATTACCGACGGTGCAGGTGCGTGAGGCCGCCAGTGGTGAAGAGGCCTTGGCCCGGGTGCAGGAGCAAGTGCCGAACCTGGTGATCATGGACTTTGGCCTGCCGGGTATCAGCGGCCTGGAAACCACCCGCCGCCTGCGTCAGCGCTTGCCGCAGCTGAGGGTGCTGTTTTTCAGCATGCACGACGAGTTGCCGCTGGTGCGACAGGCGCTGGAAGCCGGGGCCTCGGGCTACCTGACCAAGAACTCGGCGCCCGAGGTGTTGATCGAGGCGGTGCAGCGGGTGTTGGCCGGGCATGCCTACATCGAACAGCCCTTGGCTACGCAGTTGGCGTGCACGTCACAGCAAAGCACCAGTGACCCGCGCTTGCAGCGCATGACCCAGCGTGAACTGGAGATTTTCACGATGCTGGCCAAGGGTACGCCGATGCGGGTGATTGCCGAGCAGCTGTGCATCAGCGCCAAGACTGTGTCCAATCATTTGACCTTGCTCAAGAGCAAGTTGCAGGTCAGTTCGCATGCCGAGCTGGTGCACCTGGGCATCAACCTGGGGGTGGTGCGGGTGGCGGGGTGAGGTGTGTCAGCTGCGCTTGCCGGGGCCGCAAAGCGGCCCCTGCTAACTGAACTTATTTGTCCCATGTATCCGGGCATCCCTTGCACCCCTCCATGTTCGCCTCCTGGAAATTTCCGTAATGCTGCCGCGCCCCGCGCAAATCGGCACGCGCAAGGTTGCTCTGGCCAAACTTGGCCTCTTGCAGGTTGGCATCGCTCAGGTTGGCCCCTTGCAAATCAGCCTTGCTCAGCCAGGCCATCTCCAGGTCCGCCGCCTGCAAGTTGGCCTGCTGCAGCTTCGCCCCGGACAGCCTGGCGAACTGCAAGTAGGCTGCACTGAGGTCGGCCTTTGCAAACTGTGCCCCTTGGGCGAACAAGCCCCAGCCCTGAATGGCCACCAGCTTGCTGTTGCTCAGGTCAGCCACACGCAGGTTGCTCTGTTGCAGGCTGGCACGGGTCAGGTTGGCGCCCTGCAGGCGGGCTTTTTCCAGGTTGGCCAGGTCCAGCCGGGCATGGCGCAGGTCGGCATCACGCAGGTCGGCACCGGCCAGGTTCATCTTGCGCAGGTCCTGGTTGGCCAGCTTGGCGCCGCGCAGGTTGGCCCCCGGGCACTGGCTGGCTTCGGCAATGACGCAGCCGTTGATGGTCAAGGGGGCATCGTTGCCCTCGTCGTCGGCACTCCCGGCCAAGGCAGGGGACAGTATCAACAGCAAGGCAAATGGCAGGTAGTTCATGGTGAAAGGCTCTCAGTTGGAACAGGGCAGTTGTGGGGCGGACCTGAATGCATTCGGGATAAGCGTTATGGGGCCGCGTTGCGACCCATCGCCGGCAAGCCAGCTCCCACAGGGACTGCACAGCCCTTGAGATCTGCACCGTAGTGTGGGAGCTGGCTTGCCGGCGATGGGCTGCAAAGCAGCCCCGGTAACGCTTTACCTCAGGCAGTCAGCGCTGCGCAGTCTTGTTGTCCCAGCTCGGGATCTTGAACACCCAGAACGAACCACCCTGAGCCACCGGCTTGGTCAGCTCGGCCATGTCGCCGCCCCACAGCGGCACGGCGCCGCCGTAGCCCACGGTCACGCCGATGTACTGCTCGCCGTCCTGCTCCCAGGTGATAGGCGGCGAGACGATGCCGCTGCCGGTCTGGAACTTCCACAGCTCCTTGCCCGTCTTGGCGTCGAAGGCCTTGAAGAAGCCGTCGCCCGTGCCGGTGAACACCAGGTTGCCCTTGGTTGCCAGTACGCCCGCCCACAGCGGCAGGTGCTCCCTGTGCTCCCACACCAGCTTGCCGGTGGTCGGGTCCATGGCGCGCAAGGTGCCGACATGGTCGTCGTACATGCGCTTGATACGGAAGCCCATGCCCAGGTACGCCGAACCCTTCTTGTAGTTCACCTCCTCGGTCCAGTATTCCTCTTTCCACTGGTTGCCGGGGATGTAGAACAGCCCGGTGTCCTGGCTGTAGGCCATCGGGTTCCAGTTCTTGCCACCCAGGAACGGTGGCGAGACTTCCACCGGCTTGCCCTTGGTTTCACCCGGCAGCGGCTTGTCCGGGCGTTGGCCGGGGTTTTCCACCGGGCGGCCGGTCTTCAGGTCGATATGGCTGGCCCAGGTGATGTTGTCGACGAAGGGGAAGGCGTTCTGCAGCTTGCCGTTGTTGCGGTCGACCACATAGAAGAAGCCGTTGCGGTCGGCGTGGGCGGTGGCCTTGACCACGTTGCCGTCCTTGTCCTTGTAGTCGAACAGCACCAGCTCGTTGTTGCCGGAGAAGTCCCAGGCATCGTTGGGGGTGTGCTGGTAGAACCACTTGACCTCGCCGGTACTCGGGTCGACGCCGACCTGGCCGGAGGTGTACAGGCTGTCGAAGTCATGCGGGTTGCCGTCCTTCGACGTGCGCGCCCAGGTATTCCAGGGGCCAGGGTTGCCAGCGCCGACAATGATGGTGTTGGTTTCGGGGTCGAAGCTCGCGCTTTGCCAAGGGGCGCCGCCGCCGTGGCTCCAGGCTTCGACCTTGCCGGTTTCGGTGGTTGGGTCGTCTGGCCAGGATGGCGCCTTGACGTCGCCGGTGGGGGTGCTGTCCTTGCCGTTCAGGCGGCCCATGTGGCCCTCGACGAAGGGCCGCATCCACACTTCTTCACCGGTGTCCGGGTCGCGGGCGAACAACTGGCCGACCACGCCGAATTCATCGCCCGAGCTGCCATGGATCAGCAGCACCTTGCCGCTGGTCTTGTCTTTGATCAGCACCGGGGCGCCGGTCATGGTGTAGCCGGCGCTGTGGTCGCCGAACTTCTTGTTCCACACGACTTTGCCAGTGTGCTTGTCGAGGGCGATGAGCCGCGCGTCCAGGGTGCCGAAGTAGATCTTGTCGCCGAAGATGGCCGCCCCGCGGTTGACCACGTCGCAGCACGGGCGAATGTTGTCGGGCAGGCGGTGGTTGTAGGTCCACAGGCGTTTGCCGGTCTTGGCATCAAGGGCAAACACCCGCGAGTACGAGCCGGTGACGTAGACCACGCCGTCGCTGACGATGGCCTGGGATTCCTGGCCGCGCTGCTTCTCGTCGCCGAAGGAGTACGACCAGGCCGGAGTCAGCTTGAACACGTTCTGGTCATTGACCTGGGCCAGCGGGCTCCAGCGCTGGGCATTGGTGCCCATGCCGTACTGCAGCACGTCCTTGGTGGTCAGGTGGTCGTTGGCGATGTCTTCCCAGGTGACGCTCTTGCCGGCAGGTGCCGCAGGTGCAGTGGCCGCTGTTGCCACATTGCCCAGGGCCAGGCCACCGGCCAGTAGCAGGACGCGCACGCTCAGGGCCAGAGGGGAAAGGGCGGGTAGCGATCTTATTGTCATGGTTGCAGTTCCCAGTGGAGGTTTTGGCCTGCACAGGGTGGGGCGGGGGCGCTGTCGCGGGATACGGAAAAAATCCCGCCCTTGCCGGGAATAGTTCCCGAACGGCACCTCAATTGGCCCTTCGCCACAAGCCCTACTACCAAGGGAGTAAGGCCCGGCCACCAAAGCAGCATTCGACCATTCGCAAGCTGTTTCTAAGATGGCGGCACGGCCTCTGTGGTTGAGGCTTTGCGTGCAATGGTGAGGGCATAACAATGACAACAAAACGCAATGTGTTGCTTGCTGCAGGGCTGCTGGCTGCAGCGGTGCTGACCAGTACCGCTTTTGCCCATGGCAACGTGGTGCCCCAGGCGGTGGAGACCAAGGGCCTGACCCCGATCAAGGACGCCGGTGTAAGCCTGGACGGCGACGGCTGGGCGGCAGTAAACCCTTACCGCAGCTCGCCCGAGCACGACAAGGCCGTGGAAATCGGCGCCTCGGCCTACAACCAGAATTGCGCTGCCTGCCATGGCCTGGAGGCCAAGTCCGGCGGTATCGCCCCCGACCTGCGCATGCTCGATGCCGGTGACGCCGGGGATGAATGGTTTGTCGAACGGGTACGCCATGGCGCGGTCCGCGATGGCCGTGTGTACATGCCGAAGATGGCCGATTACCTCAGCCAGGAAGCCCTGTGGGCGGTGCGCACCTACCTGGACAGCGTGCACGTCGAGGAGTGACGGCCATGCGTCTGTTTGCCGTGTGGCTTTGTAGCCTGCTGCTGTGGTGCGCGACGGCCCAGGCGCAGGTGCGCAACTACGACGCGATCATCGCCGCTGGCGAACTGAAGGTGGCGGTGTACAAGGATTTCGCGCCCTACAGTTTCGAGGACCACGGCAAGCCCCGGGGTGTCGATGTGGAGCTGGCGCAGGCGCTGGCCACCGCCTTGGGAGTGCGCTTGCAACTGATCTGGGCGCCGGCCGGGGAAAAACTCGACGATGACCTGCGCGATTACATCTGGCGTGGCAGCCCGCTGCGCCACCAGCAGTTGGCCGACCTGATGATGAGGGTGCCCTACGACCACGCCTACGCGCAAAGACGCAACGAACTGGGCGAGCTGGAAAACGCCCAGGTGGTGATGTTCGGCCCTTATCAGCAAGAGCGCTGGCAGGTGGCCTACGACCAGCGTCGTCTGAAGTCGGTGGGCAGTGTGGCGGTGTTCCAGCAGCACCCGATCGGTGTCGAGGTGGACAGCGTGCCTTCGTTCTACCTGACTTCTGTGTTCAACGGCATGCTCAGTGCCAAAACCCATCATTACCCCGGTGTACAGCAGGCGTTCAGCGCCATGCAGGCTGGCCAGGTGGACGCGGTGATGGCGATGCGTGGCGAAGTTGACTGGCAGCTGCACCAGGCCGCCGACCCGCAATTGGCCCTGGCGGAAAACGCCTACCCCAACCTGGGCAAGCAGGCCTGGGAAATCGGCATGGCCGTCCATGAAAGCAACCGTCAGCTGGCCTATGCCGTGGAGGAGACCCTTGAGGCGATGATCCGCGATGGCCGGCTCAAGGCGATGTATGCAGCTTACGGCCTGCGCTACGAGGTTCCCGAGATGTATCAGTAACAAATTGCCCAGGCCCGCGGATTCGCGCAGGCAACACATCACCCTGTGGGAGCGGGTTTACCCGCGAACACCGGCGAAGCCGGTGCCATGCACCGCGTCGGATTCTTCGCGGGTGAACCCGCTCCCACAGTGGCCTTGGTACCCCTGAAGATCCTGTGTTGATCCATGGGAGCGGATCATGAACTTGAAAGCGACTTTCCTGCTGGCCTGCTGCATACCCTGGTCAGCCCAGGCTGCCACCCCAGCCCCGCAGACGGACCCGGTGCCCTCGGTGATGTGGGACTTCTACCACAAGCAGTTGCTGGGCCAGGCCGCGTTCGTCTTCGATGACCGGGTCAAGCTGCTGGCGCCGCCCTTTGCCGAGGACGCACGGCAGGTGCCGTTGGAGATCGACGCCCGGGCATTCGCTGGCGAGGTGGTGCGGATAATCGCCTGGGCCGAACTCAACCCGTTGCCGCGCATTGTCGACTTTCAGCCCGGCGAGCGCGTGTTGCCCTGGTTGTCGATCCGCATCCGCATCGAACAGGCCACGCCGCTGCGCGCCGCCGTGCTGACACGCGACGGCCTGTGGCACGTCGGCTCGACCCTGATCGATGCCGCCGGCGGCGGCTGTACCGCGCCCAGCGTGGTGCGCACGCAGCCTGGCTGGGAAGAACACCTCGGTGAAGTGCTGGGCGGGCGCTACCCGCGTGGCGACAGCAGCCGCTTGCGCCTGCAGGTGGCCCATCCGATGGACAACGGCCTGGTCAGCGGTATTCCCGAGTTCTTCCTAAACCATGCCGAGTTGCAGGACGCGAACGGCCAGCGCCTGGCCAGGCTCGAGCTGTACCCGGCGGTCAGCGAAAACCCCAGCCTGGGCTTCGATATCCAGGGCGCCGGGCCGACCCGGCTGCTGTTGCAGGACAACAGCGGCAACCAGTTCGAAGCGGCAGTGCCCTGAGCCCATTGCCCGATTTCACCCCTGACCAGAGGCGCTCTTCATGCGTTGGATGATGCTGTTGCTGCTGTGCCTGGGGCTGCCGGCCCAGGCAGACCTGGACTATCGGCTTGCGCCCCGGCAGATAGCGGAGGGCACCTGGCTACTGGAGGGCAGCACTGACAACTTCGGCAAGGCCAATGGCGGTAATATCGTCAATACCGCGTTCATTGTCACCGACAGCGGTGTGGTGGTGATCGACAGCGGGCCATCGAAGCGTTACGGCGACGCGTTACGCCAGGCGATTGCCGCCACCACCGACAAGCCGGTGCTGGAGGTGCTGCTGACCCATCATCACCCTGACCATGTACTGGGCAACCAGGCCTTTGCCGATGTGCCTATTGGCGCCTTGGCCGGTACCGGCGACTTGCTGCGCCAGCAGGGCGAGGCCATGGCCGAGAACATGTACCGCCTGGTCGGCGACTGGATGCGCGGCACCGAAGTGGTGCTGCCTACCCAGGTGCTGCAGCCGGGTATCCACGAGGTGGGCGGGCACCGCCTGCGATTGCTGGAGCTAGGCGGGCATACCGGCGCCGACCTGGCGATTCTGGATGAGAAGACCGGCGTACTGTTCGCTGGCGATCTGGTTTTCTACGAGCGTGCCTTGACCACCCCCAACAGCCCGGGGCTGGAGGTGTGGCAGAAGGACCTGGACACCCTGCAAGCCTTGCCCTGGAAGCTGCTTGTGCCCGGGCACGGGCCGGTGGCCAGCGATGCCCGGCCGTTTGCGCAGGTGCGTGATTACCTGGGCTGGCTGGATGGCCTGATGCGCGACGGCGCGGCGCGTGGCGACGACATGGCCGAGATGATCCGCAGCCCCATCCCTGAACGCTTTGCCGGGATCACCCTGACCCGTCATGAGCTGATTCGCAGTGTCAGCCATCTGTATCCCCGCTACGAACGCCAACAACTCCAGCGGGTCGACGCCAACCCCTGACGCTATCCCCAAGGGATCGCGCTTGTCTTGGGGACGCAGCCCTGTACCAAGGAACTAGAAAACTCCGCACAGCGGGCAATTGTTGGCGAACTGGCGGCAACCAAGAATTCCCGGCACACCGGGAAATTTTCCCGGGCACAACAAAAAAACCAAAGGTAGCCGTCATGACCCGATCCCCGCGTCGCCCCATGTTCGCCGTGAGCCTGGTGCTCAGCGCCATGCTGCTTGCCGGTGCAGCCCACGCCGCTGTCAGCAATGAAGAAATCCTCCAGGACCCGAAGAACCCGCAGCAGATCGTGACCAATGGCTTGGGTGTGCAGGGCCAGCGCTACAGCCCGCTGGACCTGCTCAATGCCAACAACGTCAAGGAACTGCGGCCGGTCTGGGCGTTCTCCTTCGGTGGTGAAAAACAACGCGGCCAGCAGGCCCAGCCGCTGATCAAGGATGGGGTGATGTACCTGACCGGTTCCTACTCGCGGGTGTTCGCCGTGGATGCGCGCACCGGCAAGAAACTGTGGCAATACGATGCACGCCTGCCGGATGACATCCGCCCCTGCTGCGACGTGATCAACCGCGGCGTGGCGCTGTACGGCGACCTGGTGTTCTTCGGCACCCTGGACGCCAAACTGGTGGCCCTGAACAAGGACACCGGCAAGGTGGTCTGGAGCAAGAAAGTGGCCGACCACAAGGAAGGTTATTCCATCAGCGCCGCGCCCATGATCGTCAACGGCAAGCTGATCACCGGCGTCGCCGGTGGCGAGTTCGGCGTGGTGGGCAAGATCCAGGCCTACAACCCGGAAAACGGCGAGCTGCTGTGGATGCGACCCACCGTGGAAGGGCACATGGGCTACGTGTACAAGGACGGCAAGGCCATCGAAAACGGTATTTCCGGCGGCGAGGCGGGCAAGACCTGGCCCGGGGACCTGTGGAAGACCGGCGGCGCTGCGCCCTGGCTGGGCGGTTACTACGACCCGGAAACCAACCTGATCCTGTTCGGGACCGGCAACCCGGCACCGTGGAACTCGCACCTGCGCCCCGGAGACAACCTGTATTCCTCGTCGCGCCTGGCGCTGAACCCTGACGACGGCACCATCAAGTGGCACTTCCAGAGCACGCCGCATGACGGCTGGGACTTCGACGGCGTCAACGAACTGATCTCGTTCAACTACAAGGATGGCGGCAAGGAGGTCAAGGCCGCTGCCACGGCCGACCGCAACGGCTTCTTCTACGTGCTGGACCGCACCAACGGCAAGTTCATTCGCGGCTTCCCCTTCGTCGACAAGATCACCTGGGCCACCGGCCTGGACAAGGACGGCCGGCCGATCTACAACGACGCCAGCCGCCCAGGCGCACCCGGCAGCGAAGCCAAGGGCAGTTCGGTGTTCGTCGCCCCGGCGTTCCTCGGCGCCAAGAACTGGATGCCGATGGCCTATAACAAGGACACCGGGCTGTTCTACGTGCCCTCCAACGAGTGGGGCATGGACATCTGGAACGAAGGCATCGCCTACAAGAAAGGCGCGGCGTTCCTCGGCGCCGGCTTCACCATCAAACCGCTCAACGAAGACTACATCGGCGTGCTGCGTGCCATCGACCCGATCAGTGGCAAGGAAGTGTGGCGGCACAAGAACTACGCGCCGCTGTGGGGCGGGGTGCTGACCACCAAGGGCAACCTGGTGTTCACCGGCACGCCGGAAGGCTTCCTGCAGGCCTTCAACGCCAAGACCGGCGACAAGGTCTGGGAATTCCAGACCGGCTCCGGCGTGCTTGGCTCGCCCGTGACCTGGGAAATGGACGGCGAGCAATACGTGTCGGTGGTCTCCGGCTGGGGCGGCGCGGTACCGCTGTGGGGTGGCGAAGTGGCCAAGCGGGTCAAGGACTTCAACCAGGGCGGCATGCTCTGGACCTTCAAGCTCCCCAAGCAGCTGCAGCAAACGGCAAGCGCCAAGCCGTAAAGCAGTGGGCCTGAGGCAAGCGGCCCTACTACCAAATGACGAGAGCCCCGCTGCCAACGATGGATTCGCCTGGCACGCGGGGCTTTTTACCATCGGTCCATCGCCTGTCGTGGGACAGGCATCGACCCGCAGAGGCTCAGCATGATCTACGCACAACCCGGAACCCCAGGCGCCGTCGTATCCTTCAAGCCACGTTATGGCAACTTCATCAATGGCGAGTTCGTGCAACCGTTGGCTGGCCAGTACTTCACCAACAGCTCGCCGGTCAATGGCCAGCCGATTGCCGAATTCCCGCGTTCCACTGCCCAGGACGTCGACCGCGCCCTGGACGCCGCACACGCAGCCGCCGAAGCCTGGGGCAAGACCTCGGTGCAAGACCGCGCCCTGCTGCTACTGAAGATTGCCGACCGTATCGAACAGAACCTGGAAGTGCTGGCCGTCACCGAAAGCTGGGACAACGGCAAGGCGGTGCGCGAAACGCTTAATGCCGATGTGCCGCTGGCAGCGGACCACTTCCGCTATTTTGCCGGTTGCATCCGTGCCCAGGAGGGCGGCGCGGCCGAAATCAACGAAGGCACCGTGGCTTATCACATCCATGAGCCGCTGGGCGTGGTCGGGCAGATCATCCCCTGGAACTTCCCGTTGCTGATGGCCGCCTGGAAGCTTGCCCCGGCCCTGGCCGCCGGCAACTGTGTAGTGCTCAAGCCGGCCGAGCAGACGCCACTGTCGATCACCATTTTTGCCGAGCTGGTCGCCGACCTGCTGCCGGCGGGCGTGTTGAACATCGTCCAGGGCTTTGGCCGTGAGGCCGGCGAGGCGTTGGCCACCAGCAAGCGCATCGCCAAGATCGCCTTCACCGGCTCCACCCCGGTGGGTTCGCACATCATAAAATGCGCGGCCGAGAACATCATCCCGTCCACCGTCGAACTGGGCGGCAAGTCGCCGAATATCTTCTTCGAAGACATCATGCAGGCCGAGCCCGCGTTCATCGAGAAGGCCGCCGAGGGCCTGGTGCTGGCGTTCTTCAACCAGGGCGAGGTGTGCACCTGTCCGTCAAGGGCACTGATCCAGGAATCGATCTACGAGCCATTCATGGCCGAGGTGATGAAGAAGATCGCCAAGATAACGCGGGGCAACCCGCTGGACACCGATACCATGGTTGGCGCCCAGGCTTCGGAGCAGCAATACGACAAGATTCTGTCCTATCTGCAGATTGCCAAGGAGGAGGGCGCGCAGCTGCTCACCGGCGGCGGTGCCGAGCGGCTGCAGGGCGACCTGGGCAGCGGTTACTACATCCAGCCGACCCTGCTCAAAGGCAACAACACGATGCGTGTGTTCCAGGAAGAAATCTTCGGCCCGGTGGTGGGCGTGACCACCTTCAAGGACGAAGCCGAAGCGCTGGCGATTGCCAACGACACGGAGTTTGGCCTGGGCGCCGGCCTGTGGACCCGCGACATCAACCGCGCCTACCGGATGGGCCGCGGCATCAAGGCCGGCCGCGTGTGGACCAACTGCTACCACCTGTACCCGGCCCATGCAGCGTTTGGCGGCTACAAGAAGTCTGGCGTGGGCCGTGAGACCCACAAGATGATGCTCGACCACTACCAGCAGACCAAGAACCTGTTGGTAAGCTACGACATCAACCCGCTGGGCTTCTTCTAGACCGCAGCGCGGCCTTTTCGCGGGCTCGCCCGCGAAGAGGCCGGCGCAGGAAACGAAATCCCCTACCAACGCATCCCGCAAGTTCCTTCCAAAGTAGCATTCGGCCCTGGCGC
This sequence comes from Pseudomonas putida NBRC 14164, assembly GCF_000412675.1. Classification (NCBI taxonomy): domain Bacteria; kingdom Pseudomonadati; phylum Pseudomonadota; class Gammaproteobacteria; order Pseudomonadales; family Pseudomonadaceae; genus Pseudomonas; species Pseudomonas putida. Next base: position 3,588,483 of record NC_021505.1, on the reverse strand, counting down.
CCCCCGTGCATTAATGCATCTACCGGACTCCCCGGCACAAGAAGAGGACTGCCCATGTGGAATAAACCTGCCTTTACCGACCTGCGCATCGGCTTTGAAGTGACGATGTATTTCGCCAACCGTTGATGTGCCACCCGGCCATCACTACGGTGGCCGGTTCCTCTGACTGCCCGTGGCTGAGCCAGTGCTGCTCATTGGTCTGGTTGCTTTCGCTGCGGGATGCTTTACGCTGGCGGTTACCTTCCAGAACAATAAGAACAGGCTTGCCAATGAGCCAGAGTTTCAGCCCGCTTCGCAAGTTCGTATCGCCTGAAATCATCTTTGGTGCCGGCTGCCGGCATAACGTCGCCAATTACGCGAAAACCTTCGGTGCCCGCAAGGTGCTGGTGGTCAGCGACCCGGGCGTGATCGCCGCCGGCTGGGTGGCGGACGTGGAGGCCAGCTTGCAGGCCCAGGGCATCGATTACTGCCTGTATACCGCCGTGTCGCCCAACCCGCGGGTCGAAGAGGTGATGCTGGGTGCCGAGATCTATCGGCAGAACCACTGCGATGTGATCGTCGCCGTCGGCGGCGGCAGCCCGATGGATTGCGGCAAGGCCATCGGTATCGTGGTGGCCCACGGGCGCAGCATCCTCGAATTCGAAGGCGTGGACATGATCCGCGTGCCCAGCCCGCCGCTGATCCTGATCCCGACCACGGCCGGCACCTCGGCGGACGTTTCGCAGTTCGTGATCATCTCCAACCAGCAGGAACGCATGAAGTTCTCCATCGTCAGCAAGGCGGTGGTGCCGGACGTGTCGCTGATCGACCCGCAAACTACCCTGAGCATGGACCCGTTCCTGTCGGCCTGCACCGGTATCGATGCGCTGGTGCATGCCATTGAAGCCTTTGTTTCCACCGGCCACGGCCCGCTGACCGACCCCCATGCGCTGGAAGCCATGCGCCTGATCAACGGCAACCTGGTGGAGATGATCGCCAACCCCACCGATATCGCCCTGCGCGAGAAGATCATGCTGGGCAGCATGCAGGCGGGGCTGGCGTTCTCCAACGCGATTCTGGGCGCGGTTCACGCCATGTCCCACAGCCTGGGCGGCTTCCTCGACTTGCCCCATGGCTTGTGCAACGCGGTGCTGGTGGAGCACGTGGTGGCGTTCAACTACAGCTCGGCGCCAGAGCGCTTCAAGGTGATTGCCGAGGTGTTCGGTATTGATTGCCGCGGCCTCAACCACCGGCAGATCTGCGGGCGCCTGGTGGAGCACCTGATTGCCCTGAAGCACGCCATCGGCTTCCATGAAACCCTGGGCCTGCATGGGGTGCGCACCGCGGACATTCCGTTCCTGTCGCAACATGCGATGGATGACCCGTGCATCCTCACCAACCCCCGTGCGTCGAGCCAGCGTGATGTCGAGGTCGTTTATGGCGAGGCCCTCTGACGAGCAGCAGCGGGCACTGGCCGGGCTGTTGGGGCTGGGCGACCACTCGGCACGCAAAAGCCATTACCCGGAGCTTTCCGCCCGCCTGGACGAGCTGGAGGCCGAGCGCAACCGCTACAAGTGGCTGTTCGAAAATGCCGTGCACGGGATTTTCCAGGCTAGCCTGCAGGACGGCATGCGTGCCGCCAATCCGGCGCTGGCGCGCATGCTGGGCTACGACGACCCGCAAGCGGTGCTGTTTTCCCTGACGGACCTGGCCGCCAACCTGTTCGACGGCGGTGCCGAGGAGTTGCAGGCGATTACCGCGATCCTCGCCCGTGAGCGCAGCCTGCACGGCTATGAAACCCGCTTGCGGCGCAAGGACGGCAGCCACCTCGATGTGCTGATGAACCTGCTGCTCAAGCCCGGGCAGGAGGGGCTGGTGGAGGGTTTTGTCGCCGACATCACCGAACGCAAGCTGGCCCAGCAACGCCTGCAACAGCTCAATGACGAGCTGGAGCAACGGGTTGCTGCGCGTACCGATGAATTGCTGGAGGCCCGCGATGCTGCAGAAGCTGCCAACCGCAGCAAGGACAAATACCTGGCCGCCGCCAGCCATGACCTGCTGCAACCGCTGAACGCCGCCCGCCTGCTGATCTCCACCTTGCGCGAGCGGCCATTGCCAGAGGCCGAGCACGTGCTGGTGGAGCGTACCCACCAGGCCCTTGAGGGCGCCGAAGACTTGCTGACCGACCTGCTGGACATTTCCCGGCTCGACCAGGCAGCGGTGAAGCCGGACGTGGCCGTGTACCGCCTCGACGAGTTGTTCGCACCACTGGTCTCGGAGTTCCGCTCGGTGGCCGATGCGGAAGGCCTCAAGCTGCATGCGCGCATCCCGGACTGTGCCATCAGCACTGACCTGCGGCTGATGACACGTATCCTGCGCAACTTCCTCAGCAACGCCTGCCGCTACACCGACGAAGGCCGGATCTTGCTGGGGGCAAGGCGCCGGGGTGGTCATTTGCGGCTGGAAGTGTGGGATACCGGGCGGGGTATTGCCGAAGACCGGTTACAGGCGATCTTTCTTGAGTTCAACCAACTGGATGTCGGCCGCGCAGCGGACCGCAAGGGCGTGGGGCTGGGGTTGGCCATCGTCGAGCGGATTGCCAAGATTCTCGGCTACCGGATTGAGGTACGTTCGTGGCCGGGGCGTGGCTCGGTGTTCAGCATCGAGGTTCCGCTGGGTAAAGAGGTGCCGCTGGCCGCTCACCAGGCCGTGCCGTTGCCAAGCGTCGGCAACCCGCTACCGGGCCGCCGCCTGTTGGTACTGGACAATGAAGTGAGCATCCTCGAGAGCATGGGCGCGCTGCTTGGGCAGTGGGGCTGCGAAGTGGTGACCGCGACCGACCAGGCAGGTGCCTTGCTGGCCTTGCAGGGGCAGGCCCCGGAACTGATCCTGGCCGACTACCACCTGGACCATGGCGTGGTGGGTTGCGAGGTGGTCAGGTATTTGCGTGAGCATTTTGCGGTTGCCATACCGGCGGTGATCATCACCGCCGACCGCAGCGATCAATGCCGGCGGGGCTTGCAGAAACTGGGGGCGCCGCTTTTGAACAAACCGGTCAAGCCTGGGAAATTGCGCGCTGTATTGAGCCAGTTGCTGCAGGAGCATTGATTGTACGGAGTCTTTGGGGCTGCTGCGCAGCCCATCGCCGGCAAGCCGGGCTCCCACAAGTAACGTGTCATGGCTGAGTTTTGCGCCGCACCTGTGGGAGCCCGGCTTGCCGGCGATGGGCCGCAAAGCGGCCCCGATCGCTGATTTTCCTTTCTTGCAAGCGAGTGAAACCACGCAGCCGCAGTGGCTGCGTGGCAGAACAGGGGAGGGTCATTTCAGCCGAACAGGGCGACGATGGCCGGCACGCTGAGCACGGGCCGACGAACGTGGCGATCACCGCCTCGTGGCTGATGCGCCGGGACACGAACGAGGCGGCGCGGTGGGCGAAGTTCATCGAGAAGGGGTAGGCGATCAGGATGGCGATCACGACCGCCAGCATGCCGTAGGCGAGGAACTCGCTTGCGCTGAGCGAGCCCACCACCTCACCGAGGATTACCGTCATTGCGACCGGGCTGAACACGAAGGTGGCACTGGACACCGTGGCGGTGGCCAAGGTCCAGCCGGCCTGGCGGCGGTCCAGTACCTTCAACGGGTTGGGGAACCATCCACCCCAGCCGTTGACGTCTGGCGACAGGGCAAAGGTGCGTCGCTCGCTGCGCTTTATCCGCGCCCAGTTCTGCGCTGAAGGTGGCGGCGCTCGACCAGTTGCGCCGGTCGCTGTACATCGGCGATTTTTCCAAATCGGTGTCGGCGGCCTTGCGGGTGGGTTACATCGCGGGCAGCAAGGAGGCCATCGACGAGTTGGCCGAGGCCGAAGTGTTCTGCCGACCGGAACAGAGCCTGTACCTGTGGGCGCGTTTCCCCGGGATCGAAGATACAGCCGTGCTGACCCGTGAAGTGCAGGGCAGGGGGGTAATGCTGGCGCCGGGGGCGATCTTCCAGACCAACCAGAAGGCCGTGACACCCTGGACCCTGCTGAACGTGGCCTTTCTGCAAGAGCCGGTGTTTGCCCAGTGCATCCGCGCCTGATGCTGTCTTCCGGTCCGCACTGGCCCCCGTGTAGGAGCGGTCTTGTGCCGCGAAGGGCTGCAAAGCAGCCCCAGGGTTTCGAGACAGATGCATAAATCGCCGGGGCTGCTTTGCAGCCCTTCGCGGCACAAGGCCGCTCCTACAGGTCTGTGCAGGCTTCTTTCACGAGCCAGTCGATCAACACCTGCAGGCGTTTGGGCATCGGGTCATGATGCGGGTAGACCAGGTAATAGCCATAGTTGGGGGTGTCGACGAAACCACCGAACGGCAAAACCAGCTCACCTCGTGCAATGCGATCCTTGACCAGCTGTTCGCGGCCAATGGCGATGCCTACGTGATTCAGCGCGGCGAGCGTGCACAGGTCGGAGCGATCGAATGTGAGGAATCGGCGCGGGAGGCTGATACCCGCACCTGTGGTGCTGGCCCAGAGCTGCCATTCTGCATCGAATGCAGCGTTGTCCCAGGCCGCCACGTCATGCAAGGCAGTGCAGTGATCCAGCGGGTGCAGGTCACCGGTCAGTGCATGGGTTTCTGCGTAACGGGGGGAGCACACCGGGGCGATCCGCTCGTCCATCAAGTGGATGCTCTGCAACCCCGGATGATGGCCATCCGAATAACACAGGACCAGGTCGATCTTGCGTGTGCGGTAATCGATGCTCTCGTTGCCCACCCTGATATCCAGCTGGATATCAGGGTAGCGGGCGGTGAACTGCGCCAGCCGCGGCACCAGCCAGCATTGTGCGACTGACGGGCGCACATACAACGTCAACTGGCCGGCGATTTCGGCGTGAGCACGTTCCTGCACGGCCTCGCTTAACTCATCCATGGTCCGTTGCATGACCGCGAACAGGCGCTCGCCGTCTTCGGTGAGGCTGACCTTGCGCGGCATGCGGTGGAACAGCTTGAGCGCCAGCTCATCTTCCAGGCGATTGATGCGATGGCTCACGGCACTGGCGGTCAGGCACAGCTCATCGGCGGCGCGCGAGAAGCTCAAGTGCCGTGCCGCCACCAGAAAGACATGCAGGCTGCCCAGGTGCGAGCCATTGAGTTTCACGGCGCCGCCTGCACGCTACGCCCTTTCGCCAGATAGGCATTGAATTCATCGTTCGGCACCATGCTGCCACCCGTCCCCCAGACGAGGTGGGTAGCCTGCTGCAGCTGGGTTGGGGTGAAGCCCTGGCGAGCCAGGTACTCGCCTGCTTGCAGCACCCGCAGCATACCGGGTACGCCGGCCAGGGCAGAGGGTTCCAGTTTGACCTTGTCCTGCTCATGGGCGATGACCATCAAGCGGTACAGTTCTTCGTCGGTCACGGTGTAGTAACCATCGATCAGGCGCTGCATGGCTTTGCCGACAAACCCTGATGGGCGCCCGACCGCGAGGCCGTCGGCGGCGGTGATGTTGTCGATGCCGAAGTCCTGCACGCTGGTTTCATCGTGCAGGCCGGTATAGACACCCAGCAGCATGCAGGGGGAATGGGTAGGTTCGGCGAAGATGCAGTGCACCGCATCGCCGAATACCAGCTTCAGCCCGAACGCAACACCGCCTGGGCCGCCCCCTACGCCGCACGGCAGGTACACGAACAATGGATGATCTGCGTTTACCTGGATGCCCGCCTGGTCGAATTGCCGCGCCAACCGTTCGGCGGCCACGGCATAGCCGAGAAACAGCTGCGGGGAGTTTTCGTCGTCGACAAAGTAACAGCTGGGGTCTGATGCCGCCTGCTGGCGGCCTTGCTCGACCGCCACGCTGTAGTCGGAGGCGTGTTCGACCACCGTGACGCCGTTGGCCCGCAGCTTGTCCTTCTTCCATTGCCTGGCGTCCGATGACATGTGCACGCTCACCTGGAAGCCCAGCTTGGCGCTCATGATGCCAATCGACAGCCCCAGGTTGCCGGTCGAGCCCACTGCGATCTTGTACTGGCTGAAGAATGCGCGGGCCTGGTCGCTCGCCAGTTTGGTGTAGTCATCCGTGTGCGTGATCAAGCCGGCCGCCAGGGCCAGGTCCTCGGCGTGCTTGAGCACTTCATGGATGCCGCCCCGGGCTTTGATGGAGCCGGAGATAGGCAAGTCGCTGTCCGCCTTGAGCCACAGGCTGCCCACGTTCTGCAGCGATCCCTCCCGGACAAGCAGCTGGCGCAGCTGTGGCAGCGGGGTAATGTGCGACTCGATGACCCCGCCGGCCGCTGCCGTCTCGGGGAACACGGTGGCCAGGTAGGGCGCGAACCGCTGCAGCCGCGCGCTGGTGGCTTGCACGTCGGCCGCCGTCAGGCCCACGTCGCGCAGGGCTTCTGCAGCCTTGGCGATACCAGGGTTGAACCAGCTGGTTGGCTTCAGGGCCACCAGCTCGGCGATGATCGGGTGGCTTTGTTGCCAGGCTTCCAGGGTTTTTCCGTGAATCATGATTTCACCTAATAGCAGTACAGCACCCAATTGAAGTGCAGTAGCCCGTGTGGTTCAAACGATCACTCTTCATCCAACAGGTGAGCCCATGTCATGCATGGCGCCAGCGCTCAATTCCGCGCCGACCAGGCACAGTTCAAGGCTGCCACGGCAACCGCCACTGCCGCCCCGGCATAGGCCCAGATCGCCGGTACCTGCGGCAGCAATACCCCCGCAAGCATCGGCCCGAGCCCAGCGCCGATGTCGCGCCATATGGCATTGCCGGCCAGGGCCTGGATGCGTTGTTGCGGGTTGCGCAGGGCGACCAGTGTCATCACCAGCGGCAGTTGCAGGGCACGCAGCACCAGCACGAAGAAGGCGCCGATGAACAGCCAGTGGCTGCCAAACAGCAGCAGCGCCACCGACGTGGCCAGTGACAGCACCACCAGCATGCGCAGCGGCCCGAAGCGGTCGGCCAGGCGCCCACCGAAGGGGCTGAAGAGCATTTCGCTGAGGTAGCGCACCGCCATCAGCACACCCGCTGCCAGCACTCCGGACTCACCCAGGTGGGTTTGTGCGTAAAGCGAAAGGCCAAAGATGAACAGGCCGTCCAGGGCTACCCCTTCGATGAAGGACCACGTGGCAATGCTGTCTGGCAGGCGCAGGCGCCGGCCACCTCGGCTGGCGACCGGGTGGCCGGTGCTGGGCAGGGCACGTGCACGCCACAGCCCGAACAGGGCACTGATGCAGAGCACGAAGAACACACTGCGCGGGCCGTAGGCCTGGGCCATCAGCGCACCCAGCGGCAAGGCCAGCATTGGCCCGATGGAAATGCTCGCCCGCGAACGCCCGGCACGCCGCGCCGCGCCTTGTGCTTCAGCGGTGGCGAGGGTCTGGGTGCTGAGGTTGAAGGTGGCGAAGCACAGGCCCCAGACCAGGCGCAGCACCAGCAGCGCGGCGAAACCGGTCAGCACCGCGTTGCCCAGTGCACACACGGCGGCGGCGAAGGCGGCGAGGCTGCAGGCCGCGCGGTCACCGTGGCGGGCATAGAAACGCACTACCCAGCCGTAGCCGATGATGCGTACCAGGCGGTTGGCCGCCAGCAGAATGCCAGCCTCGGCCAGGGTCACGCCAAAATCGGCTGCGTACATCGGCAGTAGCAGGTAGAGCAGTACGTCACTGGGCAGGCACAGGCTGAGCACCTGGGCGGCATTGCGCGAGTCTTGGTCGGCGCGGTGGGTTTGCACCGGTGTGGCAGCGGACGACATGACAGTCTCGTGACAGGGGTGAGGGGGGCAGGATAACCCGCGTGGCTTTCCCATTGAAACCTGTCTACTGAGCCCGCAGTTTTGCACTCTGGCTTCATTGACATGTCGCCTGTGCTGGCCTCTTCGCGGGTAAACCCGCTCCCACAGGATCATCACAATCTTGAGGATTTGCACAATACCTGTGGGAGCGGGTTTACCCGCGAAGAGGCCGGTACAGGCAGCAGAGATTGCGGGGTGTTCGCTCATTCAGCCATAGGGCGGCGCTGGCAGTTCGGCCAGCAGGGTTTTCAGACCGTCACTCCACTGTCTGCGAATCTGCTGGTAATAGGCATCGTCGCTGGTGATGCGCTGGCGCGTCATGCTTTCCAGGGTGTTGTTGCGGTACACCAGCAAGTCCAGCGGCATACCCACCGACAGGTTGCTGCGGATGGTGGAGTCGAACGAAATCAGGCCGCAGCGCAGCGCTTCATCGAGCGGGGTGCGGTAGTCCAGGTTGCGGTCGAGGATTGGCCGGCCGTACTTGCTTTCGCCCAGTTGCAGGAACGGGGTATCCGGCGTGGCCTGGAAGAAATTGCCTTGTGCGTAGACGTTGTAGATGGCCATGGGCCCGCCGGCTATCTGGCCGCCAACAATGAATGAACTGCTCAGGTCGACGTCGGCAGTAAGCTTGCTGCGGTCACGGCTGACCACTTCGCGCAGGGTGTCGGCAACCAGCACCGTAGCGTCGTAGAGCGTGGCAACGTTCAGCAGATGAGGGCCGCTGCCCTGGGTACGCTGGCGCAGCAGGTTCACCACCGACTGCGAGGTTGCCAGGTTGCCGGCGGTCTGCAGCACGATCAGCCGCTCGCCCGGCAGGCTGAAAACGAACAACTTGGCAAAGGTGGAGATCTGGTCGATGCCGGCGTTGGTGCGTGAGTCGCTGATGAAGACAAGCCCGGCCTCCAGGTGCATGGCGACGCAGTAAGTCATGCGGTTTCCCTTGTGTTGCGAGTGGAGTGGTCTTGCCGCACCGTGCGGCAAGACCGGCCTGCAGCAAACCCGTCACTGGCGATGTACGTGGACGCTGGCCTGCATGGCTTCGGCGCCACCACCGCGGCGTACGCCCCTGACCGGGCAGGCGTCCAGGTAGTCCAGGCCGACCGCCAGCTTCAGGTGACGTTCTGGCCGGGTCAGGCGGTTGGTGATGTCGAAGCTGTACCAGGCGTCGTCGACCCAGGCCTCGGCCCAGGCATGGCTGGCCAGGTGCTGTTCGTCCTCGGTGCACAGGTAACCGGACACATAGCGTGCCGGCACCCCCAGGCTGCGGGCGCAGGCCAGGAAGGCGTGGGTGTGGTCCTGGCACACGCCGGCGCCACCCCGGAACGCTTCGATGGCCGTGGTGCCCACCGAGGTGGCGCCGGGGCTGTAGGGCATGTGCTCGGCCAGGCCTTGCATCAGCCCGATCAGCGCTGCCCGGTCGCGGTGGCTGCCACATTGCCGGGCGGCGAAAGCAACCAGGGCGTCGTCGGCCAGGGTCAGGTGGCTGCCGCGCAGGAACGGCAGGGGTGACTGGCCCTCGGCTTCGTGTTCGCAGTCCGGGTCGATCTCGACCTGGCCGCGGGCGGTCAGTGCCAGGTGACCATGGGGTTTGTCCAGGGTCAGCACATGCAGGATGTTGCCATAGGGGTCGATCTGGCCCTTGACCTTGCAGGGCAGGTCCAGTTGCCAGTCATTGATGCGCTGGCGTTCGCTGCTGCGCGGCGTCAGGCGCAGGAACTGGATGCTGTTGCTCACGTCGCTGGCGTAGCTGTAGGTGGTGTCGTGGCGGATGGACAGTTTCATACGACCTCCAGGTAGGAGTGGTGGACGGCCTGGCCCAATTGGTTGACGCGGCCAATGAAGTCGCTCAGCCACGGGTGCAACCCGGCGTCGAGTATTTCGTCGATGGCGGTGTAGCGCAGGCGCGCGTTCAGTTCGGCGGCCATGCGCTGGGCGGCGCGGCCGCTGTTGCCCGGCAGGCCGGCCAGGATCAGGTCCAGTTCCTCGATGCAGGCATGCAGCGAGCGTGGCACGTCCACCCGCAACAGCAGCAGCTCGGACACCGGCCGGGCGCTGGGTGCGCCGCGATAGATTTCGTTGAAGGCTTCATACGAGGTAAGCGCGCGCAGCAGGGCGCTCCACTGGTAATAGCCGCGGGCGGAGCTGTCGCTGACCTCTTCGGAGGCCTCACCGAACATTTCGTAGCGCGCATCGAGCAGGCGCAGGGTGTTGTCTGCCCGCTCCAGGAAGGTGCCCAGGCGGATGAAACTGTAGGCATCGTTGCGCATGATGGTGCCGGAGGTGGCACCGCGGAACAGGTGCGAGCGTTCCTTGACCCAGTCGCAGAACTGGCTGATGCCATAGCGGCCAAGGCCATTGCTGGCGATGTTGCGCATTTCGATCCAGGTGGCGTTGATGTTCTCCCACATGTCGGCGGTGATCCGGCCGCGCACTGCATGGGCATTGGTCCTGGCGGCCTGCAGGCAGCAATAGATGCTGCTGGGGTTGGTCGCGTCCAGGGCAAAAAAGTGCAGCATGCGCTCGGTGTCGAGCTCGGTGTGCCGGCGGATGTAGTCGTCCAGCGTGCCCGAGGCCAGCAGCGACATCGCCAGTTCGGCATGGCCGTCGCTGCGCCCGGCCTGGGGCATCAGCGACAGCGAATAGCTGACCTCGAGCATGCGTGCGAGGTTTTCTGCACGTTCCAGGTAGCGGGACATCCAGTACAAGTCGGAAGCGGTTCGCGAAAGCATGGTTCAGTCCTCTACCACCCAGGTGTCCTTGGTACCGCCGCCCTGCGACGAGTTGACCACCAGCGAGCCTTCCTGCAAGGCCACGCGGGTCAGGCCGCCAGGCACCAGGCGCGTTTCACTGCCCGATAGCACGAACGGGCGCAAGTCGATGTGGCGCGGCGCGATGCCGCTGTCGACGAAGGTGGGGCAGGTCGACAGGCACAAGGTGGGTTGCGCGATATAGGCGTGCGGGCGGGCTTTGATACGCGCCCGGAAATCCTCGATCTGGGCGCTGGTCGATGCCGGCCCCACCAACATGCCATAGCCGCCGGAGCCCTGGGTTTCCTTGACCACCAGCTCGGGCAGGTGGGCCAGGACATGGGACAGGTCTGCGGGTTTGCGGCACTGCCAGGTGGGCACGTTGTTGAGGATCGGCTCTTCGCTCAGGTAGAAACGGATCATGTCGTCCACATACGGGTAGATCGACTTGTCGTCGGCCACGCCCGTGCCGACGGCGTTGGCCAGCACCACATTGCCGGCGCGGTAAACCGAGATAAGCCCCGGTACGCCCAGCGTCGAGTCAGGGTTGAAGGACAGCGGGTCGAGGTAGTCGTCGTCCAGCCGGCGGTAGATCACGTCCACCTGCTGGGGGCCGGCCGTGGTGCGCATGTAGACATGCTCGTCACGCACGAACAGGTCTGCGCCTTCGACCAGCTCGATGCCCATTTCCCGGGCCAGGAAGGCGTGCTCGAAGTAGGCGCTGTTGAAACGGCCCGGGGTGAGCAGCACGGCAGTGGGGTTATCCAGCGGGCTGGCGCTCTTGAGCGTGTCCAGCAGCAGGTTGGGATAGTGGTCGATGGGCGCGATACGCTGGGCGGCAAACAGTTCGGGGAACAGGCGCATCATCATCTTGCGGTCTTCGAGCATGTAGCTGACGCCGCTGGGGGTACGCAGGTTGTCTTCCAGCACGAAGTAGCTGCCATCGCCGTCACGCACCAGGTCGACACCGGCGATATGGGCATACAGCCCACGGTGCAGGTCCAGGCCCTGCATGGCGATCTGGTAGCCCTCGTTGGCCAGTACCTGCTCAGGCGGAATGATGCCGGCCTTGAGGATGCGCTGGTCGTGGTAGATGTCCTGCAGGAACAGGTTAAGGGCCTGCACCCGCTGGATACAGCCACGCTCGACCGTGCGCCACTCGCTGGCGCGGATGCTGCGCGGGATGATATCGAAGGGGATCAGGCGCTCGGTGTCCTGGCTATCGCCGTACAAGGTGAAGGTGATGCCTGCACGGTGAAACAGCAGGTCGGCCTCGCGCCGGCGCTGTTCCAGCAGCTCCAGCGGGGTGTTGGCCAGCCAGCGGGCGAACTCCTGGTAATGCGGGCGGCAACTGCCGTTCGCTTCGTACATTTCATTGAAAAAAGCCCGGGACATACCCACTCCTTGCCGCCGTCGCCGGCAGCTTTATTGCGATTCATCTGCGTTTTTCAGGGTGCTGCCTTGCTCGGGTAAGGGGATGCTGTGTCTGGCGTAAGCCTCGGTTGCGATTGATTGGCTGTGCGTAGGGCACAAACAGCCTTTGCAATGAAAGTGCCGAACACGCTTGGCAGTGCCGGGAATGCGGGAAATGCGAGGGGCATGGCCGGCCGGCGCTGTCGGGCGGCTTTGGCCGATGCATCAAATAAGGGCGGTTTTAATCAGGCAGAGGGTTTTGAACCGAGATGGGGCACAGGCCGTGCCTGGCGGGGGAGTCAGTGAAGTCTTCCGGGTGCATGTCTGGGGTTGATGTGGTGCGTATATCAAGCGCCGCCCGCGCGGCGCTCGATCACACAGGCGCTGAAACCCCCCAGGCGAGCGCCTCAAGGCCCTCAAAGGCAGGCGTACACCACCAGCTCCACCAGCATTTCTTCGCGTGCCAACCCCGCCACTACGATTGCCGCGCGGTTAGGGTAGGGGGCCTGGAAGTAGTCGGCATACAGGCTGTTGACGGTGGCCAGGTATTGGCGGTCGGTCACGTAGATCAGCACCTGGGTCACGGCATCCAGCGAACTGCCGGCGGCTTCCAGGGTATGGCGCAGGTTGTCCAGTGTCTGGCGGGCCTGCGCCTCGATGCCGCCAGCAACCACCTGGCCCTGTGCGTCGATGGGGATCTGGGCGGTGTACAGCGTACCGTTGCCGACTACCGCCCATTCCAGGGGGGCCCTGGAGGAGAACAGCTCGGTCTTGATTGCATGTTTCATACGTTGGTTTCCTGAGTGATGAGCGGCTTCAGTCAGCATCGCTGCCGCCGCCTGCCCCGTGGCGGCGCGAGGCATCGGTGCTTTCGACGAGGATGTGTTCGGCCAGCTGCTTGAGCCGTTGCCAGGTGTGTTCGTTGACTGTAAAGCCCTGATGCAAGGTGCTCTGCGTGTTCGCAGGCGCCGTTGCGGTCTGGCCAGGCCGGCTGAACAGCACCGTGACGCTTTGCTCGGCTGCGTCAATGGTGCCGGGCCGGGCTTCACTGCGCAGTGCCGGGCGCTGAATGCCGGCAGTAAAGTCGGCCAGGTGGCACTGACGGGCGTCCTCCCAGCGAGCTTGCACGTGCAGCCCCTGCACAGCTGCCCGGCTCAGGTAACCCAGCAGCAGCAAGCGGTTGTGGCAGTGGTGGATGCGCAGCTCGGCCTGACCACGGCGCATGGCCTTGGCGGCTGCCAGTTCCACCACCGTTGCGGCGCAGCGCAACACGCTCTGGCCCTTGGCGTCGATCACCAGCAGGGCGTGATCTTCGTGGCTCAAGGCGTACGGCTGGGCGGCTTCGGCTTGCAGGTAGAGCAGGGCCTTTTCCAGGGCACCCACGCCATCCAGCCCTTGCAATTGCAGCCAGCCCACCAGCTCGGCGGCATCCTCGCAGTCGCCGGGGGCGAAGCCCATGCCTTCGAAAGCCTTGCGGCACATCACCTGTATTTCGTTAAGCGACACACGCATGGTCAACGCTCCCCTTGCGGCATGACCGCGAAATTCCAGTCGTCTGCGAACGGTTGGCCGATGTCGCTGACCAGTGGTGCGCCCTGGAACAGCGTGATACGCACCCAGCGGCTGGACTTGGGGTCGAACTTGCCCGCGCCGAAAAACGCCAGTTTGCAGCGCAGCAGGTGAATCGGCAGCATGTCCCGGGCCAGCAGGTTGGCGCGGATTTCACCGTAGGTTGTCTGTGCCATGCCTTGCAGGCGGCGCACCGTGCCTTTGAACGCCGGTTGGGCGATCAGGAAGTGCGCGGTCAACGCCTGGGGCTGTAGCTGCAGGTGTTGCAGCAGTGCGGCGTGGCACTGCTGGATATTGCGGGCAATGCCCAGCTGCATTTCTTTTTCGGCCCCCGGTTCCTCGGCGCGCATGCCCAGGCGCGGCTCCTCTTTTTCGGCCGAGCGGTACCAGAAGAAGTGCTCGGCATCCACGGCACTGAAGTCGTAGCCCAGCGCCCAGCCGTACTGCTGCTCGATGAGCTGGCGCAGTTGCCCAAGGGGCATCTGCGCGTCCAGCTGCCAGCTTTCGTTGACACCCATGTGCTCGGCCAGTGGCGTGACCTGCTCCGGGTACAGCTCCAGCAGCAGGCTTGCCAGCAGCTCCTGGCAGCCCACACCCGTTTGTGCCTCAGCCCAGGCCAGCAGGCGCGACCAAAGGCCCGCGCCGGTGGCTTGTGCGCCAAGCCAGGTGGTCAGTAAAGCAAGCTCGGCCAAGGTTTGCAGGTTCTGCTCATGCTGGCGCTGGTCTTCGGTCCGGGACTGTTGCAAATGCAGGCGGGCGCGTGCCAGCAGTGCCTGCAGGCGCACCAACCGGTCAGGGTCGGCCGGCTGCGCCAACACCAGGGCCAGGGCGGTTTCCCGGGTGCTGATCCAGCGTTCCACCAGTTGCGGGTGGTTGATCAGGAACGGGGCCATGCCCAACCCGGTCGCGTTGCCGACCCCCAGGTAGCGCTGCAGGGCCGGCGCCAGTTGCACTGCCCGCTGCGGGTCTAGCGCCTGGGCCATGTGGTTGATCTGCTCGATGCTGAAGTGGCGCAGCAAGTAGACCGTGAACATCTGCGCGCTGAACGGCTGGTTGAAGTCCGGGTTGTCCTGCAGGCAGCCAAAGTCGGCGATGCCGAACTTGCCATTGCCGTACACTGCCGTGGTGCGATACAGGTAGCCGACCTCGGCCAACTGGCTTGGGTCGGGCTGTTGCCCCTCCGCCAGCGCCGCCAGGAACCGGTCGAAATTGCGCAAGCTACGGTTGGCCCGTGATAGTACCAGCACGCGGGCATCGAAGCGGCCAGCCTCCTGCAGCGGCACGTTACGCTGCAGGTCGGCCAGTTGCCCGGCATCGACATCACCCTTCACCAGCACGAAGGTGACGTCCCACTGGTCGGCGATGACCCGGTCGCTGCGCTTTTCCGGCGGCAGGTAGGCCGAGAAGATCACGCAGTGGTAATGGCCATTCGGCGTGTCGATGCGGTAGATCGCGGTGCCGAAGCCTTGGCCGTCCAGGTCGAAGCAGCTGCGCTGGATGTGCCAGTGCTGCTGCATCATCCGCCGCATGCTGCTGCGCACGAAGCTCAGCGGGCTCTGGAAGTGGCTGCCCAGCCGGGCCAGGTCCATGACCTGGCTGGCAGGGCGCATCGCGGGTATTGCAGGCACGGTGTTGGGCATTGTTGTTGTACCTGGATGGATCATGTTCAGACGCCTTGTTCGCGGGCCATGTGCCGGGCGATGCGCACTGCATCCCACAAGGCTGGCAGGATCACCAGCGACACCGGCACCGCGGTAATGACAATAAAGGACTGCAGGGCCGTCACGCCGCCAGCGCCGATGGTGATCAGTACCACCGCTGCCAGGCCCATGCCGATGGCCCAGAAACCGCACAGCCATTTTTTCGGTTTATCGTTGCTGGACATCGCCAGCGCCACGGTGAAGGCCATGGCATCGCCATTGGTGGCCACCGAGATGAAGCTCAGGAACAGGAACAGCGCGCTGATCAGGCCACCCAGTGGCAGGTTCTGCGTCACCCCCAGCAGCAGGTCCTCGGGCTGGGTGCCGTGGGCGGTGACGATGCCAGGCGTTTGCAGCTCCAGGCCGATACCGGTGCCGCCCACCACGGTGAACCAGAACATGGTTACCAGCGGCGCGATGATCGACAGTGTCATGATGATCTCGCGAATGGTTCGGCCCCGCGAGATCCGCGCGACGTACAGTGCCACCATCGGCGCGTAGCCAATAAACCAGCCCCAGTAGAACACCGTCCACCAGTCCAGCCACTTGGGGTCGGCGCGGAACATCGCCATCGGGATGAAGTGCTCCACATGCAGGGCAAAAGCCGCCGGGAAGCCGCCGAGGATGAACAGCGTCGGCCCGAACACCACCATGAACAGCGCCAGGCCGATCATCAGCCAGACGTTGATCTCGCTGACAAAACGGATGCCTTTGAGGCCCACCAGGCACGAGACGGTATACATGGCCGTGACCAGGACGATGGTCAGCGACTGGGTGACGATATCGTTGGGCAAGCCCCACACCGCATGCATGGCGCTGCTGATCTGCAGGCCAAGGAAGCCGATCGGGCCGATGGTGCCGGCGACCACGGCGATGATCGAGGTGGCGTCGGCCAGGGTGCCGATCGGCCCTTTGAGCGCCCGCTCGCCGAACAGCGGGTAAAGCAGGGTGCGCGGCGCCAGTGGCAGGCCTTTGTCGTAGTGCAGGTGCATCAGCACGATTGCCAGCAGGCTGCCCAGCACGGCCCAGGCCAGAAAGCCCCAGTGCACGAACGATTGCGCCAGTGCCGCGGTGGCCGCCGCTTCGCTGTGCGGCTGCAGGCCGGCGAATAGGGGGGGCGGGCTGGCAAAGTGCATCATGGGTTCGGCAGCGGCCCAGAAGGCGCCGCCACCTGCCAGCAGGGCGCACATGATCACCGCGATCCAGTTGAAGGTGCTGATGTCCGGGCGCTGGGTGACGCCGCCCAGGCGTACGCGTCCGCATCTGGAAAAACCGATGAACAGGCTGACGGCGAAGGTTGCCAGCATCAGCACTTGCCAGTAGAGGCCAAAGAACCTGGTCGACCAGGCGAACAGGGTGTTGACCAGCGCCGACACGCTGTCGATGTCGATCAGTGCCGCCAGGAGGAAGGCGCCGAGGAACCCGCCGCTGATCACGAACAGCGGCCAGTCGATGTCGCGTGCCATTGGCAGGCCCATGGCCTGGCCTTCAGCCTGCAGGGTGGTTGGGTTTTTCATGAAGCCTCCGGAACCTGCGATTGTTGTTATTGTGGATGCTGTCCGTGCAAGGGGCTCAGGCCTGCGCCGTGGTGGCAGTCTCCAGCAGGCGCAACCAGTTCAGGCCCATGATGTTGGCCACATCCTGTTCGGCAAAGCCACGGGCGCGCAGGCCCTGGGCGATGTTGCCGAAGTCACGGCTGTCGCGGAACCACTGCAAGGGCGCTGGCCAGTTGGCGTTATCCTTGGAGCCTTCGCCGTAGTCCTTGTCCTTGCTCCAGCGGCCATTGCGCATCCATTCCAGCACGGCCAGCGGTTGCGCCTGGCACAGGTCGGTGCCGATGCCGATATGCTCCACGCCCATCAGGTCGGCGGTGCGCGCGACCATGTCGCAGAAGCTTTCCAGGCTGCAGCCCGAGGCACCCTTGAGGTGAAACGGGTAGGTGCTGAAGCCCAGCAGCCCGCCTGATGCTGCGATCCCGCGCAGTACCGCATCGGACTTGTTGCGTTTGGCGGCGTGGAAGCTGGCCGGGTTGGCGTGGGAGATGATCACCGGTCGGCTCGACAGCTCGATGGCCTCCAGGGTGCTGCGTTCAGCGCTGTGGGACATGTCGATGAGCATGCCGACGCGGTTCATTTCAGCGATCACCTGGCGGCCAAAGCGGCTGATGCCGTTGTCTTCGCGCTCATAGCAGCCGCTGGCCAGCAGGCTTTGGTTGTTGTAGGTCAGCTGCATGACGAACACCCCGAGCTGGCGGAAGACTTCCACCAGGGCGATGTCGTCCTCGATCGGCGAACAGTTCTGGAAGCCGAAGAAAATCCCCACCCGGCCTTCCTCGTGCGCCAGACGGATGTCGCTGGCCGTGCGCACCGGGCGGATCAGCTCAGGCCAGGTCTCGAAGCGGCGGTTCCATTCGCCCAGGCGCGACAGGGTTTCGCGGGCGTTCTCGTGGTAGGCGATGGTGGCGTGCACCGCGCTCAGGCCACCGGCCTGCATCTGCTGGAATATTTCCGGGCTCCAGTTGGAGTACTGCAGGCCGTCGATCATCAAGAGGTCGTGCATGGCGTGTACTCCTTCAGGGCCGCAGGTAGGTGGTCTTGACCACGGTGTAGAAGTCACGGGCGTACTGGCCCTGTTCCCGTGGGCCGAAACTTGAGGCTTTGCGGCCACCGAACGGCACGTGGTAGTCGGTGCCGGCGGTGGGCAGGTTGACCATTACGCAGCCGGTCTGGGCGCGGCGCTTGAAGTGGCTGGCGTGGCGCAGCGACTGGGTGATGATGCCGGCAGTGAGGCCGTATTCGGTGTCGTTGAGCGTGGCCAGTGCCTCTTCGAAGTCGCGTACGCGGATCACGCAGGCGATGGGGCCGAACACTTCCTCCCGGTTGATGCGCATGTCGTTGCGGCTGTTGATGAACAGCGCCGGGCGCATGTAGTAGCCGTCGCTCTCCAGTTGCAGGCGTTCGCCACCTTCGATAAGGGTGGCGCCTTCGGCCTGGGCCAACTGCAGGTAGGCCAGGTTCTGCTCCAGCTGGCGCGCGTCGGCCACCGGGCCGATCTGCACGCCGGCCTCCAGGGCATGGCCGACCTTGAGCTGGCGCATGCGCATGCGCAGGGCTTCGACGAAGCGGTCGTGGATGGCGTCGCAGACAATCAGCCGTGACGAAGCCGTGCACTTCTGCCCGGTGCCGAAGAAGGCACCGTTGAGCGCGCATTCCACGGCCAGTTCAAGGTCGGCGTCATCCATGACCACCAAGGCATTCTTGCTGCCCATTTCCAGCTGGCAGCGCACCAGGTTACCTGCGGTGGCGACCGCCACGCGCCGGCCAGTCTGCAGCGAACCGGTGAACGTCAGGGCATCGATGTCGGCGGACTGCACCAGGGCTTCGCCGACGTCGGCGCCGCTGCCCATCACCAGGTTGAAGGTGCCGTTGGGCAAGCCCTGTCGGCTGATGATCTCGGTGAGTGCCCAGGCACTGGCCGGCACCAGGTTGGCCGGCTTGAACACCACGGCGTTGCCGAAGGCCAGGGCCGGGGCGATTTTCCAGGCGGCGGTGGCCATGGGGAAGTTCCATGGGGTGATGATGCCCACCACACCCACCGGTTCGCGATGCACTTCGATGTCGACCCCGGCGCGCACCGAGGCGGCGGTCTCGCCCATCTGGCGCAGTACTTCGGCGGCGTAGTAATGGAAGAACTGGCCGCTGCGGTTGACCTCGCCGATACCTTCGGCCAGGGGCTTGCCTTCTTCTCGCGAGAGCAGTTCGCCGAGCTCTTCCTTGCGGGCAATCAGTTCGTCGCCAATGGCCATCAGGATTTGCTGACGGGCTTCCAGGCCGCTGGCGGCCCACTGCGGTTGTGCGGCGCGGGCGGCCTGGATGGCCTGGCGGGCCTGTTCGGCGCTGGCCTGATGGTACTGGCCGATCAGGTCGCCGGTGTCCGAGGGGCTGTAGTTGCCCAGGGTGGTGTGGCCTTCGCACCACTGGCCATCAATGTAGTTGTTGTAGGTCTTGTGTGACATGGATGAACGCCTCTGGTTGCATGGCATTCATCATGCGAGCAATATGCAGCAAATAAAAATTAATAAAAAAAATGCTTTGATAAGGAATGCTAACCATGTTGCCCGAGCTGAAGATCGCCCAATTGCGCTACTTCGTACTGGTCGCCGAACTCAAGAGCTTCCATGCCGCCGCCCGCCAGGCCTTTCGCACCCAGCCGGCGATATCCCTGGCCGTGCGTGAACTGGAGCAGAAGCTGGGCCAGGCATTGGTCGAGAAGGGCGGGGGACGGGTAGAGCTGACACCCTTCGGCGAGCATTGCCTGCCGCTGTTTCGCGGCTTGATCGAGCACCATGACCGTATCGCCCGTGAAGCCACGCTGCTTGCCCGGCATGAAATCGGCCAGGTCAGCATCGCCACGGTACCTTCGGTGGCCAGCCGCATGCTGCCAGGGCCGCTGGCCCGGTTCGTGGCCGCACACCCGAACGTGCAGGTCAGCATTCAGGATGGCACCGCCGAACGTGTGCAGCAGTTGCTGGCCCAAGGGCAGGTGGATTTCGGCATCAGCAGCCTGTGGATGGATGATGAGCAGGTTGAATTCGCCCCGATCGTGAACGATCAGGTGGGCGTGGTGTGCCGTAGCGACCACCCGTTGGCGCAGGCGGGTGATCCGCTGCACTGGGCGCAGTTGCAGGGCGTGCCGATGATCCGCAATGGTACCTCGCAACTGCTGGCAGGCACCGAGGCCGAGGGTTTGCTGTCGCACAGCCGGCTCTTCATCTCCAACATGATTTCGTTGATCGCCATGCTGGAGGAGGGGGTGGGGATCAGCACCCTGCCGTACCTCGCCTTTCCGCACGAGAACGACAAGCTGGCGTTCGTACCGCTTGTGGAGCCCAAGGTCGAGCGGCATATCGGCATGCTCACCCGCAAGGGGCGCAGCTTGTCACCTGCGGCGGGGGCATTGATGGCGTTTTTGCAGGTGCAATTGGCCCACGCCGGCTGAGCCTGCGGCTCATGGCACCCCGGGCTGGCTGGTGCAGGCCGCCAGGTCCTCCAGAAAGGCCTGCAGGATGGGCGGGCGCGACACTCCGCGTCGGGTAACCACTTCGAAGGGTGAGCTGAGGTCCAGGGTGCTGGCCCCCAGGCGGCGCATTTCGCCCGTCTTGACCCACTGCTCGGCAAAGTGCACGGGCAAAAAACCGATGTAGGCGCCGGAAATGATCAGGATCGCCGCTGCCTCGATGTT
Organism: Pseudomonas putida NBRC 14164; assembly: GCF_000412675.1. Lineage (NCBI taxonomy): Bacteria > Pseudomonadati > Pseudomonadota > Gammaproteobacteria > Pseudomonadales > Pseudomonadaceae > Pseudomonas > Pseudomonas putida. The sequence continues at coordinate 3,568,071 of NC_021505.1, read as the reverse complement.
CTCCACCGTCGCGTCGGCCTTGGTGATGCCCAGTTGCTCCAGGTCGTACTGCTGCATGTAGCCACGCACCACGATACGGCTCTGGCGCACGTCTTCCATCAGCCGGCCGTTGGCTGCATTGCTGGCGAACAACGGGTGGCGCCGGCCACAGTAAAGCCCCAGGGCCTCGTCATACAGCGGCAGGTAGGACAAGCCAGGCACCCGCAACGGGAAATGGCCGATGGCCAGGTGCAGCCTGCCATCCAGCACGCGCTCTTCGAGTTCCGCCGGAGCACCGATGTAGATGTGCAGGTGGGCATCGTGCCCGCGTGAAACAAAGCGCTGGGTGGTGCGCGGTAGCGGCGAGACGGGGTCGGTCAGGGTGGAGTCGATGATGCCCAGGTTGAGCTTGCCGCTGATGTGCTGCTTGAGCACGTCGGCGTCCAGGCAAAAGCTCTCCACGGCACTGAGCAGGCGCAAGGTTGCCTCATGGATCGCCACCCCTTGCTCGGTCAGGCGAAAGCCGCTGCGCCCGCGTTGGCACAGCTTGACCCCCAGACGGGTTTCCAGGTGCGTCATCTGTTCGCTGATGGTCGACTGGCCGGCATTGAGTGCCGCCTGCGCCGCAGAAAAGCCGCCGCACCGGACGATAGTGGTGAATACCCTGAGCAGCTTCAGGTCGACATCGTGGAGCTGGATCACCATAGCCTCCCGGCCGGGCCTCACATCGCCCGTGCTGATATGAGCGCCCGTGCATTGTTCTTGTTGCGCAAGCTAACCATGAGTGCCAGGCCGCTGCAATGCCTGGCGTTGTCCGCCCGCATCGCCTTCGGATACATCGGAAAGGGCGATGTATGTATCTGCACTTGCGCATTTTTCCCTGCCCCGGTGGTTGCCATAGTGGCTGCAACGGTGGTCGAGCAGTCGCCCCGTCTCCTGACATACAACAAGAAGTGGAGAAACCAGAACATGGCAAAACACGGTTATGAGTCCGGCCGCCTGAACCTGCCTTTCGTGGGCCATTGCACGTTCGCCAAGGCGCCGGTGTGCACCGACTGGGAGGCTATCGACGCCGACGTGGCGATTTTGGGCGCGCCCAACGACATGGGCACCCAGTGGCGTTCAGGGGCGCGTTTCGGGCCGCGTGGCATTCGCGAGGCATCCACCCTGTTTTCCTTCGGCCATGCCGGTGCCTACGACTTCGAGGATGACGCCACCTACCTGACCGAAGACCAGGTGCGCATGGTCGATGTGGGCGATGCCGACATCGTGCACACCGACATGGTCAGCAGCAACGCCAACATCGAGGCGGCCGTCCGGCAGATCCTCGCAGCCGGCGCCATGCCGGTGGTACTGGGCGGTGACCATTCGGTGCATGCGCCGGTCATCAAGGCGTTCGAAGGGCATGGGCCGATCCACATCGTGCATTTCGATGCCCACCTGGACTTCGTCGACGAGCGCCATGGCGTGCGCTATGGCCACGGCAGCCCATTGCGCCGCGCCTCGGAGCTGGATCACATCGTCGGCATGACCCAGATGGGTATCCGCAACGTGTCGTCATCCAACCGCGACGACTACGACGCCGCTCGCGAGGCCGGCTCGCAGATTCTTTCGGTACGTGACGTTCGCCGCCTGGGCTGCGAAGGCGTGCTGGCGAAAATCCCGGAAGGGCGCAACTACTACATCACCATCGACATCGACGGCTTCGACCCCTCCATCGCCCCAGGCACCGGCACGCCGAGCCATGGCGGGTTCCTTTACTACGAAGTGCTGGAAATCATCCAGGCGCTGGCCAAGCGCAGCCACGGTCGCATTGTCGGCATGGACCTGGTCGAAGTGGCCCCGGCCTACGACCCCACCGGCATGACCTCGATCCTTGCCGCCCAACTGCTGATGAACAGCATCGGCTTCATTTTCCACGCGCGCGCCAAAGCTCGCTGACCCGGAGACTGTACTGTGGACAACAAGGTAAAAGCCTATTTGCAGGCCTTTGGTGTTAGCGAGGCGACCCAACGCTTTCTCAGCAAGCCGCAGCGCATGTTCATCGGGGGTGCCTGGCTGGAGGCCAGCGACGGTGGCAGCGCCGAGGTGGTCGAGCCCTCTACCGAAGGGGTACTGACGCGCATCCCCATGGGTACCGCAGATGACCTTGACCGTGCCGTGCGCGCCGCGCGTGCGCAGTTCGATGGTGGCGCCTGGAGCCAGCTGAAACCGCTGGAGCGCGAACGCCTGATCCATCGCCTGGCCGACCTGATCGAAACCCACGGCGACGAACTGGCGCAGATCGAAGCCATCGACATGGGCAAGTCGGTGGTGCAGGCGCGTGCTGTCGACATTCAGGGCACGGTCGACACCCTGCGCTATTTCGCTGGTTGGGCCAGCAAGATTCATGGCCGCACCGTCGAGCCTTCGCTACCCGGCAATTACCTGGCATACACCCGCAAGGAAGCGGTAGGGGTGGTCGGCGCCATCGTGCCGTGGAACTTCCCGCTGCAAACCATGGCCTGGAAACTGGGCGCAGCGCTGGCCACCGGCTGCACCGTGGTGGTCAAACCGGCGGAGCTGACCTCGCTGTCGGCACTGCGCTTTGCCGAACTGGTACAGGCGGCAGGCATCCCCGACGGGGTGGTGAACATCGTGACCGGACGCGGCAGCGTGGTCGGCCAGGCGATGACCTGCCACCCGGGCATCGACAAGCTGAGCTTTACCGGCTCTACCCCGGTGGGTTGTACGGTGGGCAAGACGGCGATGGACCAGATGAAGCGCCTCACCCTCGAACTGGGCGGCAAGTCGCCGGTGATCGTGTTTGCCGACGCGGACATCGAGGCGGCGGCGCAAGCCGTGGCCAACGGCGTATTCTTCAATTCCGGGCAAGTGTGCGACGCCGGTACCCGTGCTTACATCGAGCGCAGTGTCTACCCGGCATTTCTCGAAGCGCTGGCGCGCTACACCGCGACGTTGAAGATCGCCCCGGGGCTCGACCCTGATTGTTTCATCAGCCCCATGGTGTCGCAGCAACAGCAGCAGCGGGTGCTGGACTACATCGCTTTGGGCAAGGCCGAAGGCGCGCAGGTGCACTATGGCGGCGAGCCGCTGGACGGCCCGGGCTTTTACGTGCAGCCGACGATCTTCGCCCACTGCCGCAACGACATGCGCATCGTCAGCGAGGAAATCTTTGGCCCGGTGCTGGTCACCCAGCCGTTCGATACCCAGGAGCAGGCCCTGGCCTTGGCCAACGACTCGCTGTTCGGCCTGGCCGCGGCGATCTACTCCAACGACCTGGGCAGGGTGCACGGGCTGATCCCGCAGTTGCGGGCCGGTACCGTGTACGTCAATGCCCACAGCACCCTCGACCCGGCCATGCCGTTCGGTGGCTACAAGCAGTCGGGCTATGGCAAGGACCTGGGCGCGGAACAACTGGAGTTTCTGCTGGAGACCAAGGCGGTCTGGATCACCTTGCCCTGAGGTTCAGGGCCTGTCTGCGTCGCTGAGGTTTGGCGAGCGACGCAGGTTCAATCAAGCATCGAATTTCAAGAACAAGAACCTGTCGAGGTGATGCCGATGAACAGCCAAGTGGATGTGGAGCGTGCGCAGGACCTGGAAAGGCGCCTGTGCGCCTACGAGGAGTTGGAAAAGCGTGTGCAGTGGCCGGGCGCCTTGACGGCGGCTGACGTGGTTGCACTTACCCTGCTGGTGCTGGTGATGATTGCTGGCGCGTACTACCTGGGAGGCCAGCCATGAGCGCCTCCCGCGAGCAGGAGTTTCGCCTGGGTGCGGAACGTGGCGACACCCCCTTGCTACCCGGTGAGCGGGTCTGGGGCTTCTGGGGCTTTGCCTACGCCAACTCGGCGCTGGCGGTGGCCACCTGGGTGTTCCTGATCGGCGGCGCCACCGCGCTGTTCGTCGGGCCCTTGCAAGGGATTGCGGCGATCATCATCGGCAATATCATCGGCGTGGTGCTTGCTGCCTCGTCCACCTGCCTGCCCTGTGGCAAGTACGGCGTCGAGCAGTTCACCTTCCTGCGCAGCATGTTCGGCCTCAATGGCAGCCGCCTGGTCTACTTCCTCTCGGTGGTGGTGCTGACCATGGGGTGGCTGGCGGTGCTGGGGCTGATGTGCGGGCGGGCGCTGGACAACCTCGAGACCCTGGTGCAACAGCGCCAGCCCGGCGCAGACGGTTGGCTGGTAACCGCCGGGGCCTTGCTGGCCATTGTGCTGGCGGCGCTGGTTGCCATGCGCGGGCCGGACATGATCCGCCGCCTGAGCGCGGTGATCGCACCCAGCCTGATCCTGATCATGCTGGCACTGATGTACTTCATTTCCCGGCGCTACAGCCTCGACGAACTGCTGGCCATGCCGCCCTTGCAACCACCATTCGAGAACCCGCACGTCAACTTCATGGTCGCAGTGGAAATCAACATTGCTGCGGGCTTTTCGTGGTGGCCCTACATCGGCAACCTGTCGCGCCTGTGCAGCAACCAGCGTACGGCCTTCTGGCCCAACCTGGTGGGCATCTTCGGCGCCGCTTCGCTGGGTGAGTCGGTCAGCCTGTTCGCGGCCACCACCCTGGGCAGCAGCGACCCCACTGCGTGGATGCGCCTGGCCGGTGGCATGGGCTTCGGTATCATCGCCTTGAGTTTCCTGGCGCTGGCCAACCTGACCGGCATGGTCAACATCCTCTACACCGCAGTGATCGGCTTGCGCCAGCTGGCAGGCGAACGCCTGCGCAGTGTGGGGTGGGGGGTGCTGATCGCGCTGTTCTGCATCATTCCGGTGGTTATCGTGGTGTTGCTGCCGGGGATCTACGATGGGTTCTTCATATTCCTGGTGTGGACCTCCGCCCTCAACAGCGCCCTGGCCGGTATCGGCATCGCCGATTACTTCTTCCTGCGCAAGCAGCGCCTGAACCTGCGGCATATCTACGCCGAACAGAGCGTGTCGCCCTTGCGCTACTGCAAAGGCTTCAACCCCATCGCACTGGTGGCGCTGGTGGCGGGCTTTGCGGTCTACGTGGTGGTGTTCAACCCGCAAACCCTGGCCCATACCGACTTCTTCACCTTCGCCACGGCCTCGCTACCGTCCTGCCTGCTGGCCGGGCTGGTGCACTACGGCCTGACCCGACTGCTGGCTGCGCGCCTGGGTTGGGGCGGCTACCCAAAGCGTAATGCACGCAATATCGAGGCCGTAGGCCTTCGCGCACAGGACTAGAACAATGACCAAGCGATACGACTACATCATCATCGGTGCGGGCTCGGCCGGCTGCGTGTTGGCCAACCGCCTCAGCGAAGACGCCGGTACTTCGGTACTGGTACTGGAGTTCGGCGGCAGCGACCGCAGCGTGCTGATCCAGATGCCCAGTGCGTTCTCCTTGCCGATGAACACCAAAAAATACAACTGGCGCTACGAGACCGTGGCCGAGCCGCACCTCGACAACCGGCGCCTGCACTGCCCACGGGGCAAGGTGCTGGGCGGTTCGTCGTCGATCAACGGCCTGGTGTACATCCGTGGCCATGCCTGTGACTTCGATGAGTGGGAAAGCCTGGGCGCGAAAAACTGGAGCTACCGCAATTGCCTGCCGTATTTCAAACGGGCCGAGCAATACAAATTCGGTGGTGACGACTACCGGGGCGGGGCGGGGCCGCTGTCGACCAACAACGGCAACAACATGCAAAACCCGCTGTACGGTGCCTGGGTCGAAGCCGGTGCCGAGGCCGGCTACATCAAGACCGACGACTGCAACGGCTACATGCAGGAAGGCTTTGGTGCCATGCACATGACGGTGAAGGATGGCGTGCGCTGGTCCACCGCCAATGCCTACCTGCGCCCGGCCATGAGCCGGCCGAACCTGACCGTGATCACCCATGCCATGACCCGGCGCATCTTGCTGGAGGGCAAGCGGGCGGTGGGCGTGGAGTACGACCAGGGCGGGCAGACGCACAAAGTCATGTGCAACCGCGAGGTGCTGGTGGCGTCTGGCCCGATCGGTTCGCCGCACTTGCTGCAGCGCTCCGGCATCGGCCCGGCTGCGGTGCTGAAGAACGCCGGTATCGAGGTGCGCCACGACCTGCCTGGGGTGGGCGAGAACCTGCAGGACCACTCGGAAATCTACATCCAGTATGCGTGCAAGGAGCCGGTAACCCTCAACGGCAAGATGAACCTGTTGGGCAAGGCCCTCATCGGCTTGCGCTGGTTGCTGTTCAAGGACGGCCTGGGTGCCAGCAACCACTTCGAGGCGGGCGGTTTCATCCGTTCGTCCAAGGGCCTGCGCTGGCCGGACATCCAGTTTCACTTCCTGCCGGCGGCCATGCGCTACGACGGCGACAAGCCGTTCAAAGGGCATGGTTTCATGGTGCTGACCGGACCCAACAAGCCCAAGAGCCGGGGCCATGTGCGGGCGTTGTCGGCCGACCCGTACCAGCACCCGCAAATCCGCTTCAACTACCTGGCGAGCGAAGAGGACCGCGAGGGCTTCCGCCGCTGTGTGCGGCTGACCCGGGAGATCATCGCCCAGCCGGCCATGGACCGCTACCGCGGCGAAGAGCTGGCGCCGGGGCCGCAGGTGCAGACCGACGAAGAGATCGACGCCTTCGTGCGCGCCAACATGGAAAGCACCATGCACCCGTGCGGCTCGTGCCGCATGGGCGAGGATGACATGGCGGTGGTGGACTCTGCGTTGCGTGTACACGGCTTGCAGGGGCTGCGGGTGATTGACTCCTCGGTGTTCCCGAGCGAGCCCAATGGCAACCTCAACGCCCCGACCATCATGCTGGCCGAGCGCGCCGCAGACCTGGTGCGCGGGCGCCAGCCGCTGGCACCGGCTGATGTGCCGGTTGGGCTGGTGGGGGGCTGGGAAGAAGAGCAGCGTAGCCGCAAGCCGGTGCGCGAGATGCCTGTCCGTTAGACTACCGGTTGACGCGGTCAATGTGGGAGCGGCCTTGTGTTGCGAAAGGGCTGCAAGGCCGCTCCCACAGAGGCCGGTCCAGGCCATGAGATTGGACTGAATGCGCTCCATTGGAATGATTTCGATACAGGGGGTGCAAGTACAGCGCTGGCGATGCCTGGGGCAGCACAACGGCCTGATTGACGCAAATAGATGGAGTGACTTCTTTACAGCCGGTACAGCCCTTTTCGCTAGAACCCCTCTAGCCAGCAGGATTTGCGCTTGGCACAGACCTTGCTCCCCACCTTGCACTCGCTCGGCACTGAACGTTGTTCATGCGGTCCCGAGGGTTGAACTTGTGACGTTATAAAAACAATTAAACCAGCAAGGTACATAACAATGACTAACTTGCCGCACGGTCACTGCCCGCCTGACGGTGACGCACACGAACTCAAACGCAACCTGTCCAACCGCCATATCCAGCTGATCGCCATCGGCGGTGCCATCGGCACCGGCCTGTTCATGGGCTCTGGCAAGACCATCAGCCTGGCTGGGCCTTCCATCATCTTTGTCTACATGATCATCGGCTTCATGCTGTTCTTCGTCATGCGCGCAATGGGCGAGCTGTTGCTGTCCAACTTGCACTACAAATCGTTCATCGACTTTGCTGCCGACCTGCTAGGGCCGTGGGCGGGGTTCTTTACCGGCTGGACCTACTGGTTCTGCTGGATTGTCACCGGCATTGCCGATGTGATTGCCATTTCTGCCTATACACAATTCTGGTTCCCGGACATGCCATTGTGGATACCGGCGCTGACCTGTGTCGGGCTGTTGCTGACGCTGAACCTGATGACGGTCAAGATGTTCGGGGAAATGGAGTTCTGGTTCGCCATGATCAAGATCGTGGCCATTTGCGCGCTGGTCTGCACCGGCTTCTACATGGTGGCGGCGGCCTATCAGTCGCCGGCCGGGCATGCCGCAGCGCTCGCCAACCTGTGGAACGACGGCGGGATGTTCCCGCACGGCGCCATGGGCTTTTTCGCGGGCTTTCAGATTGCGGTGTTTGCCTTCGTCGGCATCGAGCTGGTGGGCACCACTGCGGCCGAAACCAAGAATCCGGAGCGCAACCTGCCGCGGGCGATCAACTCGATTCCGGTGCGCATCATCGTTTTCTATGTGCTGGCGCTGATCGCCATCATGGCCGTTACCCCGTGGCGTGAAGTGGTGGCCAACAAGAGCCCCTTCGTCGAATTGTTCGTGCTGGCCGGCCTGCCGGCAGCCGCAGGCATCATCAACTTCGTGGTACTGACCTCGGCCATGTAGTCGGCCAACAGCGGTGTGTTCTCTACCAGCCGCATGCTTTACGGCCTGGCGATGGACGGTGATGCACCTGGCAAGTTCGGCGCTCTGTCCCGCCGTGCCGTGCCCTCCAACGGCCTCATCTTCTCATGTGTGTGCCTGACCGGCGGGGCGCTGGTGATCTACCTGGTGCCGAACATGCTTGATGCTTTCACCCTGATTACCACGGTATCGGCACTGCTGTTCATGTTTGTCTGGTCGATCATCCTGCTGTCGTACCTGGCGTACCGCAAGCAGCGCGACCCTTTGCACCAGGCGTCGAAGTACAAGATGCCGGGCGGCACCGTGATGTGCCGGGTATGCCTGGCGTTCTTCGCCTTCATCCTGGCATTGCTGGCCCTGGAGGCCGACACCCGCATGGCGTTGTACCTGGTACCGGTGTGGTTTGCCGTGCTGGGGCTGGCGTACCGGTCCATCCGCCAGAAGAAACAGGCGACAGCGCAGTTGTCGTTTGACGCTGATTGACCGGCACATTCATGTGTTGCCCGAGGGGATAGCGCGCTGCGCTGTCCCCTTGTTGTCTTTTTGCCAAACAGGGATTTTGGCTGAGGAGCTTAGATGAGAATCCACGTCAACTTTGTCGACCGTGTCGGCATCACCCAGGAAATCCTGTCGCTGCTCGGGGCGCGCAACCTCAACCTGGACGCGGTGGAAATGATTCCGCCCAACGTCTACATCGATGCCCCGACGCTGTCCCCGGTCGTGCTGGATGAACTGTATGCCGCCCTGTTGGGGGTGGACGGTGTGCAGGAGGTGTCGCTGGTCGACTTCCTGCCGGGCCACCGCCGGCGCTTGCAACTGGAGGCTTTGCTGGCCGCCATGAGCGACCCGGTGCTGGCAGTGGACCCCGCTGGCCATGTGCTGCTGGCCAACCCGACGCTGGTCAGCCTGGTGGGCCACGAGCCGGCGGGTGAGCCGTTGAGCAAGCTGTTTGCCGAGCCGAACCTGGCGCAGAACCTGATCGACAAGGGTTTTCGCCTGCCCATGTGCGAGGTGAGCTTTCAGGACCAGTCCCTGCTGCTGGAGGCCACGCCCATCAGCGGCGGCGCCGAAGGCCTGGTGGGCGGCTTGCTGACCCTGTACCCACCCAGCCGGATCGGCGAGCGCCTGGCCTCGCTGCTGCATGACAACGGTGAAGGGCTTGGGGCGTTGCTGGGGGAATCGGCCGCGCTGCAGGCGCTCAAGGCGCGCTTGCACAAAGTGGCGAGCCTGGAGGCGCCGTTGCTGATCCAGGGCGAGACCGGTACGGGCAAGGAGCTGGTGGCCCGTGCCTGCCATGCGCTCAGTGCCCGGCGCGATACGTCATTCCTGGCGCTGAACTGCGCAGCGCTGCCCGAAAGCCTGGCCGAAAGCGAGCTGTTCGGCTACGCCGCCGGCGCCTTTACCGGCGCCCAGCGCGGTGGCAAGCCGGGCCTGTTGGAGCTGGCCGATGGCGGAACGGTGTTTCTCGATGAAGTGGGCGAGATGTCGCCCTACCTGCAGGCCAAGCTGCTGCGCTTTCTCAACGACGGCAGTTTTCGCCGGGTGGGGGGTGGCAACGAGGTGCGGGTGAATGTGCGGGTGGTCTGCGCCACCCACCGTAACCTGGAAAACATGGTGATGGAGGGCAGTTTCCGCGAAGACCTGTACTACCGGCTGAACGTGCTCAACCTGAAGGTGCCGCCCCTGCGGGAGCGCGGCAAGGACATTCTGCTGCTGGCCGAACATTTCCTGCGCCAGGCCTGTGCGCAGATACAGCGCTCACCCTGCCGCCTGGCGTTGGCCACCCATCCGCTGCTGCTGGGCAACCGCTGGTCAGGCAATGTGCGCCAGTTGCAGAACGTGATTTTCCGCGCAGCAGCCATCAGCGAAGGCGAGGTGATCGACTGCGACGACCTGGAACTGGCCGGCACCGCATTGAGCAGCCAGCAGGCCGAGGGGGCGGAAATCGTCAGCCTCGAGGCGGCCGTGCAGGCCTTTGAAAAGGCCTTGCTGGAGAACTTGTACCAGAGCTACCCCTCGACCCGGCAACTGGCCGTGCGGCTGCAGACTTCCCACACGGCCATCGGTCAGCGCCTGCGCAAGTACGGCATCGCCAGCCGGGTCTCGTAGCTGACCCGGTTCGAATGCGCTCCACTGGAGTGATTGCGCTCCGTTTTGCCGTGGAGCCCGTATCCAGTGGCGGGCCCCACACCAGGTGATTGCCGGGCGCTGGCGGTGGAGCGGATACGCTCCGGCGCAGGTACTTCTAAAAGTTCGGATTAATGTTCTAAGGTGCTGATAAATATAGAAAATATCGAGTTGGCATCGCCCTTGCTCTTGTATCTGGCAGTCCCGCACAGGGACCCACCCGATAACAAGAGAGGAACGTCCATGAGCACTCTGCGTTTTACGCCCGAACACGAATGGCTGCGTCTGGAAGCGACCGGCGAGCTGACCGTCGGCATTACCAGCTATGCCCAGCAGGCCCTGGGTGACGTGGTGTTCGTGCAACTGCCGGAGCCTGGTGAGTACGGGGAAGGCAATGAAGTCGCGGTGCTCGAGTCGGTAAAGGCCGCCAGCAACATCACCATGCCGGTAACAGGCACGGTGGTAGCCGTCAACCAGGCACTGGCCGACGACCCTGAGCTGATCAACGCCTCGCCGATGCAGGACGGCTGGTTCTTCCGTATCCAGGCCAGCAACTCTGCTGACCTCGATAGCCTGATGGACCAGGACGGCTACGACCGCTTCCTGGCCGACAACGCCTGAACCGGGGTGGCCGCCATGAACAACCCCTGTATCCCGCTGGGCACGCTTGATGAATTTGTCGCCCGTCACATTGGCCCGCGCGAAGACGACATCGAGGCCATGCTGGCGCTGACCGGCCATGATTCGCTCGATGCGCTGGTCGACAGCGTCATCCCCGCCAGTATAAAAGGCAGCAGTGTGCTCACGCTGACCCCGGGGCAGGGCGAGGCAGAGGCGCTGGCCGCACTCAAGGGGATTGCCGCGAACAACCAGCTGTATAGCAACCACATCGGCCAGGGCTATTACCCTTGCCATACGCCGGCCCCGATCCTGCGCAACCTGCTGGAGAACCCGGCATGGTACACCGCGTACACCCCGTACCAGCCGGAAATTTCCCAAGGCCGCCTGGAAGCACTGCTGAACTTCCAGACCCTGGTCAGCGACCTGACCGGTATGGAAATCGCCAACGCCTCGTTGCTCGATGAAGCCACCGCTGCCGCCGAGGCCATGACCTTCTGCAAGCGCCTGGCGAAGAACAAAGCCCCGGCGTTCTTCGCTTCCCGCGATTGCCACCCGCAAACCCTCGATGTGTTGCTTACCCGTGCGCGGCCACTGGGTATCGAGGTGGTCATCGGTGATGAGGCGGCGCTGGAGGGCCAGCCCCTGGACGGCTATTTCGGCCTGCTGTTGCAGTACCCGGCCAGTACCGGTGCAATTGTCGATCACCGGGCCTTGGTGCAACGCGCCCACGCAGCGGGCGCGCTGGTTTCGGTATCCGCAGACCTGCTGGCCCTGACTTTGCTGGCGCCCCCGGGGGAGTGGGGCGCAGACGTGGTCATCGGCAGCGCCCAGCGCTTTGGTGTGCCACTGGGTTTCGGCGGCCCGCACGCGGCATACTTCGCCACCCGCGATGTGTTCAAGCGCGACATGCCCGGCCGCCTGGTCGGCGTGTCCATCGACCGCTTCGGCAAACCGGCCTTGCGCCTGGCCATGCAGACGCGCGAGCAACATATCCGCCGCGAGAAAGCTACCAGCAACATCTGCACCGCCCAAGTGCTGCTGGCCAACATCGCCAGCATGTATGCGGTTTACCACGGTCCGCAAGGCCTGGCACAGATCGCCCGGCGAGTGCATCGCCTGACGGCGATCCTGGTGCAGGGGTTGCGCCAGCTTGGGCATCATGTCGAACAGGCGCACTTCTTCGACACCGTCAGCGTGGTAACCGCCAGGCCGTTGGCCGATGTGCTGGCGGCGGCCAACGCTGCCCGGCTGAACCTGCGCCTGATCGACGACTTACGGGTTGGCGTCGCGCTGGATGAAACCTGCGAGCAGGGGAGCGTCGAGGCCTTGTGGCAGGTGTTCGCGGGCGCCGGGCAGGCGCTTCCGGACTTCGCCGCTTTGGCTGCCGACGGTGCCGATTGCCTGCCGTCGGTGCTGCTGCGTGACACGCATTACCTGCAGCACCCGGTGTTCAACCGTTACCACTCTGAAACCGAGTTGATGCGCTACCTGCGTCGCCTGGGCGACAAGGACCTGGCCCTGGACCGCAGCATGATCGCCCTGGGCTCGTGCACCATGAAGCTCAACGCTGCCAGCGAGATGACCCCGATCACCTGGCCCGAGTTCGGCGCCCTCCACCCGTTCGCCCCGGCCAGCCAGTCGCTGGGCTACCGCCAACTGACCGATGAGCTGGAGGCCATGCTGTGTGCGGCCACCGGGTATGACGCCATGTCGTTGCAGCCCAACGCCGGGTCCCAGGGCGAGTACGCCGGCCTGCTGGCCATACGCGCCTACCACGCCAGCCGTGGCGAGGCCGGGCGTGATGTGTGCCTGATCCCGTCGTCGGCCCATGGCACCAACCCGGCCACGGCGCAGATGGCCGGCATGCAGGTGGTGGTGGTCAACTGCGATGAGCGCGGCAATGTCGATGTGGCCGACCTGCAGCACAAGGCAGAGCAACACAAGGCCAGGCTGGCGGCCCTGATGATTACCTACCCTTCGACCCACGGTGTGTTCGAAGACGTCATCACGCGAATCTGCGACATCATTCATGCGTGTGGCGGCCAGGTGTACCTGGACGGCGCCAACATGAACGCCATGGTCGGGTTGTGTGCGCCCGGCAAGTTCGGTGGCGATGTGTCGCACCTGAACCTGCACAAGACCTTCTGCATTCCCCACGGCGGTGGTGGCCCTGGGGTCGGCCCGATCGGCGTCAAGGCGCACCTGGCGCCGTTTCTGCCGGGGCACGGCCACCTGCCCAAGCAGCAGGGGGCGGTAAGTGCAGCTCCGTATGGCAGTGCAAGTATCTTGCCGATCACCTGGATGTACATCCGCATGATGGGCGGGGCAGGGCTCAAGCGTGCCTCGCAGCTGGCGATCCTCAGTGCCAACTACATTGCCCGGCGCCTGGAAGAGCACTACCCGGTGCTGTACACCGGCGAGAACGGCCTGGTGGCCCACGAGTGCATTCTTGACCTGCGCCCGCTCAAGGACAGCAGCGGCATTGGCGTGGAGGATGTGGCAAAACGGCTGATCGACTTTGGCTTCCATGCCCCGACCATGTCCTTCCCGGTGGCCGGCACGCTGATGGTCGAGCCGACCGAGAGCGAGTCCAAGGAGGAACTGGACCGCTTCTGCGCCGCGATGATCTGCATCCGCGAAGAAATTCGCGCGGTGGAAAACGGCACCCTGGACGCGCTCGACAACCCGTTGAAGAACGCCCCGCACACTGCCAGCGAACTGGTCGGTGAATGGGCCCACAGCTATAGCCGGGAACTGGCGGTGTACCCGCTTGCCGACCTGCGCGAGAGCAAGTACTGGCCGCCGGTCGGGCGCGTGGACAACGTTTACGGCGACCGCAACCTGGCCTGCGCCTGCCCGCCGCTGTCGAGCTATCAAGACGCCTGACCCTGCTGGCCCGGAGCCGCTCCGGGCCCTATTTGCCCACCAGACAATCAAGGAATCACAGCCATGTTCCATAAAAGCCTGACTCTGTCCGATTTCGACCCTGCGCTGTCCGAGGCCATCCGCCGCGAAGTGCAACGCCAGGAAGACCACATCGAGCTGATCGCTTCGGAAAACTACACCAGCCCGCAGGTGATGCAGGCCCAAGGTACCGAACTGACCAACAAGTACGCCGAAGGCTACCCCGGCAAGCGTTATTACGGCGGCTGCGAGCATGTCGACGTGGTCGAGCAGTTGGCCATCGACCGTGCAAAACAACTGTTCGGGGCGGGTTATGCCAACGTCCAGCCGCATTCCGGCTCCCAGGCCAACGCTGCGGTCTACCTGGCCTTGCTGCAAGCCGGCGACACCCTGTTGGGCATGAGCCTGGCGCATGGCGGCCACCTGACCCACGGTGCCAAGGTGTCGTCCTCGGGCAAGCTGTACAACGCGGTGCAATATGGCATCGACGCCAACGGCCTGATCGACTACGACGAAGTCGAGCGCCTGGCCGTCGAGCACCAGCCGAAGATGATCGTGGCGGGCTTCTCGGCCTATTCGAAAACCCTCGACTTCCCGCGCTTTCGGCAGATCGCCGACAAGGTCGGGGCCTACCTGTTCGTCGACATGGCCCACGTCGCCGGGCTGGTAGCGGCGGGGTTGTACCCCAACCCGCTGCCGTATGCCGATGTGGTCACCACCACCACCCACAAGACCCTGCGCGGTCCACGTGGTGGCCTGATTCTGGCCAAGGCGGACCCGGAGCTTGAGAAAAAGCTCAATTCGGCGGTGTTCCCGGGCGGGCAGGGCGGGCCGCTGATGCACGTGATCGCGGCCAAGGCGGTGTGCTTCAAGGAGGCTTTGGAGCCTGGCTTCAAGGACTACCAGCGCCAGGTCATCAGCAACGCCCAGGCCATGGCACAGGTGTTCATGCAGCGGGGCTTCGACGTGGTTTCAGGCGGCACCGACAACCATCTGTTCCTGGTCAGCCTGATCCGCCAGGGCATTACCGGCAAGGACGCCGATGCTGCCCTGGGGCGTGCGCACATCACGGTGAACAAGAACGCCGTGCCCAACGACCCGCAGTCGCCGTTCGTGACCTCGGGCCTGCGCATTGGCACCCCGGCGGTGACGACCCGTGGCTTCAAGGAAGCGCAGTGCCGTGCCCTGGCAAGCTGGATCTGCGACATTCTCGACCACCTCGGTGATGCTGACGTCGAAGCCCATGTGGCGGGCCAGGTCTCTGAGTTGTGCAAGCTGTTCCCGGTATATCCGGCCTCGTAAATGGGGCCGCTCTGCGGCCCTTCGCGGGCTTGCCCGCTCCCACAGGAGTTGCGCTATACCTGAGTCCAGTGCCGCACCTGTGGGAGCGGGCAAGCCCGCGAAGGGCTGCAAAGCAGCCCCGCTGTGATGCTGTCGGTCAATATCAGCCCAGAGCCAGGAGCCAGCCGTGCCAACCGAACAACTGCAACACACACCACCGCGACCGCAGCCTGTGCAGGCCGGGGTGAAACTGCGCGGCGCCGAAAAGGTGGCGCGTATCCCGGTTAAAATCCTGCCCACCGAGGATGTGCCTCGCAAGCCCGACTGGATTCGCGTGGCCATCCCTACCACACCCGAGGTAGCGCGGGTAAAGGCCCTGCTGCGCAAGCACAAGCTGCACAGCGTGTGCGAGGAAGCCGCCTGCCCGAACCTGGGGGAGTGCTTCTCTGGCGGCACGGCGACGTTCATGATCATGGGCGACATCTGCACCCGGCGGTGCCCGTTCTGCGACGTCGGCCATGGTCGGCCCAGGCCGCTGGACGTCGACGAGCCGAAGAACCTGGCCATCGCCATCGCCGACCTGGGCCTGAAGTACGTGGTGATCACTTCGGTGGACCGGGACGACCTGCGCGATGGCGGCGCCGGGCATTTTGCCGATTGCCTGCGCGAGATCCGCAGGCTGTCGCCGGGCATTCAGCTGGAAACCCTGGTGCCCGATTACCGCGGGCGCATGGAGGTGGCCCTGGCCATCACCGGGAAAGAACCGCCAGACGTGTTCAACCACAACCTCGAAACCGTGCCGCGCCTGTACAAGGCGGCCCGGCCGGGCTCGGATTTCGAGTGGTCGCTGGACCTGCTGGAGCGCTTCAAGCACCAGGTACCGAAGGTGCCGACCAAGTCCGGGCTGATGCTCGGCCTGGGCGAAACCGATGAAGAAGTGATCGAAGTGATGCAGCGCATGCGCGAGCATCAGGTCGACATGCTGACGTTGGGGCAGTACTTGCAGCCTTCACGCAGCCACCTGCCGGTGCAGCGCTTCGTGCACCCGGACACCTTTGCCTGGTTTGCCGAGCAGGGCTTGGCAATGGGGTTCAGAAACGTGGCGTCCGGGCCATTGGTGCGTTCGTCCTACCATGCTGACCAGCAGGTGCAGTTAGCGGAACGCGTCGTTGCCGGTTGAGCGTTGTGCCCTGATCGCGCTTTGAAAAAGGCAGGGAGTTCAAAGTTGGCATGAAAATCTCATGTACAGCGCTTGGCATACGATTTTCGTAACCTTGCGTTCACCCTCCATGGACAAAAACAACAGGGGGCTTACATGAGTTGTCTGATTTGCGCAGGGCAGGCGCAATCCGTTGAATGCACCCATGGATGGGAAGAGCGGCATTGCTCCCAGTGTGGATGTTACCGAATGTCACAAGCGCTCATCCTGGTGATGATGGAAGAGGGGCAGATTTTCGATACGGCGCGCATGCGGGAATGGCTGGCGGCTCGGCGTGTGCTGGTGCCCGTTCCTTCCATCGACCATACCCAGGCGATATTGGCGCGTTGAACGGACGTTGCGGCGGGCATGGTGTACCTGGCCTGGTGGACTGCGGCATCATAACGTGCCCGGCCATCAACGCACCCAGGAGACCACGATGATCAACACTGGCGATCTACTGCCCGACGTTACGCTGTACGAGTACAACAATGACGAGGGCGCCTGCGCGATCGGCCCCAATGCCTTTTCCGTTCACGAGCGCTGCAAGCAGAAAAAAGTGGTTGTGTTCGGTTTGCCCGGCGCGTTCACGCCTACCTGCTCCGAACGCCACGTCCCGGGTTATGTCGCTGAGGCACAAGCGTTGTTCGCCGAGGGCGTTGACGAGATTCTCTGTGTGTCCGTGAACGATGCCTTTGTCATGAATGCCTGGGGCAACAGCCTGCAGGTGGGCGAAGCGGTGAGGATGATCGGCGATGGTAACGGCGAATTCAGCGACGCACTGGGCCTGAGCCAGGACCTGTCGGCGCGTGGGTTGGGTCGCCGTTCGCTGCGTTACGCCATGGTGGTCGACAACCTGGTTGTCAAACACATCGCTGTCGAAGCGCCTGGCAAGTTCGAGGTCAGTGATGCGGCGAGCATGCTGGCCACGTTGCGTCACGTTTAGCCGCCAGGCCTTTCAGTCAGGGCCTGTCAGGGTCGCCAAAGCCTATTTCAAACCGACCCGATAACAACAAGGGAAAAGACGGTTGAAACTGCATCAACTCAAGGCGCTGGTCGCCATCCACAACGCAGGCAGCATCCTTGAAGCTTCCAAGCTCATGCACATTACCCAGCCTGCGCTGAGCCGTTCGATCAAGGACCTGGAACGGGAGGTCGGCTTCAGCCTGTTGCAGCGCTCGCACAAAGGCATGGCCCTTACCGAGGAAGGCAAGCGTGTCATTCGCCACGCCAACCTCGTGGTGGAGAGCATTCGTCGCCTGCAGATCGAAGCGGCGAGCATTCAGGATGCCGCGCTGGGCGCTGTGTCGATCGGGGTCACATCGCTGACGGCGATGCTCGATGGTGTCGATGAGAGCATCCTGGCGTTCCGGCGCAAGTACCCGCGAGTGAAGATCACCATCACCGACTTGCGCCCCAGCCAGATCCTGCAACGCCTGCGCGACGGCAGCCTGGACTTTGCCATTACCTCGCAGCAACCGCTGAGCCGGCTGAGCCTGGACTGGGAGGCGCTGGGCAGTATCAAGGGCAGGGTGATTTGCCACGCGTCCAACGCACAAAAGTTTTCCAAGTCGCTGCGCACCTTGCAGTACGGCCACTGGATCAGCCTGGACGAGCTGTCCGACCAGGCTTCGCAGTTTCACCAGCTGTTTGAGGTGAACGGCCTTCAGGTGCCGCAGAACACCATTGAGTGCACCTCTGTGATGATGGCGCTCAAGCTGCTGAAGAACACCGAATCGTTGATGACCATCAGCGAGCTGGCGGTGGACCGGGGGTTTACCTTTGGCGTGGATTGCGAGTACGTGGCCATGGCCGTGCAGGAACTGATTCCGGACTACCCCATCAACCTGGTCTGTATCGACCGCCACAGCCTTACGGCGCCTGCCCAGGAGCTGTTCCACAGCTTGCGCGGGCAGGTACTCAGGCAAACACGCCCAGTGGCGTCAGAAGTGGTAGTACATGCCTAGCGACACGTTGCCAGGGTTGTCGCCAACCTGATCCACCGGGGTGCCTGCGTAGGTGACGGACGACGCACGCTGGTTGGCAATCAGGCCGAGCCGTCCGTAGACGGCCCAGCGTGGGTTGATGAAATGGTCATAGCCGATCATTACCCCTGCTGCGTCCTTGTCGCGGGCGGTGACCTCGCGTTGCATCACGGCCAGGCGCAGCACATCCCGCTCGCCGACTGGCGCCATCACCCCGAAGGTGTACAGCGTGGTACTGGGCGTGCCGGCCTGGTCTACGTCCTGGCGTTGCCAGGTCAGGCTGGTGGCCAGTGGGCCGAAATCGTAGAACGCCGACAGGCTTTTGTAGTAGTTGGCGGCCTGACGTGAAGTGCCAGCGTCGTCCCAGGGGTCGCTGTAATACAGGTTGTAGGAGGCCAGCAGCATCACCCGGCTGTTGCGGTATTGCAGCCTGGCGCCGCCGCCACGCACGGTGCGCCCCTGGCTGGCGGCATCGTCGAAGCCGAAGCTTAGCGCGGTGCCGATGCTGAAGCCGTTCAGGTTCGGGCTGGTGTAGGCCAGGGTGTGCTTGGGGCGCAGGTCCAGGTAAAAAGCGCCCTTGCCGGCGGCCGGCAGGGCCAGGTAGGTGTAGGGTGAGCCGTAGGTGGCCAGGAACGGGTCGGCGTAGGTGGGCGTGCCCATGCTGTAGGTCTTGCCGAACTCAAGCTTGCCCAGGGTGCGCGAGCGCAGGGCGACCGTTGCCAGGCGCAGGGTACCAATGGTGTCCCAGGTGCCCTCCAGGGCTTTGCCATTCACGTTGAAGCCTTCCTCGACGTCGAGTTCCAGCACGGTGTCGGGGTTCAGCCCCTTGCGGGCATACAGCCCGACCTTGTTGGTCCAGGCGCCACCGCCGGCCAGGCGAAAGCCCGAGTGGTGCTGCGAGTCGTGATAGCTGGCGAACGCATCCACGGTGCCGTAGACCTTGAGCTTGTCATCGAAACCGTAATCCACCCCGTAATAACCAAACCCCGGCGCAATCCGGCCGAGCGTCGGAAAGCCCTCGGCCTGTGCCTGCGCGGCAAGGCATGCCCCTTGGATCATCAACAGCAACGACGTAGTGCGAGTGTTCATTCACGACTCCAGGCCAGCACAGTGATGTGGTGGCTGTAGCGTCGATGAACAGCACGTTGCAGCGTGATTGCTTATTCGGCCATGTCATGCCGTTTGGTTAATCAAGGCCCTGCGGGGCGTTACGGTTGGCGAGAAGGTCTGCGCTAGACAGGCTTGGAGCACGCGCGAGGCCGCGCTTGCTGCCCGCTTGAGTGAGCACTAACGGGGCAGCGCGCAGAGGCAAGGTAATCTGTGCGCCAGTTCAGGGCAAATTGGTCAGCGACCGGTCCGGTCAATTAACCAATGGTTAGCCACATGCCTAAACTGCAAGTGTGTTGGGTGCCCGATTGGCCGATATTCGCTGCACGCCGCGAATTGCCATCGGAGATAACAATGACTAGACCGCTACCCGCACCGCCCCTCATGCAGACGGGCGCGCATTCAGCCGCGCAGGCATCTTCCTCACGTAAAACCTTGATTGCCTGCTCGCTGGGCAATGCACTGGAAATGTACGACTTCACGATCTACAGCTTTTTTGCTGTGCTGATCGGCAAGCATTTCTTCCCCTCCGAGTCGGCGATGGCTTCGTTGCTGATGTCGCTGGCCACCTTCGGTGTCGGTTTCCTGATGCGCCCGGTGGGGGCGATGGTCATCGGTCGCTATGCCGACCGGCGCGGGCGCAAGGCGGCATTGAGCCTGACCATCGGGCTGATGACCTTGGGTACTGCGCTGATCGCATTTGCGCCCACCTATTCGCAGATCGGCATTTTCGCGACCCTGTTGCTGGTGGCTGGCCGGCTCATCCAGGGCATGTCGGCCGGCGGGGAGGTGGGTACTGCCTCGGTGTTCCTGATGGAGTCCAGTGCGGTTGGCAACCGTTGCCAGAACGTCAGCTGGCAGGCCGCCAGCCAGGGATACGCCGCATTGCTGGGGGCCGGCTTTGGCTTTGCCCTCAGCCAGTTGCTCGACCCCGCGGCCCTGGAAAGCTGGGGGTGGCGGGTACCGTTCATGTTCGGCCTGCTGATCGGCCCGGTCGGTTGGTACATTCGCACGCGTTTGCCAGAAACCCATGAGGCCGCCCCGGCGCACAAGGCCGACCAGGTGCTGGACGCCGAGCTGCTCAAACGTATCGCCCAGGGTATCGGCCTGATGGCCAGCTCGACCATCGGCATGTACCTGTTCGTGTTCTACATGCCCACTTACCTGACCACGGCCTTGCATTACCCGGCCGGCAGCGCTATGGCGATTGCCTGTATCAGCAGCGGCTGCATGGCGGTCATCTGCCCGTTGGCGGGCAAGTTTGCCGACAAGTACCAGCTGCGCAAGCGCCTGCTGGGGTGGACGGTTGCCATGCCGGTGGTGCTGACCCTGCCGGTGTTCTACCTGCTTGGGCAGGTGCAGCATATGGGCCTGGCCATGATGTGCGTGGCGGTCCTGATCCTGCCTACCTGCATCGGTGCCGGTGCGTTCTTTGCGCTGATGATGGAGGGCTTCCCGAAAGCGCGGCGCTCGTTTGGCACTTCGGTCAGCTACAGCCTGGGCGTGACGATTTTCGGTGGGTTCTCGCCGCTGGTGGCGACCTGGCTGATTGCTGCGCTCGGCACCCCGATGGCGCCGGCCTACTTCCTGTTGGCCGGCGGCGTTGTCAGCCTGGCCTGCCTCAAATACTTCCCCGAAAACAAAGGATGCGAGTGACATGGGCACTTTGAACATGACTACTTTCCCGAGCAACCAAACTCAGGCCCCGGTGGCTGAACTGGATGAGTTCGTCGTGATTCGCCGGCAGATTCATGCCGCGCCGGAGCTTGGCGGCGACACCCCGGACACGGCGGCGTTGTTGGCCGACAAGCTGCAGGCCTGGGGTTATGAAGTGCATCGCAACGTAGGCGGGCATGGGGTGGTCGGCGTATTGAAAGCAGGGGACAGCCCACGCAGCATCGGCCTGCGGGCAGACATGGACGCATTGCCCATGAGCGAGAAAAACCCCTTCGCGCATGCCAGCAAGATCCCCGGCCGCATGCATGCCTGTGGCCATGACGGGCATACCGCGATCCTGCTGGCAGCCGCTGCGCAACTGGCAGCCACGCGCAGCTTCAACGGCACGTTGAACGTGATCTTCCAGCCGGACGAAGAGGGCCTGGCCGGGGCCAAGGCGATGATCGACGACGGCCTGTTCGAGCGCTTCCCGTGTGACTCGGTGTATGCGCTGCACAACATGCCCGGCATGCCGGTGGGCACCTGTGTGGTGCAGGCCGGCCCGACCATGGCGTCCTCCGAGCGGGTCAGCATTCGTATCACCGGCAAAGGCGGGCACGGGGCGATGCCGGAACTGTCGGTAGACCCGGTGATGGCGTTGAACAGCCTGATCAGTGGCATCCAGACCATCAAGTCGCGCAACCTGAGCGTCGAGGACTATGCCGTTATCAGCATCGGCATGATCCAGGCCGGTACCGTCTACAACATCATTCCTGACGAGGCGAGCATGCTACTGAGCGTGCGCACAGACACGGCCGAGACCCAGCAGAAGATCAACAGCCGCATCGACGCACTGGCCAGGGGGCACGCCGAAAGCTTTGGCGTGGAGATCGAGGTGCAAATCACCCAACTGGCGCCAGCGTTGTGCAACAGCGATCACGAAAGCGCGTTGCTGCGGGAAAGCCTGCGGCCGTTGTTCGCCGATGGGGCGATGCTGGACAAGATGCCCAGGAAAGTCATGGGCACCGAAGACTTCGCCTACATGCTGCAGGCACGGCCAGGCTGTTACTTCATGCTGGGCAACGGTACGGGCGAGTTCCATGGTTGCTCGGTGCACAACCCTCATTACGACTTCAACGACGCGTTGGTGAAGATAGGCGCCGATTGTTGGGTGAAGTGGGTGCAGGACTACCTGCGTTGACGCCTGTGCATGGCAGGCCGGCAGCTTTGGCCCCTTGGCCCCGGGGCCATTGACTCTCCCTCCAGGGGCAGGCTTTACCCTGAAGGCTTCATGTTCAGGGTGAAGTGACGTTCAGGCAAGGTCCGGAACTGACAAACCATGGGGCATGAAATGGCCGCCTCTCGACAGGTGTCCGCTTCACGCCCTGATGAGACTAGCCACTGCTGGCGATGTCGACTCAGATCCAGACGTCATTCAGCGCTGTTCGCTCCCCGCCTTCATGACCGGTGTTCAACACGCCTTGCGGCTCAATCATCATAAGTGTTGTTTCCGTCTCTGCCGCTGTTCTGTGCTCTACACCACGTGGTACGACATACAGTTCGCCCGGCTTCACATGAACGCAGCCCTCGGGGAGATCGATGCGCAAGAGGCCTTCGAGCACTAGAAAAGCTTCATCAGTTTCCGGGTGTGAATGCCAAATGAATTCACCTTCGATGCGTACCACCTTGAACTGGTAGTCGTTCATTTCGGCGACAACCCTTGGGCTCCATTGCTGCTCGATCAGAGAAGCTTTTTGAGTCAGGTTCACAGGTTGTGATGCCAATTGCTGCTGCTTGCTGGACATAGCTGATCCTCTCTTGATTGGAGTGACCAGCCTATCGAACGGAACGCGCACTGTTCTTGTACGATCCTGCAACTCAGCGGACCGTGCGTAAGCGTTCCAGCCAACGCCGCCAGCAATGAAAGGCAACGGTTCTCCCCCGAGAACGTTCTGTATCAGCGACGGGTCGATGTAGGCCATCCGGTAGCGAAAACCCACATCCGTGCCCGCCATGCCGTCATGCACTTCGTCGGGATGCAGCACAAGTGTGTTGCCTGGCACGCCGTGGCACAACGCTCCCTTGTAGTGAAAGCTCTGAACGCCGGCAAGGGTGCGGCCTATCGAATAGGTATCGTGACGATGCGGGTCGTAGCCATGGCCGCCAAACCACGCTTCGATGCGCTCCACACTACCAGGTGTAGTGCTGCGTATGACCCAGTCAGAGGTGGCTGACGGGATTGCTTTTCGCTCCATGGATATGCTCACCGCGAGTGCGCCATCTTGAACGGGAATAGTCCATGCTATTTCAGGATTCCGCGAGCACCCAATCCATTTCCGCTCAATGGCCGCTTTGGGGCGGATAGCGACGGTCGAGGTATGACCGTCGCATTACGACCCCAAGCAGACATTTAGATGCCTGGGCCGATACAAGGCCCACCGGGTGGTCGACGTATTTGGTCGCGCGGCAGACGGCCTGGCTGGCCGCAGGTCTGCCTATGAGTTCAATGACACAGCGATATCAAATACCGACAAAAGTAGATAGGCCAATGTAAGGGGAGCATAGAGCCGGCGAGACTGTGCAAAAAAAGCGGCCAGGGACACTGCAATCATGACCAGATCCAATACTGCCCATAGCTGAAATGGTGAGACGTTGAAGAACAAGACATTGATCACGCTACCTAATCCGAGGTACGTACAAGTTGCCAATAAAGCGTAGCGCCCATCCTGCTCAAAGTAGACCTTGAGGCCATTAAGTTCGTCCTCGCTGCGACTTGGAAGGATCAACGCCGCTGCGCTGAACAGCGCGAGGGTCAGACTGACCAGAAGCAGGAACTCGCCGAATGTAAATTCCTTCTTGATGGTGGAGAGGTCATTGAGGGCCCACCAGAATTGCAGCTGAAACAGAAAAAGCGTGAAAGCCCACACAACAGCCACCCAGTCTGGCCGGGCCGTGCGGCGGATACGAAAAACGGTGATGAGGCCCAACAGAATCCTGGTTATGGACAAACCCAGCACCATCGAAAGCACAGTCACCAGAACTGTGAAGTTGGCCACGAAAGCCTCCTCGAATGCACGCTAGCGCTCGCAAAACGTAACGTTGGTGGCGATTCTCGCTCGCGCAGCGTCCCCAGGCTCTCGGGTGAAGAATCAAGTGCTGCCAACCTGTCCCCCTGGATGGTTTTGCGGGGTTCTCCGTCTTAACGTCGGAGATTCATGGAAGTTCGAAATTCGCGCATATCAGTGCCAGGCCTGAACCGATTTCATCCTCCGTATTCGCCTACTTGACCTCCGCCAGAAGGTTGTTGCGCGTTTGCAGCTCGACCGTGTTCTGAATCTCCCTGGCCAACGTCTTCACGTCATGCTGTTCGATTTCCTTGGGCATCACCTCGAACCCAATGGAGTTATACAGCCGACCCCAGGCTGCCTGGGCATCTGAGTAGGCGGCTTCGCGCTGGTAACGCGACAGCAGCAGGCGGCCCTCGGCGCGGATCAGCTCCAGTTCGCTGCCCAGCGCTGCGCTGCGCGATGACTGTGCGTAGTGGAGCAGGCTCTGGTCCACGCGCAGGCTTTCGTCGGCAAATTCCACCTCTTGGCGCGCCAACTGATAGCGGAGTACGCCGACGCGGACTTGGGTGAGAATCGCCATCGACAACGCGGTGCGGCGCATGTCGTCGGTCTGTTCCTGGCTTTTTTCCGCCGAGACGATGTCCGGGTACTGCAACAGGCGCAACAGGTTCATCGAGACATTGATGCCTGTCTGGTTCCAGTCGCTGTTGTACAGGTACTTGTTGGAATCGTACTCGTAGCCGAAGTTGAAGCTCACGTTCGGCCATAGCTGTGCCTTGGCGATCTTCAGGTCGTTCATGCTCACACGCTTGCGGTACCACTCTTCCATGATTTCCGGGCGACGCTCCAGCGACAGCCGCTCCAGCTGCTCTACGTTGTTTTTTAGCAGCGGCAGTGGCGGCTCGGCGGTGTCGGCCAGCACCATGCGGGTATTGGGTGGCAACGACATCAGCGCGGCCAGTTCGGCGCGGGCAAACTCCAGGTCCTGGCGGCGCACGGTGAGCATGTACACCGAATCGAGCAGCGCGCGCTGATAGGCGAGGATGTCCTGGCGCGGCAGCAGGCCTTTGCCTTCGGCTTCGCGAGCCGAGGTCAGGGCGCGGTGGGTGCGCATCAACAGGCCGTCCACCTCAGGCAGCAGGCGCTGGGCGCCGAGGGCCCGCCAGTAGGCGTTGCGCACGTCCTGCAGCACGTTTTGAGCGACTTTCTCGCGGCGCTCTTCTGCCATCAGGATCTGGTCGTTTTTCTGTTGCGTGCGGAAGTAGGCGACCCCAAAGTCCAGCAGACTCCATGACAACCCAAGGCTGTACAGGGTGCGATAACGCTCTTCGGAGGTGGAAGGGCGCAAGCTGACCTGGCGGTCCTCGATGCCTATCGAGGTGCCGCCGGAGTCGTTGTTACGCCCGGCATAGCCGGCAGATGCCACCAGGCGCGGCAACATCTCGTGGCTGGATACATCGCGCAAGTCAGACGCCAGCGCACTTTCGAGCAGCTTCAGACGGTAGTCGAGGTTGTACTTCAACGCGCGCGCCGAGGCTTCGTAAAAGGTGATCGGGCCGCTGATCGGCTCTTGTTCCCTGTA
Organism: Pseudomonas putida NBRC 14164; assembly: GCF_000412675.1. Classification (NCBI taxonomy): domain Bacteria; kingdom Pseudomonadati; phylum Pseudomonadota; class Gammaproteobacteria; order Pseudomonadales; family Pseudomonadaceae; genus Pseudomonas; species Pseudomonas putida. The sequence continues at coordinate 3,542,343 of NC_021505.1, read as the reverse complement.
CATGCGCGACTGGTCTTCGATCACCCGCTGCCGCATTTCGTCTTCGGTGAAGGGCTTGGGTTCGAAGGCCGAGCAGGCGCTGAGCAGGACGCTGACGGCCGTGAAGGTGCTGAGCGTTTTAAAGGTCGATACTGACATAGGCAGTCCTTGGTCCATCCGTGAATGCATCGGCTTCATTGGGCGTTACTTCCGCGGCGCTGGGCGGCTTCACGCAGTTGCGCACGGAAGCCGTGCGCAGGCTGTGGCGGCTTTTCCGGTTGCGCCACCATGTCGGTGTGCACCGGTGCCCACAGCGAAGGGTCCGGCAGCAGGCCATCGGCGGTCAGGCTGATGACACCGTGGCGTCCGTCGATCCAGTTCTTGTCTTGCGCGCTGGCACGCCGGCTCTCGGCCACTGCCCGGCCAACGAACTGGCCTGGGACCAGGCCCAGCTGGCTGCCGATCGACTGGCTCTCGATCTCGGGGGTGGCGAACAGGCGCACATCGCTGCCGTCGGCGTCCCAGGCAGACAGGCTCAAGGTTTCGTTTATCCGCTCCACCACCGGCGCGACGAAGATCGCCGGGGCGACGTCGGGCAGCGGCAGGTTGGTCAGGCCGCCTTGGCTGTTGCTGTCCAAGTACGGGCCTGGCGGAATGTACGGGGTGGAGATATCCAGGGTGATGATCAGCTGGGCTTGATCGGTGGCACCGGCCAGGTCGCTGATGGTGTAGGTGAAGTAGTCCTTGAGCACTTGTCCAAGGCCTGCAGCTGCCAGGACGTCTGGGTTGCTCAGGTCGATGGTGTAGGTGTAGCTGCCGTCGGCATTGAGTACCAGCGTGCCGTACTGGCCGGCGATGGGGTGGCCGATGGTGCCCGCACTGCCGGTGCTGGCTTCCGGGCCGCTGCGGATGCTGGTTACGGTCAGCCCGTCGCCGGCGTCCACGTCGCTGTCGTTGGGCAGCACATTGCCTCTGGTGTGCGGCGCCGGCACCTGGTCGCTGGCGGTGTTGCTGTCGTCGCGGGCCACCGGGTTGTCGTTGGCGCCCTGGATGGTCACGGTCAGGCGTGCATCGGCGGTGATGCCGGCGGTGTCGCGCATGCGATAGGTGAACACTTCGCGCAAGGATTCGCCTGCGCTGCGCATCGCCTGCACGGTAGGGTTGCCGTTGTCGACGACGTACTGGTAGCTGCCGTCGGCGTTGATCAGCAACGTGCCGTACAGTCCCCGCAGCACCTGGCCGGCTGCGGCGGTCTGGCCGTTTTCGCCGCTGTACTGCAGCACCGTCCTGGTTTCGCCGTACTGCACACCGTCGATATCGGTATCGTTGTCCAGCACGTTGCCACGCGGGTCGACGCCGGCAGTGCCGTTGTTCACGCCGCCAGCTTCCACCGCAGTGGCGCTGTCGTCATTGGCCACGGGGTAGTCGTTGCGTCCATCAATGGTGATGGTCAGCAGACCGTTGGCGGTGCCGCCCCAGAAGTCCGCCAGCAGGTAGGTGAAGTTGTCCACCAGGGTCTGGCCGCTGGCCCGCAGCTGCTGGACGGCCAGCAGGCTGTTGTCCAGCACGTAGTTCCAGGTGCCGTCGCCATTGAGGGTCAGGTCGCCGTACTGGCCGCGCAGGGATTGCCCGACCAGGCTGGCGTTGCCCGGCAGCGGGCCGTCGCCGGTCCAGAACGCCAGCACCTCGATCGTTTCCGGGAACAGGATGTTGACCATGTCCGGGTCGCTGTCGTTGTCCATCACGTTGCCGCTCGGGTCGCTGCCCGGGATGTTGTTGTCCGCTCCTCCGGCCTCGACGGCCAGGCCCTGGTCGGGGCGGGCGACGGGAGGCTGGTTTTCGCCGCGGATGAAGATGGTCAGGGTGGCGGTGTCGCTGAGCCCGCCGCCGTCGGTGACCTGATAGGTGTAGTTCTGGATGACGAAGCCCAGCGGGCCAAGGGCAATGATGTCCGGGTCATTGGAGTTGACCACGAAGCGGTAGCTGCCGTCGGCGTTGAGGGTCAGGGTGCCGTAGTTGGTGGTGACGGTGGTGCTGCCGGTGAGCGCGTCGAGGGTCGGGTTGCTGCTTTCTGCGCCCACGCCAACGGCGGTGACTACCTTCGTGTCGCTGGCATCGACGTCGGTGTCATTGTTCAGCACATTGCCGGTGGGGTTACGCCCAAAGTTGCCATCGTCGTCCTCTGCGACCGCATAAGCGAAGTCGTCGCGCGCTACCGGCGTGTCGTAGCGGCCTTCGATGGTGATGGTGATCTGCGCCAGGGAGGTCGCGCCACCCGTGTCGTGCATGCGGTAGCTGAAGGTTTCGCGCAGCAGCTCGCCGGCTCTGAGCGCTTGCACCGCGGCCAGGCTGTCATTGACGGTGTAGACGTAGTTGCCGCTGGCATCGATGCTCAGCGTGCCGTAGGTACCGGCCACAACGGTCGGGCCGGCTGTGACCTCGATGAACGTGCCGCCGGCCGCGAGGGTGCCCAGGAAGATGCCATCGACGGCTTTGCTGTCGCCGGCATCCACGTCGCTGTCGTTACTCAAGGCATTGCCGCTGCCCGCCTGCCCGGGCGTACCGTTGTCGGTGCCACCAGCTTCGATGGCAATGGCGCTGTCGTCGGCCGCGATGGGGGTGTCGTTGCGGCCGTGGATGATTACCGTGAAGCTGGCGGTGATGACCTTGCCATTGCCATCGCTGACGCTGTACTGGAACACCTCGGTAAGCTGGTCAGCGTCGGTGCGCAGGGCCTGCACCGCCGGGTTGCTGTTGTCCACCACATAGCGGTAGTTGCCCTGGGCATCCAGCACCAGGCTGCCATAGTTGCCGGCCAGGGGCTGGCCCGCCGTGCCGCTGATGCCGTTAGGGCTGACCACGCTGCTGACCGTCAGGGTATCGCCATCCGGGTCGTTGTACGCCCCGCGGATGCTGCCAGTCGGGTCCAGGCCCGGCTGGCCGTTGTTCAACCCACCCGCCTCGATGGCAACGATGGTGACCGGGTTGACCACGGGCGGGTCGTTGACGCCAGTGACCATGATCACCAGTTGCGCCTGATCGGTCAGGCCGCCGCTGTCGTGGATCTGGTAGGTAAAGATCACGTCCAGGCTTTGCCCGGCCGCTAGCGCACGGATGGCCGGGTCGGCGCTGTTGACCTCGAAGGTGTAGCTGCCATCCTCGTTGAGGATCAGTTGGCCGAAGTTGCCGCTGATCAGGCTGTTGTCGGCCAGGCGGCCAACCGTACCGGTGATACTGGCCGGTGCGCCGTTGGCCACCGGAGTGAGTGTGCCGCCCGTGATTTCGAGGCCGCTGCGCACGCCATCGACCTTGAGCTGGGACGCGGTTGGCTGATCGAAGTTGTCGACGTCGGTGTCGGCGCCCACGCCGGCATTGCCGGTGATCACGTTACCGCTGGCATTTACCGGCGCTGGGCTGCCATCGCTGGCCCCGGCGCTGGCAGTACCATGGTCATCCACGGCCACCGGCGCATCGTTGGTGCCCTGAATGGTGATCACCAGCACGGTGACCGCGGTCAGGCCGTCGGTATCGACCACCTGGTAGGTGAACTGCTCGACCAGCGTTTGGCCTGGCGAAAGCGCCTGAACGGTGGCATTACTGTTATCGACGACGTAGCGGTAGCTGCCGTCAGCGTTGATGGTCAAGCTACCGAAGCTGGCGGGCACGCTGGTCGCTTGGCCATTGGCTACCGGTACCAGTTGGCCGCCCCCGGTGCCATCGAAGCGGATTGCGTTGACTTGCTTGGTTTCGCCTAGCGCTGCGGCGTCGACGTCGGTGTCGTTGTCCAGCACGTTGCCGGTGGCATCCAGCCCAGGCGTGCCATTGTTGGTGCCACCGGCTTCGATGGCAGCGGCGGCGTCACTGGTCGGAACAGGGGTGTCGTTGCGACCATGGAGGACCACAGTAAAGGTGGCGGTGACGAGTTTGCCGTTTCCATCGCTGACGGTGTACTGGAACACCTCGGTCAGCCGGTCGGCATCGGTGCGCAAGGCCTGAACCGCAGCGTTGCTGTTGTCCACCACGTAGCTGTAGTTGCCTTGGGCATCGAGTACCAGGCTGCCGTAGGTTCCGGCCAGGGCTTGGCCTGGCGTGCCGGTGACGCCGTCGGCGTTGACCACGGCGCTGATAAGCAGGGTGTCGCCATCCGGGTCGCTGTACGCGCTGCGGATACTGCCGCTTGGGTCCAGGCCCGGCTGGCCGTTGTTGACCCCACCGGCCTCGATGGCATCGACCGTGACCGGGTTGACCACGGGTGGGTCGTTGACGCCAGTGACCATGATCACCAGTTGCGCCTGATCGGTCAGGCCGCCGCTGTCGTGGATCTGGTAGGTAAAGATCACGTCCAGGCTTTGCCCGGCCGCTAGCGCACGGATGGCCGGGTCGGCGCTGTTGACCTCGAAGGTGTAGCTGCCATCCTCGTTGAGGATCAGCTGGCCGAAGTTGCCGCTGATCAGGCTGTTGTCGGCCAGGCGGCCAACCGTACCGGTGATGCTGGCTGGGGCGCCGCTGGCCACCGGGTCGAGCGTGCCGCCCGTGACTTCGAGGCCGCTGCGCACGCCATCGACCTTGAGTTGGGTCGCGGTTGGCTGATCAAGGTTATCGACGTCGGTGTCGGCGCCCACGCCGGCATTGCCGGTGATCACGTTACCGCTGGCATTGACCGGCGCTGGGCTGCCATCGCTGGCTCCCGCGCTGGCAGTACCATGGTCATCCACGGCCACCGGCGCATCGTTGGTGCCCTGGATAGTGATCACCAGCACGGTGACCGCGGTCAGGCCGTCGGTATCGACCACCTGGTAGGCGAACTGCTCGACCAGCGTTTGGCCTGGCGAAAGCGCCTGAACGGTGGCATTGCTGTTGTCGACGACGTAGCGGTAGCTGCCGTCAGCGTTGATGGTCAAGCTGCCGAAGCTGGCGGGCACGCTGGTCGCTTGGCCATTGGTCACTGGTACCAGTTGGCCGCCCCCGGTGCCATCGAAGCGGATTGCGTTGACTTGCCTGGTTTCGCCTAGCGCTGCGGCGTCGACGTCGGTGTCGTTGTCCAGCACGTTGCCAGTGGCGTCCTGACCGGCCGTGCCGTTGTTGGTGCCACCGGCTTCGATGGCGGTGGCGGCGTCACTGGTCGCAACAGGGGTGTCGTTGCGGCCGTGGATTAGGACGGTGAAGGTGGCAGTGACGGTTTTGCCGTTACCATCGCTGACGCTGTACTGGAACACCTCGGTCAGTTGGTCGGCATCGGTGCGCAGGGCCTGAACCGCAGCGTTGCCGTTGTCCACCACGTAGCGGTAGTTGCCTTGGGCATCGAGTATCAGGCTGCCGTAGTTGCCGGCCAGGGCTTGGCCCGGTATGCCGTTGAACCCGCTGGAATTGACCACCGCGCTGACGATCAGGGTATCGCCGTCAGGGTCGGTATACGCGCCGCGAATGCTGCCGCTTGGGTCCAGCCCTGGCTGACCGTTGTTGATCCCACCGGCCTCGATGGCATCGACCGTGACCGGGTTGACCAAGGGCGGGTCGTTGACGCCGGTAACGGTGATCACCAGTTGCGCCTGGTCGGTCAGGCCACCGCTGTCGTGAATCTGATAAGTAAAGATCACGTCCAGACTTTGCCCGGCTGTCAACGCACGGAGGGTTGGGTCGGCGCTGTTGACCTCGAAGGTATAGCTACCGTCCTCGTTGAGGATCAGCTGGCCGAAGTTGCCACTGATCAGGCTGTTGTCTGCCAGCCGGGCTACCGTGCCTGTGATGCTGGCGGGGGCGCCGCTGGCCACCGGGGTGAGTGTGCCGCCCGTGACTTCCAGGCCGTTGCGCACGCCATCGACCTTGAGCTGGGTCGCGGTTGGCTGATCGAGGTTGTCGACGTCGGTGTCGGCGCCTACGCCGGCATTGCCGGTGATCACGTTCCCGCTGGCATTGGCCGGCCCCGGGCTGCCATCGGTAGCTCCCGCGCTGGCAGTACCATGGTCATCCACGGCCACCGGCGCATCGTTGGTGCCCTGAATGGTGATCACCAGCACGGTGACCGCGGTCAGGCCGTCGGTATCGACCACCTGGTAGGTGAACTGCTCGACCAGTGTCTGGCCTGGCGAAAGCGCCTGAACGGTGGCATTGCTGTTATCGATGACGTAGCGGTAGCTGCCGTCAGTGTTGATGGTCAAGCTGCCGAAGCTGGCTGGCACGCTGGTCGCTTGGCCATTGGCTACCGGTACCAGTTGGCCGCCCCCGGTGCCATCGAAGCGGATTGCGTTGACTTGCTTGGTTTCGCCTAGCGCTGCGGCGTCGACGTCGGTGTCGTTGTCCAGCACGTTGCCGGTGGCATCCAGCCCAGGCGTGCCATTGTTGGTGCCACCGGCTTCGATGGCAGCGGCGGCGTCACTGGTCGGAACAGGGGTGTCGTTGCGGCCGTGGATGACCACGGTGAAAGTGGCAGTGACGGTTTTGCCGTTGCCATCGCTGACGCTGTACTGGAACACCTCGGTCAGTTGGTCCGCATCGGTGCGCAGGGCCTGAACCGCAGCGTTGCTGTTGTCCACCACGTAGCTGTAGTTGCCTTGGGCATCGAGTACCAGGCTGCCGTAGGTGCCGGCCAGGGCTTGGCCTGGCGTGCCGGTGACGCCGTCGGCGTTGACCACGGCGCTGACCGTCAGGTTATCGCCATCCGGGTCGTTGTACGCCCCGCGGATGCTGCCAGTCGGGTCCAGGCCCGGCTGGCCGTTGTTGACCCCACCGGCCTCGATGGCATCGACCGTGACCGGGTTGACCACGGGCGGGTCGTTGACGCCAGTGACCATGATCAACAGTTGCGCCTGATCGGTCAGGCCGCCGCTGTCGTGGATCTGGTAGGTAAAGATCACGTCCAGGCTTTGCCCGGCCGCTAGCGCACGGATGGCCGGGTCGGCGCTGTTGACCGCAAAGGTGTAGGAGCCATCCTCGTTGAGAATCAGTTGGCCGAAGTTGCCACTGATCAGGCTATTGTCGGCCAGCCGGGCCACCGTGCCTGTGATGCTGGCGGGGGCGCCGTTGGCCACCGGCGTGAGCGCGCCACCGGAGGTTTCCAGGCCGCTGCGCACGCCATCGACTTTAAGTTCAGTGGTGGTCGGCTGGTCGGCGTTGTCGACATCGGTGTCGGTGCCCACGCCGTTGTCGCCAGTAATCACATTACCATTGGCATTGACCGGTATCGGGCTGCCGTCGCTGGCGCCGGCGGCGGCGCTGCCCTGGTCGTCCACGGCCACCGGCGCATCATTGGCGCCTTGCAGGGTGATGACAAGGACGTTCACAGCGCTCAGGCCACCGGCATCGGCCATCTGGTAAGTGAACTGCTCGACCAGCGTCTGGCCGGGCGAAAGCGCCTGGACGGCGGCGTTGCTGTTATCGATGACATAGCGATAGCTGCCGTCGGCATTGATCGTCAAGGTCCCGAAGTTCGCCAGCACGCTGGTCGGTTGGCCGCTGACCAGCGGTATGATCCTGCCGCCACCAAGGCCTTCGTAGCGTATCGCACTGACCTGCTTGGTTTCGCCCAGGGCTACGGAGTCCACGTCGCTGTCGTTGTCCAGTACATTGCCGGTGGCGTCCTGGCCGGGCGTGCCGTTCTGGGTGCCGCCTGCTTCGATCGCGGTGGCGGAGTCGGCCTGTGCGACAGGGGTGTCGTTGGCGCCGTGGATGTTGATCTGCAGCACAGCGCTACTGCTCAGGCCGCCGCTGTCGACGATGGTGTAGCCGAAGGTTTCGGTGATGAAGTCGCCGGCCGTGCGCAGCGCCTGCACTGCGGGGTTGGCGTTGTCGACGATGTACTGGAAACCGCCGCCCGCGGTAATCGACAAGGTGCCGTACAGCCCTTGCAGCGTGGTGACTCCGTTGGCGGCCACGGCCACGCCTGCGGGGGTGATGTTGTTGGCCACACGGGTCACGGCGAGCACATCGTTGTTGGTCTGGATATCAACGTCGGTGTCGTTGGCCAGCACATTGCCAGTCGGATTGACCCCGGGGTCGGCGTTGTTCAAGCCACCGGCTTCCACGGCAATGGCCAGGTCGGCGTTGGCGATCGGCGCATCGTTGACCGGGTCGATGATGATGTTCATCACGTCCGTGTCGGTCAGCGCGTCGCTTGGGTTCTGCCCGGGGATGCCATCGCCGTTGAGCGGTGCGTCGCCGAAGTTGCCTTGGTCATTGGTGACCATGGTCAGGGTTTCGCTGTCGCGGAAGGTGTTGAAGTCCTGGTCGCCTTTGTAATACAGCTGGCTCAGCAGCACGTTCAGTGCGTTCAGCGTGCCAGTGAGCACCAGGCTGCGGCCGGCATCCGCGGGCGGCGTGGCCGTTGCTGCGGGCGGGGTGGCGGCCTGCCAGATGACGCCGTGCACCACCGCCAGGGTGATGGTCATGACGCCGTCGGTATTGCCAGCGTTGACGTCGATGTCGCTAGTGGCCAAGCCACCGATGTGCAGCACCGTGTCTTCCTGGCCGTGCTGGTCAGACACGGTGTTGACCGGCGCTTCATTGACATGCACGTAGCCAGCGTCGGCTGCGGCGGTAGCGCCTTCGCCGAGGGTGAGGTTGATGTTGCCAAGGCCGGCGGCCGCAGTGCCGGTGTCAGTATCGATACGCACGTGGAAGTTGTTGTTGGCGCTGGCCTGGTGGTTTTGCGCCACTGCGATCAGGTAGCTGCCCGAAGGCAGCAGGGCAAACTGGTACACCCCACCATTGGCGGTGACGGTCGTGAAGGTACGGTCATCGGCGGTGCCGAACTGGCCATCGTCACCGGCCCAGCTGAGGGTCACGTCAATGCCGTCCAGGCCAGGGCCGTCGGGGGCGACGTTATCGGTGGCGCTCCGGGTGTCGTCCCACAGCGTGCCCTGGATCACGCCCATGCCAGCGCCGTCGCTGAGGATGTAGTTGTTAAGGCCACTGGCGCCGTCCTGGCCGGTCCGCTCACCGTCGTTGCTACCGCCGGTATCGGGCAGCGAGCCCCCCCAGCCGTTGGTTTCGAAATCGGTAGGCAGGCTGGTCCAGGTGAGCACGGCGGCACTGGCAGTGTTGTCGGCGATGGTCTGGTTAGGCAGGGTGACGGTGTAGATCACCTGGATCGTGTCATTGGGTGCAAGCCGGGCGAAGTCCACGGTAATGCCCGCGCCATCGGTGAAGCTGACACCACCGGGCAGGTTGGCAAGGCTCAGTGCTGCGCCGTTGAGCAGGATGCTTTGCACCTGGTAGTTGCTGCCATTGGGGAACTGGTCGGCCAGGTGAGTGTTGTAGGCGGGCGCGCCGCCGTCCTGAGTGAAGCTGACCGACACGGTGGCATCGGTGGTGCCGGCCACGGTGCCTGGAGCCACATCGATGACCGATTTGTCCATGCCGGTGAAGCTGGGCTCCACCACGCGCTCGAACAGGGTGTCACTCTTGCCACGGTCCACGCCGCCGTTGTCGCCAACGTGCTCGAACACGGTCATGCCCAGCTGGGTGCTGGCCTGGTTGCCGGCCACGTTGCTGACCCGCACGTTGAACTCCAGGATCACGCCTTCGATATCGCTGTCGCCAGCCTCGGTGTTGGTCACGTTACCGAGGTTGAAGGTGATGGTCTGGCTGCCGTCGGCGTTGGTGGTAACCTCCAGCCGGCCGTTAGTGCCATCGAAAACGCCAGCGGGCGCAGTGCCGCCCAGGTCGGTGTGGATCGGCAAGGCCACATCGCTGTTCTGGTTGCCAATCATGTACAGCGAGCTACCGCTGGTGACCAGGTCGGTCGCATCGGTGGTCAGGCCACCCAGCTGGCTCGACACCATGGCGATCAGGATGTTGTTGAGGTCGGCGGTAATGAACTCAAGGCCCGCAGCCAGTTCGATGCGGATCTGGTAATTGGGGTTGTCACCGGTCGGTACCAGCACGGCCACGCGATAACGGACGATTTCGCCGACCACCACCGTCTCCACCAGGCCGCTGGTGTCGGTGGCGCCGCTGCCATTGGTGGCGGGGGGGGTATCGGCGACGCCGCCCACGCGTGACACCTGGATGCCGTTGGTGACCGGAATCAGCAACGCGCTCAATACCCGGTAATCGTTGAGCTGCCCACCATTGAGCAGGCCGTCGTCGCCGCTGCGTTCTCCATTCACGGTATCGGTGGTGGAAGTGGTGCCGTTCAGGCTGCTCCAGCGAACCTCGACATTGTTGGGGATGACTGCCTCACCCGCAGCAGTGGCGTTGACCACGCCGCTCAGGGTGATGACGATACTGCCGCCGTTGACGATGTCGATGTTGGCGCCGTTGGCGGTGACCAGTTGGCCATTGAGGATGACGAAGTCGATACCGCCGTTGTTGGTGGCGCCGCCGTTGTACTGGATGGTGCCGCTGATCGCCAAGCCGTCGATTTCGGTCGGCAGCACGTCGAGCAGGCTGATGTCGAAGGCGTCGGTACCGGAGTTGTTGGCCACGGTGATGGTGAAGGTGACAGTGTCGCCCTCGTCGAAGCCACCGAATGTGGGCGTCGAGGTGATCTGCTGGGTAACGCTGAGGGTCGGTTCGACGACGGTCACAGCGGGCTGCTGGGTGCTGTTGACATTGCGGTCCACCGGCGCGTTGCCGTTGGGGGTGTCGCCGTCGGGGTCGCTGTACAACAATTGCGCGCCGTTGTTCAGCGTGGTGCCTTGCTGGTTGCTGGTGACGTTGCTGGCCACCAGCACCAGGCGGATGACGAAGCTGTTGTTGCCGATTACGTTGTCGGCCGTGGCCCCGGCGCTGCCGAATACCAGCATCAGGTCGGCGCCGTCGCTGCCGTCGAGGGTCATCGGGTTGACGCTGAGCACGCCGTTGAAGTCGGCTGACAAGGCGCCGCTGCCGGCCGTGGTGGTGATGATCTGATAGCCCAGGTTGCCGTTGAAGCGCGGGTCCAGGCGCAGGCCCGGTGGGATCAGGTCACTGATGCGCAGGCTGCCGGTAGAACCCTCGGGCAGGGTAACGACGATGTCGTAGGTGATGCTTTCGCCTACCACCAGGTTGCTGCCGGTGGTGTGCGTGGCGCTGGAATCATCCTCGGTGAGGCTGCCGTCCTTGTAGGTCTTGCTGATGGTCGGCGCGGCGACTTGCTGGTTGGCGACTTCGGTGATATCGGTCGGGGTGAAGTCCTGCCCGCCGTTCACGCTGGCGTAGTACGTCAGTGAAGCGGTGCTTTGCAGCGTGCTGGAGGCGAGGACTGCATTATTGACGGTGACGTCGTAGGTGATCACCACGACGTTGGCGCCAGACAAGTCGCTGGCGGTGCCTGCGCGGCCGGCCAGCAAGGTGGCCTGGCCGTTGGCGTCGAGGAAAGTGATAGCGTTGCCAGTGACACTGTAGTCGGTACCCTGTACCAACAAGGTGCCGTCGCCGCGGTAGATCTGCAGGTTGGCTGCACTCAGGCTGCCGCCGACAAACGACAGGCCGGGGGGCAGGGTGATGCTGGTGCTGACGTCGTAGGCGCCACCGCCGCCGCTGTTTTTCAGGGCGGTGGCCAGGCGCAGGGTGTCGGCGCCGTCAATGCCGCTGACATTGCCGTCAACTGCCGCCAGGCTGGTGACGCTACCGCTGAACGGCACGCCACTGGTCCCCGGTGCAGTCCAGCTGCCGGTGGTGCCGGAGACTGTGCCATTGGTGCTGGAGACCACGCCGTGCTTGATGTCCAGTGCGGGTTCGGCGACCGACGCGATTACCGCCACATCCGATGAGGTGAGCACGGTCTTGTCGACTGTGGTGGTTTGCGTCGATTGCGCCAGCACGTCGAGTTCACGCTGGTCGGCGAACGGCTGGTCGCCAACTACCATCGTGAAACGCACCTGCACGGTGCCGCCGCCGAGGCCGCCGGAAACAAAATTGCCGAAGTTGAAGATAATCGAGTTGCCAGGGCCAGTAGTGACGCTGTCCGGCACATCGATAATGGTGTTGCCGCTGCCAAAGCTCCATTGGCCCACACCCGTGCCGAAGCTCCAGTTGATCCCCGTGGCGTTGAGCAAGGGCAGGGGCAGGTAGGCCGTGAGATTGAAGTTCTCGTAGTCGGCCACCTGCAGGTCGTAGCTGATGGTGAAGGTGACCACGTCGCCTGGACGCAGCTCGCCGTTGCCCGGTGGGTTGCCGCCGTTGACCTGGGTGAGCTCGATATCCACCGTGGACGTGTCGATCGTGCTGGTGGTGCTGGATCCGTCGGTCTGGGTGGCGCCGAGGTTGACTGAGTCGCGCAACACTGTGGCATCTACCGTGGCGTTGTTGCTGACGCTGTCGCCTTCGTTGAGCTGGTCGTGGGGTGGGTGATCAGTGGTATACGTGGCGTCGATCAAGGCGTCGTAGACGATGCTCAGACGGGTGGCACCTTCTTGCGCGGTATCGTCGTAAAGGTCTCCGAACAGCGCCGCAACGCCGGGCCCGGCTACTGCCTGGCGCAGGGATTCAGCGATGTCGAAGACCAGCGTGGTACTGCCGTCGGCATTGACCGTCTGGGTGTAGACCAGGGTGATGGCCTGCGAGCTGCCATGCTGCTGGATGACCAAGGTTGGCGCATTGCCCGGATCGAACGTCTGGCCATCGCTGAGCAGGTCGGTCAGGGTGAACTGGCCTTGCTCGAGGATGTTCTCGCCAAAGGCAAAAAAGTCGGAGATCGCCACATCCATTGTGTAGCGCAGGGTGTCGCCAGGTGTGAGGCCGGGCGTGCCGACATCGTTTTGCAGGTTGACCTGTTTGAGCAAGGTGATCGACTTGGCGACGAAGGTTATGCCCTGGCCGTTGCCGGTTTCACTGAACGGGTAGCCATCCGGAGTGACGGGGCGGTCACGCGGGTCGAGCGGGTTCCATGCGCCGGTTACGCTGGCAGTGCCGAAAGTGATGGTCACAGGGTTACCGGTGGTCGGGTCGATCACTGGCCGGCCGTTGGCGTCGATTTCCGGCACGTAGAAGCTGACTTGAGTTTCGCTGGCCGTGTTCAGGGTGTCGTAGTGAATGTCATAGCTAGCCACGAACGCATTGGGGTTGGCCAGGGCCAGGGCGATCAGTGCCGGGTTGGTGAGCACGGTACCGTCGTGCAGGGTGACCGACGTCAGGGTACCGCCTGGCCCAGGGGTAATGGCACTGACATGCACCTGTTCGGGCACCGTCTGTGTGACGGTGAGATTGCTCAGCGTCTGCCCTGGGGCCGGTGTGAGGGTGACGGTCTGGGTGCGGGTGAAGTTCGGCCCGGTGACTGTTTCGCCCTCCGGCATATTTACTGCCTGGGTAACCTTTAGCAGGGTTGGGGTGACCACGAAACTGTGCAGCGCGCTTTCCACCAGGCTTGGATCCTGGGTTGGGTTATTCAGCGAATCGTTGCCGTATTCGAACCCTGCGCGGGTATTGATGGTGAGATTGGGGGTGCCGTCGGAATAACGCGTATCGGCCAAGCTGCTCAATTGCGCGGTGATCTGGATGTCAATGCTGGGCTGGCCGTTGGTGACACTGGCGTAAGGCAGTTGCAGCACCACCATCTGGTCACCGGGCTTCATGCCCACGCTGGCAGCATTGATCACCAAGGCGTTACCGCTGGCGTCCTTGGCGAGGGGGTGCGTGGCATTGCCGTTGGCATCGAATGTAATGACGAAGGTGTTAACCGGTTGGCCCAGGTAGGTGGCCGAAACGAAGGCGGCACCGTCATCCCCGTCACGCCCGGTGACCGGCATGAACACATCGAGGAAGGGGGCATAGCCTTCTTGGGTCGAGGGGTTGCCGAAGCTGACGGTAAAGGTGAACTGCTGGCCAAGGGCAACCTCAGCACCGCCGCTGCTCAGGCTCGCGGTGGGGCTGGCATCGGCTAGCAGGCCCTGGAAGCTGTCGAGGGTGGTGGCCGCCAGCGCGATGGTCTTGTCAATATCGCCATGGTTCACCTCAAGGCGCCAGTCGCCACCGGCCAGCGGGCTGCCGGTAGCATTGCTGGATGCCCCGACGTCGGCACCTGTCCAGCGTGCCAGTTCGTTGACCAACGCCAGGCCTGCGCTGCCTGCGCCTACATCGCAACCATAAAGCTGAATATCCGCACCGGCGTTCAGCTCACCGCGCCAGGCACTCAGGCGGTCGCCCAGTTGCTCTACCGTCTGGCTGGTGAACGTTTGGTTGCCCAGGGTGAACTGACCCGAGGCGCCGTGCGAGAACACCTGGATGGAATCGACCTTGCCGAGTTGCGCCAAGGCATTGCTGATGGCCGCGATAGCATCCTGGCCGGGGTCCACCACCAGCGCAGTAGTGCCGGCTGGCAGGCTGGCAGCCAGTTGGTCCCGGTTTTCCACGCGCGCGTCGATTACTACCAGGTTTCGCGGCGCCGGCGCTGGAACAGTGGTTTGTGCTTCGCTGGCGGTGGGGGCGGGGTGGGCGCTGTCCTGAGGCTCGGCAGGGCCGGGATCGCTCTGGTGCTGCTGATCGACAGCGGCGGCTGCGGCACCGTCAAACAGTATGCGTTGCTCAAGGGCAACGGTCTGCGACCTGGGGCGCGAGACAGTGGCGAAACCGGCTCTGCTCTTGATGTCCATTTCCCTACCCTGCTCAAAAGATTGACGCCAGATACGAAGCTTTAGCAATCGTAGTCCGGTTTTTCCGTGGTGGGTAACCAGGTGCCGGAAGGCAGGGTTCAGAACCCGCTTTCCCGCAACCCAACCCCTATTACCCATGTCAGCGCCTCGCCCACAACGCTGCGCTTTTGCCCTTCGATCTTCAGCTTGCCGCGGGTTTCGCGCACACCAGCCAGCGGCTCATCCAAGGCCACCAGCACCTGGAAAAGTGCATGGCTGGGCACCAAGGGATCACCGGCCGTTGGTACTGGGCCACCGAAGTGTGAAGAAAGCATGCGGTGGGCTAACTGCGCAGCCCGAGTACTGCCGATTGCCAGCACCTTGCCGCGCAGCGCTATGGCCTGGCCTTCGGGATAAAATTTCACGGCATTGCCGATAGCCAGGTAATGCACCTGGTCCTGGGCGACGTAGGCATCGACCTGCCAGTGGTTGGTGTCAATGAGGATGCCCAGCGGCTCCTGGCGGTTGAGCCACTGGCCGGGTGCCACGTTAGGGTCCAGGTCCAGCCAGTTGCCCGCGAACGGTGCCTGCAGGCTGAGGCGAGCGATCTCGCTGCGCACGGCACGGGCTTCCTCATTTTGCACGTTCAGGCGCTGCTGGGTGGCAGCGTCCTCGGCCAGCCCGGCCGGGTCGGCCAGCAGGCCCGAAAGACGCGCTTGATAGCTGCGGGCACTGGCTTGGCTGCTGCGCATACGCGAATCGAGGTCCGGCTCTTCGAGCACCGCAAGTACTTCGCCGGCCTTTACCTGGCCCGCCTGGCGAAGGCTTTTCAACCGCGCAGGGTAGGGGGTGTAGAAGCGCAACTGGTGTTCGGCACGGGCGACGCCAACGGCATCGACCTGGCTGTGCCAAGGCATCGCCAGGGCCAGTCCGACCAGCGCCACGCACAGGTAGAACACCTGCTTGCGCCGGCCCGGGATACGTGCGCGTTGTTGCCACCAGTGGCTCAGCTCTCGTTTCACCGGCAGCGCGATGAACCACGCTAACTCGACCATGAACAGCACGATCCCCAGCAGCTTGAAGAAAAACAGATAGACCGCCACGGCAATACCGAGAAACAGCACCAGCCGGTACAGCCACGTGGCGAAGGCGAACGCTACCAGCAGCCGTCGCTGGCCCACCGCAAAGGGCTCGGGCCATGGCTCGTTCAGCCCGAGCAGGTTGCGCCGCAGTGCCACCCTCGCCAGTGCCGAGGCGCGTTCGTGCAGGTTGGGGAAGTCGAGCAGGTCACTGAGGATGTAATAGCCGTCGAAACGCATGAAGGGGCTGGCATTGAGCGCCAGCGACAGCACCCAGCTGGTGGTTGCCAGGTACAGCAGTGCGTTGCGCAGCGCGCCATCGTCACACAGGGCCCAACCGAGTGTCGCAAGGCCCGCGAGGGAAAGCTCGGTAATGATGCCTGCCGAAGCAATCGCCAGGCGCTGGCGGGGCCGTTTGAGTTTCCAGCTTTCGCCGGTGTCGGTGTAGAGCATCGGCCACAGCACCAGAAACGCCACACCCATGTGCCCGACGCGTAAACCCAGGCGCGTCGCCACCAGGGCATGACCAAGCTCGTGCAGGGTTTTCGCCACCACCAGCGCCAGGGCAAAGCTGAACAGGCCTTCGGTGGAGAACGACTCGACCACAGCATGGGTGAAGCTGTCCCATTGTTGCATTACCAGAAACACGCCAATCAGAGTCAGCCCGATCACCAACAGGCCGGTGAGCGGGTGAAACAGCCAACCGAGCGCAGCGGCCAGGCGCTGCAAGCCCGCTTGCGGGTGCAGCAGCGGTATGCGAAAGAACAGGTAATGGTGCAGCCACCAGCGCCAGCTCGACCAGGTGCGCGCTTCGCTGGCGTTTTGCAGCCTGGCCAGTTGCTCAGGCCCTGGGCGAAGCAGGTGGTGCTGCTCAAGGAACGCACGCAGCTCCAGCACCTGCTCGACATCCGGCTTAAGTGCGCTATCGCGGGAAACCTGCTCGCTGATCTGCCGAGGTGTCTGCCCCCAGCGCAGCAGGCATTCGAACTCCAGCCAACCGATCCGGTAGAAGCGGTTGACCACCGTGTCGTGAATCATCCAGGCCGGTTCACCCTCTCGGCTGTCTGCGGCCTCGCACAGGCGCAGGTCCTCACGAAGGGGGGGCAGCGGCAGGTCGGTCAGGTCCAGCATTACCAGCCGCTCCAGGCTCGCAACGTTGCCAGTGGGCGACGCAGCAGGTAGTAACCGAGCATCACGCGGTCACCGTAGAGCTTGGCGGTGCCATGCAGGCCGAGGCGGGCATGCTCGGAATGCTCGTCGATGCTCGCCAGCAGTCGATAGGCAACAACGCCGTCATCGCCAGGTTTGGCCTGATAGCTGGTTTCCAGGATCCTCCCTCTGAGCGGGCTGAGCGGATAGGCGGTGAGGAACAACGTCACTTCGGCACCTGGCTCCAGCGCAATGGCATCGGCCACGGCCAGCTGGATCTGCATGGCCGGTTGCGCCGGGTCGGCCACATGCATGATGCGCTCACCGGTCGATACTGGTTTGCCCAGCCAGTCGTTAGGGTCGCTGAACACAGCAACCCCCGCGCGCGGTGCCAGCACTTGGGTGCGCCGCAGTTGCGCCTGTACCGCAGCCAGTTCGGCCCGC
The DNA here is from genome assembly GCF_000412675.1 of Pseudomonas putida NBRC 14164. Lineage (NCBI taxonomy): Bacteria > Pseudomonadati > Pseudomonadota > Gammaproteobacteria > Pseudomonadales > Pseudomonadaceae > Pseudomonas > Pseudomonas putida. Next base: position 3,525,203 of record NC_021505.1, on the reverse strand, counting down.
CGTTGCTGGACGCGGCCTTGCAACAGGGTAAGCTCATTTTTACTTTGCGGGTTGTCGAATGCTCGCTGGCTGGCGGCCTGTAATTCGGCATCCGCCACGGCAACTTCTTTGCCAAGCACCTCGGCGCGGCTGCGCAGGGTGGTTTCATCAAGGGTAAACAGCGGTGTACCGGCTTTAACCGGCTGGTTGGGGCGTACCAGCATCTGGGCGATCACGCCGTCGATCGGAGAGCTGACGATCTGTGCGTGGAGGGAGACGATCTGCGCAGGCGCCAGTGCCGTCTGGCGCACCGGCACCAGCAACAGCCCGGCGGCCACCAGCAGGGTGATCAGTACCTGACGCCTGCCAGGGCGCCACCGACCCAAGTGGCGTCTCCGGGTCAGTGTATTCCAGCAGTAGGCCCAGGTGCGGATCAGGCCATCCAGTTGCTGGTGTACTACCCCTGGCGGGGGCTCTTCCAGCAGCAATACCAGAACACCGAGGCGCTGGCCGGCAGGCGCATGTAACGGTATGCACCACAGGCCGGTGGGCCACCACTCGGCCCAGCCCTCGGCAATATCTTCAGGCGGCGCAGCATCGGCCTGGGTCAACCAGACAGGCTGGGCGTCTACCAGGCGCTCGGCCAGCCAGCGGCTTGCTCGGCGCAACCACACCAGATAGGGTGAATCCTCGGTGGGCCGAGCCAGGCCGGACACGCACAGCAGCTCCAGGCTCGACTTGCCCTGCGCGAATACCAATGCCTGGTGAAAGGGGAGTAGCGGGTACAGGTCATTGGCCATGCTGAAAGCCAGTGCACCAAGACTCTCGGCAGCCATGGCCTTGTCGCGCAGGGCATCGAGCTGCAGCAATAGCTGCGGATGGGGCAGTGGCCTATTCACGGTCATCGTCGAACCGCGCGGTGCCGCTCATGCCGGCCATCAGTTCGGGGAAGGGCTGGTCGAAGCGTGCTTCGAGCTCAACCGTCTGCGCCACGGCATCGACCCTGGAATTGATCACACTGACTTTCGCCGGGTAAGTCTTGCCCGTCTCGTGCACATTCACCTCCAGCGGCTGGCCGGCGCTGAGGTTTTTCAACTGGCTGGAAGGCACATTCAGGCGAACCTTCAAGTCTCCATCACCGACCAGGTCAAACAACGGTGTGCCCGCACTAACGGTCTGGTAAGGCTTGACGTACACCTTGGCCACGTGCCCCGAGAACGGCGCCACTACCAGGCAATAGCTCATCTGCGCCTCACCCATGGCGCGGGCGCCATCGGCTTTCTGGACCTCGGTGTTGGCGGCTGCCACTTCAATATCGCCCACGGCGTCGAGCTTGCGCAGTTGCTTCTTCGCCTCAAGGTTCTGCCGGGCCATGGCCAATTCGGCCACCGCGACCTTGCCGCGCGCCTGAGCTTCGTTGCAATTGAAGCGGGCCAATGTTGCGCCCTTGGCCACTCGTTCGCCGAAGCGGGCCTTGAGTTCGCCCAGAGTGCCACTCATCTGGCTGGACAGTGTGGTTTCCATCTCCGCTGCCAGGAGTACGCGGATCAGTTGTGGATCAGGGTCAGCAGCGCCTGGTTCGGCCTGTGCAGCAGCGCTGGTGATGGCCAGTAACAAAGCTACATAACGGCATGCAATTACGCGTGAAGGCATTCTCGACTCCTTGCTCTAAGGCATCGTGGGCGCTGCGTGCGCGGCAAGATGCCTTCATCCCTGATACGAAACTGCACCGCTTGCGCACGCGGGCCCAAACTACAGGCAAGTCAGCATCAGCGCGAAGGATTGGCCATTACGGCGCAGGTTTGGCGGCATTGGCTGCCAACTTTTCTTCTGCCAGCTTGTAGGCCACGTAGTATTTGTAGATGTTACCAACGTAGTCCACGGTTTCGCGGCCAACCACCTGGGCCGCCGCTTGTTCCACATTGCCGAACCAGATGTTCTTGTCCCGCCCAGACTTTTCTGCCAATGCGCGGAACTTGCGCAGGTTGCCAGGGCCAGCGTTGTAAGCGGCGAAGGTCATCAGTGTTTTGTTCATAGGCGTCAATTGCGGGTCGTCAAGGTACTTATCTGCGAGCAGGCGCATGTATTTGCTACCTGCCTCAATGTTGCGGTCAGCGCTCTTGTCGATGTCGCCGATGCCGACGGTAGGATCTTTGGCCGTTGTGGGCAGCAACTGCATCACCCCCACCGCGCCCCTGGGACTACGCGCACCTTGATTGAGCTGCGACTCCTGAAAGCCTTGTGCCATAAGCATCAAATGATCAAATCCGTAGGTATCGGCATGCCGGGTGAACAACGCCGCCATTTCCTTGAACTTCTTCATTTCCGCTTCGGACGTGGCGTTGAGCACCCGCTTGCTGCTATTGGTGACGTATTTGGTGCGCAGGCTGTTGCCGAACGTAGTGCCAATCTTGTGCGATTTGACGAAAGCAGCCAGCTGGCCCTTCAACTGTGGGCTGTTGGGACGGATCGCCCAGGCGAATTCGGAGTTGTCGTGCAAGTGGAATTCGTCGTGAATCAGCAGGTCGGTATAGAGGGGCGCCCATATCTTGCCGATATATCGGTCCACTACCGTGGCCTTTAGCAAGCCGGCGTTAACCATTTGTAGAAGGTCTTCGGCCTCGAGGTTTTCATCCGCGGCCCTCAGGTTGATCGGTGCCAGCCCCTTTTCCTTGAACGACGCATTCAGTGCTTGCAGGTGTTCGTAGTAACTGCTTGAGGCGCGCACGGTAATGTCCATGCCGGAAAGCGCCTCGATGTTATCCAGTGGCGTGCTACCAGGGCCAGTCACCAAGACTTCTGGTATGTTCACCGCGAAGGGATCGGAGAATTCCACGGTTTTCAAGCGTTCGTCGGTGACGGTCAGGCCTCCAGCAGCGATGTCCCCTACGCCTTCAATCAGGCTGGGCATCAATGCGTTGCGTGCCGTAGGAATGAACATCACCCGCCATTGCATGGATTTTTTCGCGTAGGGCTGAGTCTTGTTTAGCCAGGCTTCAAGCCCTTTGCCCAGTTCATAGCTCAGCCCGCGCTGACGCCCACGATCGAGCTCGAAAAAAGTTCTGCTGTAAGGCACCAGCACTCGGATCAGTCGCCGCTCGCGCATGCCCTCGAAGTCACCGACCCAATTCGCTGGAACTGGCAGCACCAGGCGTTGCACTTCGGCTTCTTCTGCGGGGCTAAGCGCCACCGCAGGCAGCTCGACCGCAGTTTCGGCAAACACGGGGTTGATGCACAGCAAGAGGCAAACGGACAAACGCTCAACAGCAGAACGCAGACTGTTCATGTTCACTCACCGACAGGGCAGGATGATCAGGAAGTTCACACTGTTTGCAGGGCTACACCGTTAAAAGCGCCATACCAGCCCACCACCGATCACATGTAGCGCCGCATTGGAGTATTCCCCTGAAACCGTACCGCCAGACCGGGTTTTGGTCTGTTGGACCTCCATGTCACCTAGCCATATGAGGGTATAGCTCATGTGTACGTCGAGGTCCTCCTTCAGTGCGTAATTGAACCCGGTGGCCAACCGCCAGGTTTCGTTCATCGGGTTGTCGACGGTGCGGTCCTGGTCGTCAACCGCTGAGGAATCATAGGCAAGCCCTATGTTCCAGCGCAGCTTCGAGCTCAGCTGGTTCTGCGCACCCATCGACAGGTGCCAGGTATCTTTATACTGGCGTTCGGCGGTTCTTGAGGTGGACGCCGAATCGGTGTCGACTTCGACACCGAGCTTGCCGAAGTCGCTCCACTCCTGCCAACCCAGGCTGGCAAGCAGGGTCCACTGAGGGTCCAGTTGATAGGAGAGGCTGGCGGTGACGGTCTGCGGCACGTTCATTTCCATGCTCAACTGGTCAACGTCGAGGCGGTTGAGGGCCACGCGCAGCAGCGGGTTGGTGATGTTGTCCAGATCGGGTTTGTCTTTGAACTCCAGCTTGATCTTGCTGGTGTAGGCGAGCCCCAGCCTGGTTCGCTCGTTCAGGCTGTAGAGCAGGCCGACGTTCACCCCGGTGCCCCAGTCGGTGTCTTTGTAGCGCAGTTGACCGTCTTCGGCATTACCCAAACCAAGCACATTATTGTTCACCGCAACCTCGGTGCGGAAGTAACCGAGCATGAACCGCGGGCCGATGCCCAGCGACAGCTCATCGTTGATTTTGTAAGCGAAGGTTGGCTGGAAAGAAACCCCGATGATCGCCGACTCCTGGCTAAAGTAACGGCCAGCCCAATCGTCGTCGTAATCCAGTGCCAGGCCAAAGTTGCCGTACATGCCGAAGCCTACCGAGGTCCTTTCATCGAGTTGATGACTGATGAAAAAACTGCTACCGGGCAGGTACTTCAGGCTGTTTCCGCCTTCGTTGCCATCAAAGGTATTAGCGTTGTCACGTGAGAAATTCACGTCACCGAAAATCACCTGTGTGTTGAGGTTGACCTGGGTGCCGGCCAGCTGACTGATGCCGGCCGGGTTGGTCATCAGCACGCTGGGGTCGGTGGCCAGCACCGCGGAACCGGCATTGGCCAGCCCCGTACCTTCGTGGCCCGCCTCGTAGATCATGATTCCGCCGGCAACCGCAGGCAGGCTCGCGCCCAATAAGCCACCGAAGCCGAGGATGGGCAGGGCTGCGCGAAACATGGACGGCTTGAACCGGCAAATGTGCTTTGCGGACATGGAGCGGTCTCCTGACGAATTACAACGCAAAGTTCACTGGGCTGAAGGACAGCTGCTTTGGTCGCCGCTGGCCGCCCGGCTGATCAAGTTGGCGAGGCGTTTTACATTGTTCTGTTGTGCGCTCACTACGTCATCGATGGAAGGGCCGGCGGGCGTCTGCAGGGTGCTACGGCAGGTAAGCAGCTCACTGGCATCCGCCGCGCGCAGGCGCCACTTGACGTCAATCAGGCCGTACTGGCCGGGGATCGAATCAAAACGCTGCACCTCCAGCCGTACGGAGGCTTTGCGACGCCCGCCGGCATGGCTCAGTTGGTCGGTCAGGGCACTGCGTAGCTCATCGGCCAGGCTGGCGCCCCACCATTGGGTTTCGAGGATTGCCAGGCCGCTGTTGCCCTGGCGGATGACCATTTGCGGCCGGTCCACTTGCGGCGGAACACTCAAGCCCTCGATGACAACATCCGCACCGCCGTGGGCGCCGCCCGGTTGCGCGGGCGTCAGGGTGTGAAACTGGATCGGATCGCTGCGGCAGGCGGCCAGCAGCGTACACGCCAACAGAAGGGTGATCTTGAAGGGTAAGGCCATGGCTCAGCTCCTTTGCTCAATTGCGCGGCGGCCCTTGTAGATCCATCGGCGCAGCGTTGTTGGGGCGCCCGCGGATCAGCGATTCAGGGTTGCGGCCCAGATAATCCGAAAGCTCTCGCAGCGAGCGCGACATGCGTCCGAGTTCGTCGAGGGTTTCGGTCAGCTTTTCCCGTTGAGGAGAGTCTTCGGCCAGGGTCGAATTTGCCGATTGCAGGGTCTTGCTGACATCCGTCAGCGTGTTCTGCACGCCAGGCAGGGTTTTCGAATTGAACTGAGCCAGGCTTTTGCGTAACTCCACCAGGTTGCCGTCCAGGTTGCTTGCGATACGCTCCACCGGCAGTTTGTTTATCTTGTCGACCATCGCCTGTAGTTGTTCCTGCAACAGTTCAAGGCTGCCGGGGACGGTCGGTATTGCGATGGGCCTTGCGCTGGTGTCGAACGCCACCTTGGGTGCCTTGGGGAAGAAGTCCAAGGCGATATAGAGCTGCCCGGTCAGGAGGTTGCCGCTGCGGGCCTGGGCGCGCAGGCCGTTATCGACGAAGGTGCTGAAAATCTGTGCAGTGCCCGCGATATCATCGGGGTTATGGTGGAGCGCCTTGAGCAGCTTCTCGTGTGCCCGGCCTAGGCGTTGTGGGTAGACCACGATACCGACGCTGACCGGGAAGCTGCGTTTCACCTCATCGAAGTCCAGATTAACCGACACAACCTTGCCGATTTCCACGCCCAGAAACTCGACTGGTGCGTCCACCTTGAGGCCCCGTAGTGCCTGATCGAAACGCAGGGTCAGGTACTGCGCCTTGCCGTTTGGTGGGGCCAGGGCTGTTTGCTGATCGGCGAACAGGTCGAAAGCTCTGTCCTCGGCAGCCGCGGTATCGTTGGGGCTGTAGTCCGGCGCGCGGAAGGCGATCCCCCCCACCAGCAATGTTGAAAGCGATTCGGTCTTCACCGCAAAACCATTGGCGCCGACGTTCACATCGATGCCGCTGGCATTCCAGAAACGGGTATTTTCAGTAACGTAAGCATCGTTCGGGGCATGGATGAACACCTCGATGCTGACGCCTTTGCCGTCGGCATCCAACGCGTATGCCACGACCTGGCCAACGGGGATCTTGCGGTAGTAGACGGGGGAGCCGATGTCCAGCGACCCCAAGTCCTGGGTGTGCAGCGTGAAGCGTTTGCCTGGCTCACCATAGGTAATCGGCGGTGGGTTTTCCAGGCCTTTGAATTGCCTGACGCGGCTATTGGACTGGCCGATGTCGGCGCCGATATAGTCACCGGAAAGCAGTGTGTCGATGCCGGATACGCCCCCGGCACCGATGCGTGGACGCACTACCCAGAATTTTGAATCTTCCCGAGTGAACCCCTCCGCCTGCTTGGCCAGCTTGACTGTGGCATTGACGCTCTTCTGGTCGTCGCTGAGCTCGACTTCGGATACGTGGCCGATGACTACACTGCGATACTTGACTTCGGTTTTATTGGCGGTAAGGCCATCACCCGTCTTGAAGGAAAGGACAATGGTCGGGCCTTCTTGCATCTTGCTGTGGATGACCAGTGAAAGGCCCACCAGCACGGCGACGATGGGCACGATCCACACCAGCGACACACCGAACCTGCCAGTCTTGACTGGGGCATGCTCCGGATCTTGTGGTCCTTCATTGATGGATGGCTTCATCCAAGGGCTCCTTGGCGGATGGGCTTTCCCAGATCAAACGCGGGTCGAAACTCATTGCTGAAAGCATGGTGAAGACCACCACCAGGCCGAAGAACAAAATGCCGGGCCGCGGTTCAATGTCACCCAGGGCCTGAAACTTCACCAGCGCGGCCACCAGGGCGACCACCAGCACGTCCAGCATCGACCAGTACCCGATGAGCTCGACAAAGCGGTACAGCTTCGAACGCTCTTTGCGCGCCCATAGGCTTCCACGTTGCACAGTGATCAGCAGCATTGAAAGAGCAACGAACTTGATGCCGGGTACTGCGATGCTGGCAATGAAGATAATCAGCGCGATGTCCCACGCGCCATGCTCCCAGAACTCCAGCACGCCGCTCATGATGGTGCTGTCGGCCCCATCACCCAACATCGTTGTGTTCATCACCGGCAACAGGTTGGCCGGCACATAGAACGCCAGGGCTGCAAACATGTATGCCCAAGTGCGCGTCAGCGAGTTGGTCTTGCGCCGGTGCAAGGGGGCATCACACCGCGGGCAATGGTGCGGCTCGTCAGCCATGTCGCAAGCCAGGCCACAGCTGTGGCACAGGCACAGGTTGAGCTGGCTGGCCGTTGGTGGTGGGTTCATAGGATGCCCCATAACTCGCGAATGTCGCGCCCGGCGATGCGGATCATCAGCAGACTGAGCACGGCCAGTGCGAAAAGGCCGATGCCGGGCAAAACGTCGAGCATGCCGGCCAATTTGAAGACCGCTACCATTGCGCCAAGCAGGCAGACTTCGAGCATGCTCCACGGGCGCAATGTTTCCAGCCAGCGCATGGCCGGTTTGAACCCCGGTGCGCGACGGGAGGCCAGAGCGAAGCTCAGTACCCATACCAGCAGCACCAGCTGGAACCCCGGGGCGATGATGATCGATATGGCTGCGACCATGGCCATGAAGGTGATCGGCCCTTGGCTCAGGGCAACAACCGAATCCCATAACGTCGCACTGTTTTTTAGGCCTTTCAGGCTGATGCTCATCACTGGATAGAAGTTCGCGAACAGCCACAATATTGCCGCTGTGAACGTAAGCGCCAGGCGCTGCTGCACTGTCAGACCGTTGTAGCGTTCCAATACCCCGCCACACCTGACACAGATAGTTTTTTGGTGCCTGCCGAGCGTGGATTTTTTGTACACGCAATCGCAATGCTCGCAGATAATCAACGCGTCAGTTGTCGGCATGGATTTGCTCGATGAAACACACTGATGTGGGGTCTCAGTGAATATAGAAGCACTGTGTCATTCGGCAAATAATTCAGATTTCCCCCTCGTCAAGCCCGGCAACTCGGCTGGTGGCGTCCTTGAACAACTGGTAGCCGGGCAGGTTGCCCAACACTTTGTCTTCGAGCGCGTGCAGCGCCGCAGAGGCTTTCTCTGTTTTCGCCAGCAAGCCTGCCAAGAAGCACCCACCCACCAACTCGAAGATTCGCTCGGGAGGCCTTTGGGGCGGGTGTGAACTTCGGAGGGTTGTTGCCGAATGGCCCTTGCCGGCCCAGTCTCGCACGTGCGGCTCTTTGAGCGTGGCACCGATGAACGGTCGTTTCCCGATCCAGCAACGGGACAGATGCTGCTCTACGCTAACCCATGATTTATCGAGTATGCGGCGTCTGAGAGTTGCTCAATGCAGGATCAAAGTAGCCAAGGAGAGACGGTATGCCAGCAACTCTGCGCGCGAGGATCGCACATGCGGTCTTTGCTACCTGTGTGGCGGCCTGTTGGTAGCCCGCAGTGGCAACAAATCAGCTGGCCCAGAATGTAACGGCCTGGCGAATGCTGGCTCGGCGGCGCAGGGCACCGGTCCGAGCGTGATAATGGGCAAGCCCGCAGGTGTCGCGCTGCTGCCCGGCACGCAGATTAGCGCTGACACACAGGTCATCCTCGGCGACCTGCTGGGGTTAGCCGAGCGCCCCGACGACCAGCCCGCATGTCAGCGACATGAACCAACCCCTGATCAACGCCGTACTCATCCGCTTGGCGGTAGACACGCCGGAGTTGGACATCAGAGTACCGCAGCCCCAGCAGCACTGTTGATTGCAGCAAGGACACACGCTGGTCTGGCTTGGCAATATGGACGTGGAGCAGACAAGAGCGCGCTCCGGCGATACGTTGTCAGGCAGTCTCGATAGCGCCGCCTTGCACATCGTCGGTGGCGGTGCAACTTGGCGATTCTGATGGTTTTCATCCTGGGATAACCGCTTCAACGTGGAAGGAGAAGTTGCATGAAAAGTAGGGCGCTTATTGCAACCGTTTGTCTCACATCGCTGTTACTGCATGGCTGCGCCAGCAAATACGTGGAGCCTGATGAATACTCCGGATTTTTGAAGGACTACAGCAAGCTCAAGGAGGACAAATCACCTTCGGGCGCGGAGGTTATGCGCTGGATAAAACCTGGCATCAATGCAAACCAGTTTTCTAGCGTCTATGTGGAACCCAGCCAGTTTTACCCCAAACCACAACCCACTGAGAAAATTCCGCAACAAACCTTGCAAGGCATAACCCAGTATTACGATCAGGCGTTGAAAAACCAGTTTTCAACTGTACTGCCGCTAGCCACGAGCCCCGGGCCAGGTGTACTGGTAGTGCGCCCGGCGATCACCGGCGTAAGTGCCAAAACCAAAGGGCTGCGGCCGTATGAGGTTATCCCGATTGCGTTGGTGGCCGCCGGCATCAGTACGGCCACAGGTATTCGCGACCAAGACACCAGCGTGGCCACCGAGGCCGCATTCATTGACGGGAGTACCAACGAGGTGGTGTCCGAAGTGGTACGCAAAGGTGCAGGCGCGGACCTGGACAATTCCTCCCAGACCATGCAGGCCAATGACGCACGTGCTGTGCTTGATGGCTGGGCCAAGGACATGGTCAGTTCATTCAAAGCCCTGAAAAAGTAGCCCGTATGTTCCCCCTGGCGTGGATGTGCGTCAGGGGGCCATCGGCATCTGATACACGGATTCGATGTTTTAGGGCCCCGATGAAAACGGTCATGCTAAAGATCAACCTTCAGTTTGCGACTATGCTCAAGAACCAGTCGCCTGCAGCCGGAATGAAGCTGACGCAGGTAGCTTTCGCAGCCTATGCCTACTCCACGGATGTGCAATAAGGACCCTACATGCTTCGATCCTCGTGGTGTAACAGCGCAACGCTGCTGGGTTTCAGTATCGCTGCCTCCATTTCCAGCATTACCGCTCAGGCTGACAACGCTCGCGACTGGCAAAACCTGCCAATCGACCTGAACATGGTCTTCGGCTACTACAACCTCATCGACACCAACACGCCCATCGACACCTCGTTGCCGATCGATGGGCTGTCACTGAACGCCGACCTGTACATCCTGCGCCTCGCGCGATCCTTCGGGATTGACGGGCGCAATTCTGCGATCCAGCTGATCCAGCCGTATGCCGATGTGAGCGCATCGTTCGACGATGCGCGGTTTTTCGACGGTACCAAGCACAATGGCGGCATGGGTGATGTGCAGCTGGTTTTTGCCCACAACCTGTTCGGCGGGCCGGCGCTGACCCAGGAAGAATTCGCCACGTGGCAACCCGAGACATTCCTGACCGGGGGCTTGTGGTTAACGGCGCCCACCGGCGATTACGACAAGAAGCGCATCATCAACATCGGCGCCAACCGCTGGGTGTTCAAACCGGAGCTGGCGTTTGGTACACCTATCGGGCCGACCTGGCTCGAGGTCAACACCTACGTGTCCCTGTATGGCGACAATGATGATTACCAGGGCGACAACAAGCTTGAGCAGAAGCCGCTGTATGCCGTCGAAGGCCACTACAGCTACACCTTCAACCGTGCGCTTTGGGCCTCTCTCGATGCCACCTACAACAAAGGTGGTGAAACCAAGATCAATGGCGTTAACCAGGATAACCAGCAAGAGAACACACTGCTGGGTGCCAGCCTGGGCTTCATGCTATCGCCCCAGTTCGGGGGGCTGATTGCTTATTCCGATACCGTGTCCGAGCGCACAGGTTCGCCGGATGTAAACACCTGGACCTTGCGTTTGCAATATGTGTGGTGAGCACTGTCCGAAAGTAACGACGTTATTCACGCAGGCGTCTTTATCTGGACTCCAGAACAGCCTGGCAGGGTCGCTGACTCGTTTGATCACGGAGCTAAGGATGGGGCGTCGCAACAAAGGCAATATTCTGGGGTTGTCGTTGAAGGCCTTGTCCTGTTTGGCAGTTTTGATTACCTGCCTGCTCGGCCCGGTAAGCATTGCACTGAGTGCCGAGAAGGTGGGGGCTGTACCCAGGTTTGCGACCGAGTCCAAAGGCTATGTGCCTCCCGCTACTTGCCTTGGCTGTCACGTTGACCAGGCCAAGGCCTGGAAGGACTCGGACCACGGTTGGGCGATGCGCGACGCCGACGAGGCCAATGTGCTTGGTGATTTCAAGGATGCTCGCTTCGACGAGGCCGGTGTCTCGGCGCGTTTCTTTCGCAGGCAGGGGGGCTTTTACGTCAATACCGAGGGTGAGGATGGCCAGCCGGCAGACTTCAAGATTCTCTACACCTTCGGCCACTATCCACTGCAGCAGTACCTGGTCGCACTGCCCAGGGGGCGTCTGCAGGCCTTGACCATCGCCTGGGACAGCAGAGCCAAGGGCGAGGGCGGGCAACGCTGGTTCTCGCTCTACCCGGGGCAACGCTTCGCTCCCGATGACCCATTGCACTGGACCGGCCGGTACCAGAACTGGAACGGCATGTGCGCCGATTGCCATTCCACCCGCTTGATGAAGCAGTACGACGATCGCCAGGACAGCTTCGCCTCCACCTGGAAGGAGCAGAATGTTGGCTGCCAGAGTTGCCATGGGCCTGGCCAGGCGCATGTCGATTGGGCGAACAAAACCAAACCTGCGGAGCAAGCCTATGCTTCGGCCAAGGACATAGGGCTGGCTGTCGATTACAAGGCGTTGGGCAGCCAGGGCCTGGTCGAGCAGTGTGCGTTCTGCCACAGCCGGCGGCAGACCCTTGGCGTGGGTCAGCTCCCCGGTCATCCGCAGCTCGACCAGAGCCTCCCGGCAACATTGCGTCGGGGCCTTTACCACGCCGATGGCCAGATCGACGGAGAGGTGTACGAGTACGGCTCGTTCACTCAAAGCAAAATGTACAACGCTGGTGTTGGCTGCACCGACTGCCACAATCCCCACACCACCAAAGTCAAGATCGAAGGCAACGGGCTGTGCCTGCAATGCCATAACGGCAACCCACCCGTGACCCGCTTCGCCACCTTGCAGGCCAAGGACTACGATACCCCCGCGCATCATCACCATGTCGCCGGCAGCCCTGGCGCCCAGTGTGTCAGCTGCCACATGCCTACCAAAACCTACATGGTCGTCGACCCCCGTCGCGACCATAGCTTGCGAATCCCGCGTCCCGACCTGGCCAGCAAGGTCGACAGCCCCGATGCCTGCACCGCCTGTCACAAAGACCAGCAACCGGCCTGGGCGGCCAAGGCAATAGAGCAGTGGTTTGGCAAACCGCAGCGGCCGGTTTTGTTCGGCGAGGCATTCCAGGCGGTGCGCGATGGTCAAGGCATCCCGTTGAGCCTCTTGAACACGGTGTTGGCAGACAAGACCAAGCCGACCATCGTCCGGGCCACTGCTGCCGAACAGATGGCCGACCTGGGCCCTCAGGCCCTCATCAGCCTGGGTTGGGCGTTGAAAGATCCGAGCCCACTGGTGCGTGCCTATGCCACCTCCGGGTTCTCGAGCGTACCGCCAGAGCAGCGCCTGAAGCCGCTGTTGCCCCTGCTCGAAGACCCGTCCCTGGCGGTACGCGATGAGGCAGTGCGGGCGCTCGCCGATGTGCCTAAGGCGCAGATGCCGGCCCAGGCAGTTGAGGCGTTCAGCACCGCGCTGGCGGACTATGAGTCGCGGCTGCGTGGCAATGCCGACCTGCCTGGCGGGCGCTTGAACCTGGCGGTCCTGTTGAGCCGCCAGGGGCGTCAGCAAGAGGCCATGGACCAGTACCGTCAGGCATTGCACCTTGACCCTTACTTTGTGCCGGCTCGGGTCAACCTGGCCAATCTCGCAACGGCCGAACACCAGCTCGATGAAGCGGAAAAGGTGCTGCGAGCAGGCCTTGCGCTGGCCAAGATGCCGGTTACCGACCACGGTAACCTGGCGTACATGCTGGCCCTGTTGCTGGTAGAGCGCCGCCAGCCCGAAGAGGCGGTGGGGTTGATGGAAAAGGCAGCGGTCGCGCTGCCAGGCAATGCGCGCATCCGCTACAACCAAGGTTTGCTGCTGTCGCGCATGAACCGTCGGGATGAGGCCCTGGTGGCGCTGGAACGCGGCCTAGAGCAGGCCCCCGACAACGCCGACCTGCTTTATTCGTTGATCTACCTGCATGCCTTGGCCGGTGAACGCCGTGAAGCCTACGGCTATGTACAAAGGATGCGTAAAGCGGCCCCCGATGATTCACGCCTGCAAGGCATCGAGCCTTATTGGCAAACGTACGAAAGTACCCAATGAGGTGGCGAGCACGCGGCGAGCGACTAGATTTACCTCGTCGCCTTTGTGCAGTTGCGAACATCCGTGGGGCCTCCTGTCGATGCCCCGACTGACTAGGAACGGACAGTGGATATACGCGAGCAGATCGCCGCGCTCGAAGCCCGTGTGGCGCAGAGCGTGCTGGGCCAGGCCGAAACCATTCGCCATGTGATACTTGGCTTGCTGGCCAATGGTCACGTCTTGCTGGAGAGCCTGCCAGGGCTGGCGAAGACGCGCACGGTCAAGGCGTTGGCCACCCATCTGGAAGCCAGCATGCGGCGCATCCAGTTCACCCCTGACCTGTTGCCATCGGACATCACCGGCGGCGAAATCCTCCAGCAGACAGCGCAGGGGAACGAGATCAAGTTTCAACCCGGGCCGCTGTTCGGCAACGTGATTCTGGCCGACGAGATCAACCGCGCCCCGGCCAAGGTTCAGGCGGCTCTGCTCGAAGCCATGGAAGAACGCCAGATTACCGTGGCCGGCCAGAGCTACCCGATGTCGGGCCTGTTCATGGTGCTGGCGACCCAGAACCCCATCGAGCAAGAGGGTACTTACCCATTGCCCGAGGCGCAGATGGACCGGTTCCTGATGAAGCTGCAACTGGACTACCCCAAGGTCGAGGATGAAACCCAGGTGTTGCGCCTGGTGCGCGATGAGGAACAGCAAGCCGGACATCCGCACGCTGCACCTGAGCGCCTGGCCCAGGAGGTGGTGTTCGCTGCCCGCAGCGCGATCGCCGGCATCGCGGTATCGCCTGCGATCGACCGTTACCTGATCGATTTGATCAACGCCACGCGCCACCCGGCGGAGCACGACGCAGACCTCGGTCGCTGGATCAAGATCGGTGCCAGCCCGCGTGGCGGTATCAGCCTGGACAAGGTGGCGCGCGCCCACGCGTGGCTTGCCGGGCAGGCCTTTGTCACCCCAGACGATGTTCGTGCGGTTATCCACCCGGTATTGCGCCATCGCCTGCAGCTCTCCTACGACGCGGTCGCCGATGGCATCGGGGCCGACCAGGTGATCGACCGGCTGCTGGACAACGTCGCCATCCCGGCCTGAGCGGAGCGAGCCCATGCAACCGACCCAGGACGGTTTCGTCTACGCCTCGCTGAGCCAGCTGATGGCCTTCGAACACCGCGTGCGAGGTTTGAGTTTTCTGGCGCATCAGCCGCTGGCGAGCATCCTGGCGGGCAATCATGCCTCCCGCCTGCGGGGCCGGGGCTTGAGTTTCGACGAGCTGCGCCGTTACATCCCCGGCGATGATCTGCGCCACCTCGACTGGCGCGCTTCGTTGCGCTATGGCAAGCCGTTCGTGCGCACCTTCACCGAAGAGCGCGACCGGCCAACGCTGCTGCTGGTCGATCAGCGCATGAACATGTACTTCGGCTCCAGGCGCAGTTTCAAGTCGGTCACCGCTGCCGAGCTTGCCGCGTTGTCGGCATGGATCGCCCTGCAGGCCGGTGATCGGGTGGGCGGGCTGGTGCTCGACGATGAGCAGGTGGTGCACATCAAGCCGTTGCGCAGCCGGGCACGGGTGCAGGCGCTGTGCGCGGCCGTTGTGCACAGCAACAACCGCCTCAGTGCGGCAGGGCCGGACAGCGAGCAAGAGGGGCAACTGGACGCGATGCTGCGCGCTGCCATCGGCCTGGCCGGGCATGATGCGCTGGTGTGCATCATCAGTGACTTTGCCGGGGTGACGGAGCAGACCTTGAAGCTGTTGCGCCAACTGAGCGCGCACAATGATGTGATTGCCATGCAGGTGTACGACCCCATTGCGCTGGATGTGCCTGACAAGGGCCGCTTGAGCGTGACGCAGGGTGAGATGCAGATCGAACTGGAAGTCGGTCGGCGGCAGGTGCACCGGCCGTTGGGCGAGTTCCTCTCCGGGCGCCTGCAGGAAGTAGCCCAGCTGCTGCGTCGCAGCCAGATACCCTTGATGATGATCAGCACCGGCGACGAGGTGCTGGGGCAGGTGCAGCGGGAACTGGGGCGGCTTGGCGGTACTGCCCGATGAGTGCCCGGCCGTCGCCTGCCGCCATCGACCAGCTCAAGGAGCTGCCGTTGCCGGTACCTCCGTTCAGTTATGCCCCGCAAACCTGGGGCTGGGCAGTAGTGCTGGCAGTCGTGTTACTGGCCGGGCTCGCCTATGCCCTGTGTGCCTGGCGGCGCTGGCAGCGCAACCGTTATCGGCGCGAGGCGCTGTCGCGGCTCGATACCCTTGTGGCTGCGCTGGCCCATCCCGAACAGCGCCTGCCAGCGCTGCGTGAGTTGCCAGAACTGCTCAAGCGCGTAGCGCTTTCCATGCCCGACGCACCTGCGGTACACAGTTTGTCAGGCCCGCAATGGCAGGTGTTTCTGCAGCATCGGGCACGCTTTGCGTTGCCTGGGCAGTTCGCCGCGCAACTGCACACGCTGGCTTACGCGCCTGACCTGCAGGTGCAGGCGATCGACGAGCCGCAGTTGCGCACCCTGGTACGCACGTGCAGACGCTGGATCGAGGCCCATCATGTGGCAGTTTGATTACCTGTGGGTATTCCTGGTGCTGCCCTTGCCTTGGGTCGTTCGCCGCTTCATGCGGCCTTACCACGAGGCGCGCAGCGCGCTGCGGGTGCCATTTTTCTTCGCCATGAGCCGCGCGGTGAATCAGCTGCCGGGCACTTCGCCAGCGTCGGGGGGGCGCTGGCAAGTGCTCTTGAACCTCCTGGTATGGGGGCTTCTGGTGGCAGCCTGTGCGCGGCCCGTGCTGGTGGAAAAGCCCATCGAGCGTGAGCAGCCTATCCGTGACATGTTGCTGGCGATCGACATTTCGCAGTCCATGCAGGCCACCGACTTTACCGACGCCAATGGCCGCCAGATGGACCGATTGAGCGCGGTGAAAGAGGTAGTGCGTGACTTCATCGCTCAGCGCAAGCAAGACCGCATTGGCCTGATCGTGTTCGGCACGGGTGCCTACCCACAGTCGCCCCTGACCCTCGATCACGCCA
This sequence comes from Pseudomonas putida NBRC 14164, assembly GCF_000412675.1. Taxonomy (NCBI): domain Bacteria; kingdom Pseudomonadati; phylum Pseudomonadota; class Gammaproteobacteria; order Pseudomonadales; family Pseudomonadaceae; genus Pseudomonas; species Pseudomonas putida. The sequence continues at coordinate 3,508,787 of NC_021505.1, read as the reverse complement.
GCCTCTCGCTGCTGCTCGATGAAGTCGGTGTGGGCATGGCCGGTCCGAACACCGCCATAGGCGACGCCCTTGGCCTTGGCATCAAGCTGCTGGACCAGGCCAAGGAGCAGGAGAAGGTGATGGTGCTGCTGAGCGACGGCAATGATACCGGCAGCGCCATCACACCCGCGCACGCGGCGGCCTTGGCCAGTGAACGGGGTATCGTGGTACATACCATTGGTATCGGAGATCCCCAGGCCAGCGGCGAAGACAAGGTCGATTTGCAGGCGCTTGAGCGTATCGCGCGCACCACCGGTGGCAGGTTCTTCCGCGCCGATGACCGGGGCGCGTTGGCGCAGGTGTATGCAACGCTCGACCGGATCACCCCGCACCGCGTCAAGACCTTCAGCCATCAGCCCAAGCGTGACCTGTTCTGGTGGCCACTGGGTGCTGCCCTGCTGTTGCTGGCCGTGGGGCATAGCCTGGCCGCCATCACCGGCACGTTGGGCGTGCAGTCAGCGCAGGGGAGGCGGTGAATGGATATCGACCTCAGCGCCTTGCATCTGTTGCGCCCTTACTGGTTGTTGCTGTGGCTCCCGGCCGTGCTGCTGCCTTGGGCCTGGCAGCGGCGGCATGACCTGAAGCGGCAATTGCACGGCGTGATCGCTCCGCATCTGGTCGAGCACCTGCTCGTTACCCCCGAGGCGCAACAGCGTCTGCGGCCCGCTCACCTTCTGGCGGCACTGCTCGGCCTGGGGGCCCTGGCCGCTGCCGGGCCGACTTGGCAGCGCGACATCCCGGCGTTCGTTGACAACCGGGCGCCATTGATCCTGGCGCTGGACCTGTCGCCGTCGATGGATGCCGACGACGTGCCCCCGTCTCGCCTGCAGGCCGCGAAGCATACGTTGCACGACCTGGTGATGCGCCGCGCAGGGGCACGTACGGCGCTGATCGTGTATGCCGGCAGTGCACACCTGGTGCTGCCCGCCACGCAGGACCCGCAACTGCTCGACACGTTTTTGCAAGCGCTGACCACCGATCTGATCGCCAAACCCGGCAAGGACGTGGTGGGCGTGATCGAAGTCGCTAAACGCTTGCTCGCTGCCGAGCAGGTGCCCGGCACGCTTGTACTGCTGACCGATGGCGCCGATGCCGGGCAGCTGCCGGCACTGGCGAGTCGGCTCAAAGGCAGCGACCTGCAGGTGATGGTGCTGGCAGTCGGCAGCCACGACAGCGGAGTCGTGCACGATGCCAAGGGCCGTCCCCGCGTCGATGCCGAGGGGCGCCCACTACAGGCGGACTTCGATCAGCAGGGCTTGAGGCAATTGGCCAAAGCCGTCAATGGCCCGCTGGGCAGCTTGACCCTGAACGACGACGACCTGGACTGGATCGAATTGCATGCACAACAGCATTTTCAGGCAGCCCAGGGCGACCCCCAGCAGGTGCACTGGAAGGACGCCGGTTACTGGCTGTGCTGGCCGCTGGCGCTGATCGCGCTGTTATGCCTGCGCCGAGGCTGGAAGGTGCACTGGATGGCCACCATACTGGTGACGGTGCTGCTGGGCGCGCAGCCGCAGATGGCGCGTGCGGGGCCTGTTGCCGACGCGTTCTTCACGCCTGACCAACAGGGCCGTTGGGCCTTTGAGCACGGCCACTACCCACAGGCCGCGGCGAATTTCAACGACCCGTACTGGAAAGGCCTGGCAGCCTATGTCGCCGCCGACTACGACGTTGCCCTGGTCAGCCTGGGCAAGCTCGATACCGCCCAGGCCTTTTTCTACCGGGGGAATATCTATGTGCGCCAGTTCAAGTTTCCCCAGGCGGTCCAAGCCTATCAACAGGCCTTGAAACGGCAGCCGGCATTTCCCGAGGCCAGTGCCAACCTGGCGTTGGCACAGGCACTGCTCAAAGACTACGAAGACCAGCAGAAGGCAGGCACACCGGACGAGAAGGCCGACAAGGTGGTAGAGGACCAGACGCCCTCCAAAGGCGCCACGCAGAAGCAGCAGCAAACGCCCCAAGCCGCTTCGGACCAGCTCTGGCTGGATAACCTGACAACGTCGCCGGCGCAGTTCCTCAGGCGCAAGTTCCTGCTTCAGGATGCCTCACGGCAAACAGGGGAGGGCAGCTGATGAATCGCCTGCTGTTGCTGCTAGCGCTTTACCTTCCCCTGCTCGCGGTGGCAGCACCCGAGGCACGTGTGCAGGCGCGTTTGCTGCCGGCTGGTGACACGGTGGCGGGCGCAACGCTGGAGTTGCAGGTCGACCTGTTGGTCGATACCTGGTTCACTCAGCCGGCCGTGTTGCCGGTCATCGAATTGCCGGGTGCTACGGTGAGTGCACCGAGCGGTGAAGCGCAGCACCTGAATGAACGACTCGACGGCAAGACCTTCTTCGGGCTGCGCTACACCTACCAGATCACCCCGCAAACCGCCCAGACCTTTACACTCCCTGCGCAAACTTTTCAGGTGTTCCCCGGCCAGGCAGATGCCCCGGTCACGCTCGCCAGCGAGCCGCTGTCATTTGTTGCCAAGCCCTTGGCCGGCGATGCGTCCGCGCACCGCCTGGTGGCGCGAGAGGTCAGCCTTGAGCAACGAACAGCGCTGTCGCATTCGCCGCTGCGGGCAGGGGATAGCGTAACCCGCCACGTGCTCACCCGCGCCGAAGGTGCGCAGGCGATGCTGATACCGCCGCCCCCGCTGGTTGAAATCGAAGGCCTTAAACGCTACGTGCAGACACCCCGTGTCGCGCCCCTCAGTGATGGCCGTGGGGGCTCTATCGGTGGCCAGCGCGAGGACAGTGTCAGCTATGTGGTATCGGCCGCCGGACGTTACCAGCTGCCCTCGATCGAACTGCAGTGGTGGGACGCGGCGACCGGGGAGGCCAGGCAAGCAACGTTGCCCTCGATAGACGTCGATGTCATCGACGGGGGCTACAAGGCACCGTTTTCCATCGACCAGGACCTGCGCGCGCTCGGCCGTCAGGCGCAGTTGCGCCTACCCGATAACGGGTTGTGGGCGGCCGGCTTGCTAATGCTGGGCGCAGGGCTGATTTACCTTGCGCGGCCGTGGATGCAGGCGCTGTGGCGGTACTTGAAAGGCTGGCGAGCCGCACGACGTGCGTCGCGCTTGCAGTCTGCCGACCATGCCTGGCGGCAGGCGCGGGCACAACTTGCGCAAGACCCACCCCAGCTCGACGGGCTATACCTGTGGATCCGGCGGGTTACCGGGCATCGCACGGTGTCGGAATTTTCCTGCGCTTTACCGCCCTCATTGCGAATACGTCTACTAGACTGGCTCCAGAACCGTTACGCCAACAGCGATGACGTGCGCCTGGCCCCGCCGTCATTGAAGCCGGTGCTGCCCGCGCTGCGGCGAGCGGCAGTGAGCACACGGCAGGTCAGTCACCCTCAAGGCTTGAAACCACTCAACCCCTGAGTCTTTTGCCTGAAGTGGATAGGCAGCACAGAGGAGGGATACTTCATGCTCGACCTTTACCGCACGCGCTGGTGGTTGACCTTGTTGCTGGTGTTGCCTTTGGCGGTGCAGGCCGCGAACCCGCTGCCGTCCTGGCGCGATGGCCCCTCACGGCAAGCCATCGAAGCCTTCGTCGGCGCCGTGACCACCGAGGGCAGCAAAGATTATGTGCCTGTGGCCGAGCGTATTGCCGTCTTCGACAATGACGGCACGCTATGGAGCGAGCAGCCCCTGTATTTCGAAGTGCTTTTCGCCCTCGATGAGGTCAAAAGGCTCGCACCGCAACACCCGGAATGGGCCAGCCAGCAGCCGTTCAAGGCAGTCCTGGAAGGTGACCAGAAGGCACTGAGTGACAGCGGCATGGACGGCATGTTGAAAATTGTGGCCGCCACCCATGCTGGCGTCAGCACCGAGGCATTCATTGCCAACACCCAACGCTGGCTGGCGACGGCTGTGCACCCCCGCACGCACAGGCCGTACACCGAGATGGTCTTCCAGCCGATGCTCGAACTTCTGCAGTACTTGCGGGCCCACGGCTTCAGGACCTACATCGTTTCGGGCGGCGAGGTGGCCTTCATGCGTGCCTTCGCCGAGGAAGTGTATGGGGTGCCGCCCGAGCAAGTGATCGGCACCATGCTGGAAGCGCGCTTCATTGATGACAACGGCAAATTGTCGATCGAGCGGCTGCCCAAGTTGCTGCACAACGATGATGGCCCAGGCAAGCCGGTGAGCATCGATGCGCATATTGGCCGCCGGCCGATCCTGGCCTTTGGCAACTCCGATGGCGACCTGCAAATGCTGCAGTGGACCATGGCCGGCGACGGCAAGCGCTTTGCCGGGCTGGTGCACCATACAGACGCAGCGCGTGAATGGGCCTACGACCGCGACAGCAAGGTCGGGCGCCTGGACAAGGCGCTGGATGCCGCCACGGGTGCGAACTGGACCGTGGTTGACATGGCCCGCGAGTGGCAGCGCATCTACCCATTTGAAAGCAACCAGGCTCGATGAAAGAGAACCGCAGGCACAGGGAACCAGCCGAGCAGTAGGTCGATCGTGCACGTAGTCGTGGCACATGCCAGCAAACGTGATACGGAGAAATCGCCTTATGAAGTCCAGTAGAAGATGGTTAACCACATTCGCCCTGGCCGCTACGGCGGCGGTGAGCGTATGTGCGGCAAATGCCGCAGAAAAACCGAATATCCTGGTGATTTTCGGTGATGACATCGGGCAGACCAATATCAGCGCCTATGGCAAGGGCGTGGTCGGCTACCAGACCCCGAACATCGACCGCATCGGCCAGGAAGGGATGATGTTCACCGACTATTACGCCGAGAACAGTTGCACCGCCGGTCGCTCCTCTTTCATTACAGGGCAGACGCCGCTGCGCACCGGCTTGTCCAAGGTCGGCATGCCAGGTGTGCCGGTCGGCCTGCAAGCCCGTGACGTAACCATCGCCCAGGCACTGAAGGCGCAGGGTTATGCCACCGGCCAGTTCGGCAAGAACCACCTCGGCGACCGCGACGAGTACCTGCCCACCAACCACGGTTTCGATGAGTTCTTTGGCAACCTTTACCACCTCAATGCCGAGGAGGAGCCCGAGCGCCCATTCTGGCCCAAGGATGACCCGGACTTCATCAAGGCCGCTTCACCGCGTGGCGTGATCAAGTCCAGTGCGGACGGCAAGATCGAGGACACCGGCGCCTTGACTCGCAAACGCATGGAAACCATCGACGATGAAACCACCCAGGCAGCGATCAATTTCATCGACAAACAGGTCAAGGCCGACAAGCCGTTCTTTGTCTGGATGAACACAACACGCATGCACGCCTTCACCCATGTGCGTGAGTCGATGAAAGGCCAGAGCGGCATGGTCGGCAACGATTACGCCGATGGCATGCTCGAGCATGACGGCGACGTAGGCAAACTGCTCAAGACCCTGGATGATTTGAAGATCACCGATAACACCATTGTGGTCTACACCACGGACAACGGACCGAACCAATGGTCGTGGCCGGACGCAGCTACCACGCCGTTCCGCAACGAAAAGAACTCCAACTGGGAAGGCGCCTATCGCGTACCTGCGATGATCCGTTGGCCAGGCAAGGTCAAGCCGGGCACGGTGTCCACCCAAATGTTCTCGGGGCTGGACTGGTTCCCGACACTATTGGCAGCAGCAGGCGATACAGGCATCAAGGACCGACTGCTCAAGGGCGCCGATGTAGGAGGCAAGAACTTCAAGGTTCACCTCGATGGCTATAACCAGCTCGATTACCTGACGGGTAAAACCGACAAGAGCGCGCGTGACGAGTTCTATTACTTCAACGATGACGGTGTACTGGTTTCCATGCGCTTCGCAGACTGGAAACTGGTGTTCTGCGAGCAGCGGGCACCCGGCGGGCTGCAAGTCTGGAGCGAACCGTTCACCTGTCTGCGTGTGCCCAAGATGTTCAACCTGCGTATGGACCCTTACGAGCGTGCTGATATCGTCTCGGACCAATACTACGATTGGATGACCAAGAACGATTACTTGATCTTCCAGGGTACCCGCAAGGCAGCCGCATTCCTGCAAACCTTCGTCGAGTATCCACCGAGCCAGCGTCCGGCAAGTTTCAGCATCGATCAGATCCGGGCTGACGTGGACAAGAAGATCGAAGAGAAGATGAAGCAATAACGGCAACGCCCCGCGCCCGCCCTTGGCGGGCGCATTCTTTCATATCCAGTGCGGACAGGCCTTCGGGTCCGCTAAGGCTTGATGATGCCAGCAGTTGTGAACCTTCCCCGTACCGACAATCCCGGCGCTGCCGAAACGCAAGCACCGCTGCAATGGCTGATGCCTGCGGCGCTGCTGTTCGCCTCTGGCGGTGCAGCGCTGATCTACCAAGTACTTTGGGTCAAGCAGCTGTCGCTGGTGGTCGGGGTTGAGGTCTACGCCATCACGGCAGGCATCAGTGCGTTTTTTGCGGGGCTGGCACTGGGTGGCCTGCTGTTCGGTCGCTGGGCAGACCGGCTGAGTCAGCCGTTGAAACTGTATGCGGGGCTGGAGTTGGCGGTTGCGGTACTGGCCGTGGCGGCGACCCTGGGCCTGGCGCAGAGTGCGGCACTGTTTGCTCGCCTGGAGGCGAGTGTCGGCTTGCTGGCCTGGCTGCTGCCATTCAGCCTGGTCGGGCTACCGGCATTTTTGATGGGCGGAACCTTGCCTGTGCTGGTTCGCGCGCTGACCCCCACTGAGGCGCAGACGGGCGAGGCAGGTGGTCGATTGTACGCCGCCAATACCGCCGGCGCGATCTGCGGCACCTTGCTGGCGGCATTCGTCTTGCTGCCTCTGCTCGGGGTCACCGGTGCCGCCTGCGTGGCGGGGGCATTGAACCTGCTGGCCGCGTTGGGCGCCTGGTGCGGTTGCAGCAGGGACGAGCGGCCCCTGCCGACCTCGGGCGACACTGCGCTGCCGCGCACGCCGCAGGCTCGCCTGGCGATCGCCCTGTATTGCCTGGCGGGCGGCGTGGCGCTCGGATACGAAGTGGTGTGGACGCAATCGATCGTGCAATTCATGAGCACGCGCGCGTTTGCGTTCTCGGTGGTGCTGGCCACTTACCTGGCGGGGCTGGTTCTGGGCAGTGCATTGTACGCCCGGCGCGCCGACCGCATCCGTGACCCTTGGGGCCTGTTCGCCTTGCTGATCGCGTCCGCCGGGCTGCTGGCGTTGTTGCAGATTGCCGGGCTCGGGCGTTGGCTGGTGGCCTTGCAGACGCTGCTGGAAAGCCAAGTGGTGCACCTGACCGGCAGCCAATTGGCAGGGATGTGCGCACGCTTTGCGGCTGCCGCATTGTGCGTGGTGTTTGTACCGACCACTTTACTCGGTGCGGCATTCCCCCTGGCACTGCGACTGGCCGTGGACAGCGGCCGGGTGGGGCGTGACGTTGGGGCGGTGATTGCCCTCAATACCCTGGGCGGGATCATTGGTGTCATGCTCACAGGGTTTGTCCTGGTCCCTGAACTTGGGCTGGTGCGTACCCTGGTTGGACTCGCATGCGTGGCGGCGGCGATCGGGGCCGTCGCGGCCTGGCGCGGCCACGCTGTGCACAAGGGCATGCGGGCCGTGGTGTTGCTGGTTGGCGGTGCAACCCTTGTTACCGGCGTCTTCACCCCATCAGACCGGCTGGCGCAGTTGTTGCCAGGCGCTCGGAGCGGCGAACTGGTGTTCTACCAGGAAGGCCGCGGTGGCACGGTGGCAGTGGTCAGCCAGCAGCGCCAAGGGCAAGCGTTCAACCGGCTGTACATCCAGGGTGTGTCCAACACCGGTGATGCCATGCCGTCCCTGCGCTACATGCGGTTGCAGGCATTAGTGCCTTTGCTGATCCATCGCGGCGAGCCGCGCTCGGCACTGGTGATCGGCTTCGGCACCGGCATCACCGCCGGGGCGATGCTGCGCTATCCAGGCCTTGAGCACCCGGTGGTGGCCGAATTGCTGCCGCAGGTGCTGGCTGCAGCGCCACTGTTCTCGGGCAACTATGGTGCTGTTAACGATCCACGCCTTGACATCCGTCTGCGTGATGGGCGCCGCGAGCTTTTGCGCAACGAGCAACGATACGACGTGATCACCCTTGAGCCACCACCTCCCTCAGCGGCAGGTGTGGTCAACCTGTATTCGCGCGATTTTTACCAGTTGGCAGCGTCTCGATTGCACGAGCATGGCCTGGTCGCGCAATGGCTACCGCTTCCTACACAGAATGACGAGGACACGCGCGCGCTGGTACGCAGTTTTCTGGACGTGTTCCCGCATGCCGCGTTATGGACCACCGAGTTCCACGAGATGCTGTTGATCGGTTCGGCAACGCCGATGGTGCTGGATGTTTCGCGCATTCGCCAACGCTTCGAGCAACCCCAGGTTTCGGCGGCTTTGGCCGAGGTCGGGATAAGTTCGGTCGAAGCGATGCTGGCCACCCGGGTGACTGACAGGCAAGGGCTTGAGCGTTATGCCGGCGACGCCCAGCCGGTGACCGATGATCGGCCCCGTATCGAGTACGCGCCGTGGGTCCGGCCCCGCGAAATCACCCGTGTCCTGCCAGCATTGCTGGCGCTGCGGGTAAGGCCGCCATTGGAAAATGCCAACCCTTCGGTGCAAACCGCGGTGGATGAGGAGTGGGCGTTGCTGCATCGTTTTTATGAGTGGTCGCTGCTGGCGTACAACGGCGATCGTCAGGCCTGGATGCGTGAGGCGCGGGCCTTGGCGCCAATCGCCGCAGAGAACCCTTACATGCGCTGGTTCACCGGCGGCAAGCGCTGATCGCAGGGGTAGCGCCCGGGCCAGGCCGACGGTGCAGCAACGCAGGGCACCTGCATCACAGTGAGTGAAGGGACAACGCCAATGATCGAGTTCGTGCTCCAGGCACTTGCGTGCAAACCCTGAAATCGCTGTATTCCTGGCCATCGCCTCGGGCGTCCTGCTGGGGCGGATACACCTGGGCAGCATTCACCTGGGCTCCGTTGCCGGTGCACTGCTCTTGGGGCTGCTCATTGGGCAAATAGGGATTGAAGTGCACGAGCGTTCGAGCGCTCATTGGGCATCGAGCAGAAGGACGCTGCCTTGGGCATTCCCTATACGCGTATCGTCGTGCGTGCTCACCTCGCGCAAGCTGGCGGGCAGAACCTTGAGACAGATCAAGCAGGCGTTGGTGGGTGCGACGCGCATGGGCTGCTATGTCGCCGGCATTACTCGCCAGGCCTGGATTTGCCACTGTTGCCCGACACGTTATTGCGCCGTGGCGATGTGATTACCCTGAGCGGGCGCAGCGGCAGTGTCGAAGCGCTGGCCGGCGCGCAAACTGAAGCGGTGTCGATGAACAAGATCATCGGGCAGTCCGGCAGCAATACGCCGGTCATCGGCTTCACCGTGTGCTATGCCATCTCCAACGTTCTGCTGGCGGTCTGTGGGCCGGTGATCATTGCACTGACCATCACCTGAGCAGATTGCCTTGCCAAACGGAGGTCTCCGCGTTGCCCCTGATTTTGCCGACACGTACTGGCCACATCGTTTTCCGCCGCTTCTGACCGATAGCTGTGGGTGAGCCTTCTATTTGACTGCCTGTATCGTTACAATTCGCGGGTTCCACCAGAACATTCCCCATACGTCGTCCGGCAACAGCGACGACGCCACCCCTGGCGATGCTCCCTGCCCAGGGCTTCCACCCTCAATTGAGCCAAGGCTCAGTTGAAACGCTTGATTGACACTGCGGGCCTGAACTGCGGTGTATCCAGCCGACATGCGTAACACTCTTGTGCTGTCTGCCTTGCGCCCGGCCAACGGAGCCTGGTCCAGATCCGGCAATCCTGCCCCGCACGATCAATGTGGTCGTCATCATCAGGCCCTTTCACGCACTTGCGCTGGCGCCGGGCGAGCCTGCCTTGAGGACTGCTGCCCAAACGCGCATACGCGCGCGTGCAATCGCATGAAACAACCGAATGGATGGAATTCGCTCCTACTGTGAGGCAGGCCTGATCAGGCGGAGTTGAATGAAGTACGCAACAGGAGAAAGCTCATGCCCTTCGTACCTCCCAAGGATCAACACTGCAACGGTAACGATCCGACCACTTCAACGACTGCTGGCCCCTGCGTGAAGTCGATGCCAGCACTCGAGCGCAGCAAATTCGGCGGCACGGCACGCCGCCCTGGCCGACCAGGCGACGCTGACGATCCTCCCGTATCTCGCAGTGACCTCAGCAAAGGTCACGGCCAATTGGTCGTACATCAGGAGGCGCGCATCAACTGGCGCGTTCTGCTGATCTCGTCAATGGTGATCCTGGTGTTTTCCATTACCACGATCCTCATGCCCGATGCAGCACGCTCGGCGATGAAGCGGACAACCGACTGGATTGCGACGAACCTGGGTTGGTACTACGTGCTGACGATGACCCTGGTCGTCGGCTTCGTGCTGTGGGTGGCGTTATCCAGGGAAGGGGACGTGCGCATCGGCCCTGACCACTCGCGGCCGCAGTACAAGCTGGTGACCTGGGTTGCCATGCTGTTCGCCGCAGGGGTCGGCATAGACATGCTGTTCTATTCGGTCACCGGCCCGGTCGTACAGTACTTGTACCCGCCCAGCGGCGAAGGCGGTACTGCCCAGGCCATGCAGGACGCGGTCATCTGGACCATGTTTCACTATGGCATCGCAGGGTGGGCGATGTATGCCCTGCTGGGAATGGCCATGGGTTATTTCGCCTATCGGTGGGACATGCCGCTGTCGATTCGCGCCGCGCTTTACCCGCTGTTTGGCAAACGCGTACGCGGCCCCTTGGGCGATGGCATCAGTATCATTGCGCTGGTCGGCACCGTGTTTGGAGTCGCCACGTCGATGGGTATAGGTGTGGTATTGCTGAGTGTTGGTTTTTCGCTGATATTCGCCCTGGAACAGGGCCTCTCATTACAGATCGCATTGGTGATGGGTGCTGTGGCGCTTACCATTGCGGCCACCACCTCCGGGGTTGACCGAGGCATCCGCTGGATCGCCGAGTTGAACCTTTGGAGCGCCGTGGCGATGATGCTGTACATCCTGATAACAGGGCAGACGGCGTTCTTGTTGAATGCACTGGTGTCGAACATCGGTCAGTTTCTCGTCACCTTTCCTGCGCGTACATTCCAGACGTTTGCCTACGAGCCCGACGGGGCCGGCTGGATGGGGGGGTGGACGTTGTTTTTCTGGGCCTTCTGGCTGGCCTGGGGGCCATTCGTCGGCGTGTTCCTGGCGCGAATCTCGCGGGGCCGCACCTTGCGTGAATTCGTCCTGGCGGCAGTCACAGCGCCGGTACTGTGCGATTTCATCATTGTCTCGCTGTTCGGCAACAGCGCACTTTTTCAGGTGCTCCAGGGCAACACCGAGTTTGCCACGCTGGCGATGGACAGCCCCGAGCGGGGTTGGTATGCACTGCTTCAGATGTTCCCGGGCTCGACGTTCCTGATTGGACTGGCAACGCTGTCAGGCTTGCTGTTCTACCTCACCAGCGCCAACTCCGGGGCGATGGTGATGTCGAACTTTTCTGCAACGATTCCCGACCCTTCCCAGGACGGCCCGAGCTGGTTGCGGATTTTCTGGGCCTTGCTCACGGCCATGCTCACTGTGGCGATGCTGGTCGCAGGTGGGGTCACGACCATGGAGTATGCAACGCTGATCTTTGCGCTACCGGTGACGGTCATTGCTCATCTGGTGATGGCATCCTTCTACAAGGTATTGCGCATGGAACGTGCCGAACGTGAAGGGCGCGTGCTGCGCCGTCCCTCGATGGCGGCGAGCGGGGGGCATGTACCGGAGCGCTCCTGGAAGCAACGGCTCGAGCACCTGCGGGCGTACCCATCGCTGCACCAGGTCACCCAGTTCCTGGACCGGACAGTCGGGCCAGCGCTGGGCGAAGTCGTCGCTGAATTCCGCCATCAGGGCTATCACGTCACCCGGGAAAACCTGGTCAATACCAGCGGTATCGAGGAACCGCTGCTGCAGGTATCGATGGACGAATTCCGTGACTTCCATTACCACGTCGCTATTGTCGAGGCGCCTGTGCCCATGTTCAGTGGCCGCATGACGCGCGAGATCGATGTCTATTACCGTTTGGAGGTGTTCACCCAGACGGGGTCTGGCGGTTATGACTTGATGGGCCTGACCAAACAGCAGGTCATAGATGATGTGCTCAATCGCTATGAGGCCCACTTGGCGTTCCTTGTTTTCTCCAGCGAGAACGCTACCGCCTCTGTGTTGACACCCAGGCAGTCGTAATGCTGTCCGTGACATTTTTGGCGTGCGCAGCGACCTTCCGTGGGTGACGCACCCAGTGTTCTGGTTCAAACGGGCTTTGCCTGGCTGTTTGGCACAGGTGGCGCTGTGATTGCCCCTAGCGCCTGGCCAGGCCGGCGCTGAGAAATGAGCTTCGAATGAGGGGCCTGTTAACGAAAGCTGCTAATGCTGGTATAGAGACATCCGCGAACCGTCTTTGTCAGCAGGAGCCGCCCATGCAACTCAGCCGTGCCAACCTGGCCGACTTCGTTTACTTTCTGGCTATTGTCCGCCACCAGAGTTTTAACCGGGCAGGCCTTGATGTGGGTATCAGCGCGTCGGCGCTCAGCCATGCAATCAAAGGTCTGGAGACTCGCCTTGGTGTTCGGCTGCTGAATCGAACCACCCGCAGTGTGACGCTGACCGCCGCCGGCGAAGAGTTGCATTCCCTGATCAGTGGGCCTATCGATGAAATCGGCCAGGCGATGGAGGTGCTCAATCGCTACCGCGATGAGCCCACTGGACGCATTCGTTTAAACACCTTGAGCGATGGCGCGGATTTTCTCCTTGGCCCCGTATTACCCCTTTTCAATGACCGTTACCCCGACATCGAAATCGACCTGACGGTCACCAACCGTTTGGTGGATGTGATTGGTGGCGGGCATGACGCAGGCATTCGTTATGGCGGTACGGTGCCGGAAGACATGATCGCCCAGCGCCTGTCGCCGGACATTCGCTGGGTGGTGGCAGGCTCTGCCAACTACCTCCATCGCTTTGGCGAGCCGAAGCATCCGCTCGATTTGCTCAAGCACCGCTGCTTACGGATTCGTCTTGGCAATGACCGGATGTACGACTGGGAATTCGAGAAGGATGGCGAACAGTTGGCCATCGCTGTTCCGGGGGCGATCACCATTGATGAGACGCGCATTGGCGTGTCATTGGTTCGGCACGGCGCTGGCTTGATGTACGCGCCTGAGCCGGTGATCACGCCGCTGGTGGCCTCCGGCGATTTGCTCAGGGTGCTGGATGACTGGTCCAGCGTCGCGCCGGGTTTTCACATGTATTACTCAAGCCACCGGCAACTGCCGGTGGGCTTGCGGTTGTTGATTGACCTGATTCGCGAGGTTCAGCCGTTGGGGCCGATCAGCCCCTGATCAGGCCAGTTCGTGTTTGCTGAAATCAGACACCTCGCGGTTTGGCACTCAGCTTTTGTGCTTCCACACTTCATTCGGCGGCCTCGTATTGCGCTTGGCTGACGGGTTCCAGCCATTCAACGTTCTTGCCGTCGAGAGACTCTTGAATGGCCATATGGGTCATGCCGGTGGTGGCCGTTGCGCCGTGCCAGTGTTTGACACCTGGGGGCGTCCAGATCACATCCCCTGGTTTGATCAACTGCTTCTTACCACCCGCTTGCTGAACCCAGCCTGTGCCGGCGGTCACCACCAAAGCCTGCCCCAGCGGGTGGGTGTGCCACATCGAACGGCCGCCCGGTTGGAAGTTGACGTAACCCGCCGACACCCGAGACGGCGCTCGGGTGGGGAATAGCGGATCAATCCGCGCGCTACCGACAAAACCGCTCGCCGGCCCCTCGATGGAGGGCTGCTCACCATTCTTCACAATCAGCATGGGTTGATCGGGGGCAGGGTGGGCTGCAATGGCCGCATTCGAGATCAGTGCAGTAGCAAGGGCTAACCCGGCGGTGATTTTTGGCATCAGTAAGCTCCTGAGGCGAAGATCATTTCAGTGGGCAACTTAATGCAGCACAAGCGTAGCGACTACTGAGGCCAATCGGCATGAAGTTGTGAGTAACGCTCATCAATTACCCAGATCTGGCGCCCCCATTGATGAGCCTTACTCACTGGAGCATCCTGTTTTCCCTGCCTAGTTCTCAGAAGCTTTCCTGATTAGCCTGCCAACCATAAGAGATGCCGCGGGTCCGGCCTCGCAGTTTTTCGGTGAATTGTGCTAGCGGAGATCTATCCTTGAGCTTTTCCTTTCAAAACCAAGTCGCACTGGTCACCGGTGCAGCATCTGGCATTGGCCTGGCTACCGCCAAGGCATTCGCTGATGCCGGCGCTGCCGTTGCTCTGGCCGACATCAACGGCGCAGCCGCCCAATCGGCGGCTGAAGCGCTGGTCAGCAAGGGCCACAGAGCCATCGGTTTGGGTTGCGATGTCAGCGACCTGGATCAGGTTGAAGCGATGGTTAAAGCCACCGTTGCCGCCTTTGGCCGCTTGGACGCCGCGTTCAACAATGCCGGCATCCAGAACCAGTTAGCCGAAACTGCTGATGCCTCCAGCGAGGATTACGACCGGGTCATGTCGGTGAACTTGCGGGGTGTGTGGGCCTGCATGAAATACCAGTTGCAGCACATGCGTGAGCAAGGCAGCGGCGCCATCGTCAACTGTTCCTCGCTGGGTGGCCTGGTGGGCGGCGCACAACGGGCCAACTACCACGCTGCCAAGCATGGTGTGATCGGCCTGACCAAAAGCGCCGCTCTGGAATACGCCGCCCGGAACATTCGTGTAAACGCCGTGTGTCCCGGCCTGATATGGACCCCCATGGCCGATCAGATGGTGGCCTCGGGGCAGAAAGACGCGCTCGACGGCATGTTGCAACTCATCCCTATGGCCCGCCACGGCCGCCCCGAAGAAATTGCCGATGCCGTGTTGTGGCTGTGCAGTAACTCCTCCAGCTACGTGACAGGGCAGTCCATTTCTGTCGATGGCGGCTTTGTGATGCGATAAGCCACGCCCACTGAACGCCTATTCAAATGGATTCGGAGCCGTAAGCATATGCCACCTGCCGTCACCGCAACTTTACGCTCAGCGATGCTGGTCATCCTTGGCTTGTTCATCCTGTTGGTCGGGCTTGGCATGGCCGTTGGCGGCGCCTACCTGATCAGTTTGGGAGGCTCCTGGTACTTTGCCTTGGCAGGGCTGGGGCTGCTGGTGGCGGGGGTATTGATTGCCCGGCAGCGTTGGCTGGGTGTGGTGCTGTATTTGCTGGTGCTGGCGGGCACGGTGGTGTGGTCGTTGTGGGAAGTCGGTCTTGGGTTCTGGCCGTTGTTTTCCCGCTTGGTACTCTTTGCGGTGTTGGCGGTATTGCTGTTGTTATGTGCTCCGACTAGCCCCAAGGCCAAACGCCCCAGTCTCTGTCTGGCCGCTGTGCTGATTGTCGCCCTGGGCGCAACGTTTTACACGGCACTGCAACCACAGCCGATTCAAACCGCAGATGGCGCCACTGCCCCGGTGCCAGGCGTCGCGGTGGGACGAGTGGACGGCCCTGACTGGCGTTACTTTGGGCGGACGCCTTCCGGCACTCGGCACGCTGCGCTGGAACAGATAACCCCAGACACCGTTGCCGGACTCAAGGTGGCGTGGACCTACCGTACCGGCGAAATTCCCGAGGGCCGCCAAGGTCACGTGGTTACACCTCTGCACGTCAACGGCATACTGTACGGCTGCACCCAATCCAGCAAATTGTTCGCCCTGAATGCCGATACCGGTGAAGAAATCTGGCGTTTCGACCCTAAGGCCGCAACCAACAACGTTTACCCACGTTGCCGTGGTGTGGGCTATTACGACGACGCGGCAAACACTACGGCGAGCAGCGCGCAGAACGCCTCTTCCCTGTGTATGCCTCGGATTATTGCCACCACCGTAGATGCCCGCATCATCGCAGTTGATGCCATGACCGGTGCCCCCTGCACACACTTCGGTGACGGCGGCAGCGTAAGCCTGCGGGTGGGTATGGGTGAGCAAAACCAGGAACTGTATTTCCCCACTGCAGCGCCCACCGTGGTGCGGAATCTGGTGGTGGTAGGCGGGCTGGTATGGGACAACCAGAAAGTCGGCGAGCCTTCGGGTGTGGTTCGGGCATTCGATGCACACACCGGGGCGCTTGTATGGGCCTGGGACCTGGGCAATCCCGCGATCACCCGGTTACCGCCGGAAGGTGGGACTTACTCGGCAGGCACGCCAAACGTCTGGTCGACCCCGGCATTCGATGACGCCTTGGGGCTTATCTATTTGCCAACCGGCAACGCGACGCCCGACTTTTGGGGCGGTCACCGCACGGCGGCAGACGAGCGTTATTCGTCGTCCATCGTGGCGCTGGACATTGCCACCGGGCGCGAGAAGTGGCGCTTCCAAACCGTACGGCACGACATCTGGGATTACGACGTGCCTTCGCAACCGGCGCTCTACGATGTGCCGGACGGGCAGGGTGGGACGATCCCTGCGCTGATTCAAACCACCAAACGCGGCCAGATTTTCATGCTCGACCGTCGCACAGGTACGCCGATTGCCAAGGTTGAAGACCTCGCCGTGCCTCAGGGCGGTGTGGCAGATGACTGGACGGCACCGACACAGCCGTACTCGATCGGCATGCCTTCCATTGGTACCGAGCCGCTTAGCGAACAGCGCATGTGGGGGCTTACTCCGCTCGACCAGTTGATCTGCCGAATCGACTTTCGCCGCTCCCGTTACGAGGGTGAATTCACCCCACCGAGCGAGCAGCTGACCTTGCAGTACCCAAGTTGGCTGGGAGGCATGAACTGGGGCTCGGTAACCATCGCCGAGAACCTGGGTTACCTGGTGGTCAACGACACCCGTGTAGCGACCTGGAGCCGGATGATTCCGCGCCAGGCCTACGACAAGGGCATGAGCAACGGCGGCCATGAAGGCAACGCCCCACAGCTCGGCACCCCGTGGGGCATCGAACAAGGGCGCTTCCTGTCCCCACTCGGTGTGCCGTGCCAACAACCTCCGTATGGAACGATCAGTGCGATTGACCTGGCAACGCGTCAGTTGGTCTGGTCCATGCCGTTGGGAACGGCCGAAGAAACCGGCCCGCTTGGTATCGCCACACACCTGCCCATGCCCGTCGGCATGCCGACCCGTGGCGGGCCGATATCCACTTCCGCCGGCTTGGTGTTCATGGCTGGCACACAGGATTTTGCCATTCGTGCACTGGACGTGCGCACCGGCAAAGAGCTTTGGAAAGGCAAGGTTCCGGTCGGCGCCGAGGCCACACCAATGACATATCTGTCACCCCGTAGTGGTCGCCAGTTTGTGGTGGTCAGCGCTGGTGGCAATTCCGCCACAACTGAAAAGGGTGACTACGTGGTGGCGTTTGCGCTGCCCAAGCCCGAACAACGCGATTAACTAACTCACCACGAGGACAACCCAATGGAACTCAAGCGCGCAGGCTCACAGCCATCGATCAAAGGCCCGGAGGAATGGTTTACCGGCGCCGTTCGTATCGACCCGCTCAACTTCCCGCCTGAACCCGCTCGCGTCTCGGTCGCCAGCGTCACCTTCGAACCGGGCGCCCGCACCGCCTGGCACACCCATCCTCTGGGGCAGACCCTTGTCGTCACGGCGGGCTGCGGCTGGACCCAATGCGAAGGTGAACCCATTGTCGAGATTCGTGCAGGTGACGTGATCTGGTGCCCGCCTGGCCACAAGCACTGGCATGGCGCGTCCGCGACCACCTCCATGACCCATATCGCCGTGCAGGAAGCCCTGGATGGCAAGAACGTTACTTGGCTGGAAAAAGTGACCGATGAGCAATATCAAGTTGGGCCTACCTCCGATGTAACTGCGTAGTCTCCGATGGTTCATGGGGCGCCAACGGCGTGATCTGGCACCTGGCCGATTTCGCTCAAGCGGCTGGGTATCGATACCTGCAAGGGCTGGCGCAGCCTCTTGCTACTGCTTGATCAGATCACTGGGCTTCCAACTCTGGTCGAAGAACGCTTGCTTGGGACCGTATAGGCGCACGATCACCAGGAAGCCTTTGCCCGGTACGGTCCGAATCCAGTTTTTCCCTGTGCCTGGTGATTCAGGGCCAAAGTAGATGTCGGTCGAGCCGTCGCTGTTCTGCGCGGGCTTGTCCATCTGGTTGAGCGACGGGAAAGGCTGGCCGTTGTCCAGGCCCGAGGCTGTGAGGTTGTCATAGGCCGTCACCGACCAGAACAACGCCGCCGGCACATTTGCCGGAAGATTGAGCTTGTAGGTGTGGGCGCCATCGAGGAACTTGCCGTCGGCATCGCGGGTAGTCGCCGGGTACTTGGCGCCGGCGCCGACCAAGTTCATCACCATGCCCGGGCTGTCCGAGTAGGCAGAGGTGAAGAACGCCACTCGCTGCTCAAGATTGGTGAATGTGCCGCTGGCCTGAAACTCGGTGTTTTCCCCGGCGAACGTGTTCACATATTGGCGATCCGTGTAGTACAGCCCCCCTGGCTCTTTCATCAGCAGATGGCTGGTGACCACCTTGCTCATCTTGAACGCGGTGCGTGCCGCCTCATCCAGCAGTTTGCGTCGCTCGGCATCCGGGGCGAAGGCCTTGCCCTTTTCGATGCCGATGGTATGCAGGAAGCCGCGCATGTCCATGTCCGCCGGGTCGACCGCTTCCGCTTCTATGAAGCGCGAGAGCAGTTCGAAGTAACGGCCGTCCTCGGGGAACAGCATGTTGATCGGCGCACCGGTAGCATCCGGGAACTGCATGGGCAGCGCCGAATCCTTCTTGCCTAACGGATAGATCTTCGTGCGCTCCACTTCGGCCACCGGCACGCTCAGGTCCTTCGGGTCCTTGAAGAAGGTGCGCCAGAACAGGAACACATTGTTGGTGCGCGAGCGGTAGACGAAGCCCTCGGTAGGCTCAGGGCCGTCATAACCTGGCGGCAGCAGTACATAGGTACCGCCCTTGCCCTTGTCGGGACCGGCCAGGCCGACGTCACCGCGCCAGGTCTTGCCATCGATGGTCGGCCCCACAATCGGCCGCTGGAAGAAATCATCGAACATGCCCTGCACCCCGGGCGGTGCCTCGACCACCAACGGACCGTACTTCGCCAGGTCCAGGTAGCTCATGGCGTAGACCAGGTCGGAGTTCGGGGTGGTCACCAGCGTCTTGGCATTGATGCGCTTCTTCCAGGTCGGCAGGATGTTGTAGCCGGCACCGAACTGTTTCTCCGACGCCTCTTTCATCGACCAGATGTTGATTGCTGGCAACGCCCACAGGTACGACTGTACTGCACGCTGAAAGACCAGTTCGTCTATCAGGCTGCGGGCGGTGGCTTCAGTCGGGAAGCCATTTTCGAAAGGCTGGTTGGCCAGCTCTTCGTAACGCGTGGCGGCATTGGCGACGCTGCCCAGCGAGACCGCTACGGCCAGGGCGGTCAGGGTGTTGCGCAAGCTGCTCATGGGATGTCCTTATGTGGCGCAGTTTGAAAGGGGGGCCTGATGCGGCTGTCAGTTGGCCTTGACCACCGCCGGCGGGGTCCACTGGCCGTTCATTGCAGAGGCTTCAGGCCAGTAGGCTCGAACGTACAGCGAGAAATCGGCGCCCTTCGGCGAGGGCAGCCAGTTGCTTTCCTTGTCGGCACCCGGCGATTCGCTCTGCACATACAGCGTCAGCGAGCCGTCAGCATTGTGTTTCAACGCTTTGTTCTTGGTACCCAAGGAGTACCGGCCCAAGGCGTTTTCGGCAAAGAAGTGCTGTTGGTTGTAGAGCGTGAGTGACCAGAAACCTTTTACCGGCGGCAAGGCATCCTTGGCGAACGTCACGCTGTAACGTTGGGCACCGTTGAGGCGTTGTCCGGTTTGATCCAGGTCCTGGTAGAAATACTTGGTCTCGATCTGTTTGTTGACGAAGATGTTCGACCGGGCGACCGCCGTGCGCAGGAAGTAATCGGTACCGAACGCTGCGCCGTTGGTGATCGTGCTCCAGTGATGGGGCAGTTGCTGGCCGTAGTTGCGGAACTGCAACAGCGGCTTGACCACTTCCTCATCGGTTTTTTGTGCTTCGTCAATCATCGCCTGCTTCAGCTGAGGGTCGCGCTGGGCAATCTGTGCCAGGTTTGACAATTGAGCGTAGCGGGCCTCTTCACCGGGCAAGGGTTTGGCATCTGCGAGAATGGCCGGCAGTTCATCAAAGAACTTTTCCGGGAACACCCAGCGGGTTTCTTCATCACCCGCCGCTTGCGCAGGGAATTTGGGCGACTTGCGCCAGTCACGCTGTTTGGCTTTGCCATCGAATTGCGAAAGTGGGTACATGTCGATACCCGACAGGAATGGCTGAATCGCTTCGCGGTCCTGGTCGGTGTCATCCTGGAAAACACGGGGGATGACAAAACCGGTATTGGTCTTGGCCCGGAATACCTGGGTAATCCCTTCGGGTACTTTTCCGTTCCATTCAGGCCCGACCAGCAGATAGAATCCGGGTTTGCTGCCATACATCTTGCCCAGTTCGGCGAAGCTGTCCGAGCGCAGGTCCACCACCTGGTACACCCAGAAACGGTCCTTGAAATCCGGTACTTGCAGCACCACCGGCTCAATATCCAGGGCAATGCTGCCAGCGCCGTAGACCACGTCCTGGTTGGGGCAAGCGACCAGGCGTTCGCCCGGCGAGATGTAGTCGGTGAGCATGGACAGGTGATTGATCGGCGCCACCGGCACGATGCCACCCATCAGCCCTGCTTCGGGCAGGTCCTTGAATTTCTGCCTGCGGTTGTAGATGTTGGCCATCGTCCAGCCCCAGAAATACGCATCCCTGGCCTGCATGCGCACATAGGCCTCGGTCACTTTCACATCCGCCGCAGGGCCGGTTACCTGCACGGCCGGCTGCTCGCTCGCCTGCACTGCGGCAGTGATCAACAGCGCGCTGGTTGCCAGCGCCAGGTGGGCAATCAATGCACCTTTTCTCATGCGGTCATCTCCTTGTCCGTTACTTCCCCAACGTGATGTTCAAACCCGCGAACAACGTGAACTGCGGCACGCCTGGGCCCTTGTGGTCCACCGTCCACTGCGGCTCGACGAACCAGTTGTAGATGTTGCTGCCCACCTTGCTGGCCTTGCCGATACCCAGGCCTAGGGGGATGTAATGGGTGTCGTTCTTCAGGTCGAAGGTCCAGGTGCCGGTGGAGCGCAGGTACCAGCCCTTGGGCAGGTTGTGAATGATGAATGGCTAAAAGGTCGCGGTCTCGACATGGGGCCGGTCATCGTCACCGGCAAAGGATGACTGGTACTGCACAAGGGCACCCAGCAGGCCGCGTGGGGAGGCATCGATGGCCACGGCAGCAAACCCGCCCTGCCATTTGCCGGTCCCCAACTCATCATGCTCGGCCGTGGGGGCGGTGATCTGCGGGCCGATGCCGAGCTGAACGCCCTCGGTCTTGAGCAGGAAGATATCGAACAGGTTCAAGTCGCCCATGCCCGTGCTGTAGCCGCCGTGCGGGTCCGGGCGGGTACTGATGGGCACCGTGGCGCGCAGCAGTTGCGGTACACCAATGAAGCCCCTGGGGCGATTGGCAACGTGCCGCGCACCAGCAGGTCGTTGGTGTGCGCGTTGGTGTCATACAGCGACGGCGTGTAGTAATCCTGAAAGTTCAAGCCCGGGGCAAGGTTGAGCGGATTATTACTTTTGTTGGCTGTTTCGGCATTGTCGGCCTGCGCGCAGAGGGGTGTTGAGAAAAGAATTGCCACCGTCAATGGCCGTAACCATAGCCCTCTGCCATGCATGCATTATCTTCCTTGAGTAGGCAAATCGGTGACTGACCGACTCGTATCGTTTGATCGGATGCCTCAAAGCTAGCAGAGGATTTCAATCGTGCTAGCGTCGACGGTTATGAACCGGGCAGTTAAATCTCAGATAACTAATCAGATTGTCACTTGGTGGCTATGCTCAATAATCGATCGCCTTCACCACGGACGGGCGAGCGTCGGTCAGTTACTCAGCATTTGCCCCTTCCATGGATGAACACTAAGGACCCTACATGCTTCGACGCTCGTGGTGTACCGGCCCAACGCTGCTGGGTATTAGCATCGCTGCTTCCATTACCGCCATTCCCGCTCAGGCAGACAACGCTCGCGACTGGCAAAACCTGCCAACCGATCTGAACATGATCTTCGGCTACTACAACCTCATCGACACCAACACGCCGATCGACACTTCATTGCCGATCGACGGGCTGTCACTGAACGCCGACCTGTACATCCTGCGCTACGCGCGATCCTTCGGCATCGACGGGCGCAACTCTGCGATACAGGTAATCCAGCCGTATGCCGATGTAAGTGCATCATTCGACGATGCGCGGTTTTTCGACGGGACCAAGCACAATGGCGGGATGGGGGATGTGCAGCTGGTTTTTGTGCACAACCTGTTTGGCGGGCCGGCGCTGACCCAGGAAGAGTTTGCCACCTGGCAGCCCGAGACATTCCTGACCGGGGCCATGTGGGTCACGGCGCCCACCGGCGATTACGACAAGAAGCGCATCATCAACATCGGCGCCAACCGCTGGGTATTCAAACCGGAGCTGGCATTTGGCACGCCCATCGGGCCGACCTGGCTCGAGGTCAACACCTACGTGTCACTGTATGGCGACAATGAGGATTACCTGGGCGACAACAAGCTTGAGCAGAAGCCGCTGTATGCCGTCGAAGGGCACTACAGCTACAGCTTCAACCGTGCGCTGTGGGCCTCTCTCGACGCCACCTATAACAAAGGCGGGGAAACCAGAATCAATGGCGTCAACCAGGATAACCAGCAAGAGAACACACTGCTGGGCGCCAGCCTGGGCTTCATGCTATCGCCCCAGTTCGGCGGGTTGATTGCCTATTCGGACACTGTCTCCGAGCGCACAGGTTCACCGGATGTGAACACCTGGACGTTGCGATTGCAGTATGTGTGGTGAAGACTTCAATCAGCGTAGGGCCTTTTGCAGACGCTACCACCCATGGGCTGGAGAAAAGACATGCCGGCTTGCCCCTTACCGACTGACGAAACGCTGCGCCAGCGTACCCTTGATGAGATGAATGTGCTGGATACACCGGCTGAGCATTACCTCGATACCCTGGTGCGCCTCACTCAAGAAGTGGCGCACGTGGATACTGTACTGATCAGCCTGATTGATCACGATCGGCAATGGTTCAAGGCCAGGATTGGGCTAGATGTTAACGAGACTCCGCGCAATGTGTCCTTCTGCGGCTACGCCATTCTGGGTGACGACACCCTGGTGGTGCCTGACGCCGAGTACGATGCGCGATTTGCCGATAATCCGCTGGTGATTGGCGCACCCTACATCCGCTTCTACGCCGGTCACCCCTTGCGTGCCGGGAACGGCAAAGCAATCGGAACGTTATGCATGTTCGACCCTCGCCCACGCCTGCTAAGTGAGGCCCAACAGGCCAACTTCAGAGACTTGGCCACGCTCGCAGAGGGTTATCTACAACTGCGCAGCTTGATACAGGCCAACCACGACTTACGGCTTGAAATGGACCGTGAGCAACGCAAGGCTTTGCTTGATCCGCTAACACAGCTATGGAACCGCGGCGCGGTGGCGGCCTTCCAGGATCGGGAACGCCGTTTGGCAAAGGAGAAAGGTCTGAAGCTGGGTGCTCTGTATGCGGACCTTGACCACTTCAAGTCGGTAAACGACAAGTATGGTCATGCTGACGGTGACCAGGTGCTCTGCGAGTGTGCGCGTCGCTTGCGAGCAGCCCTTCGCCCGGACGATTTGCTGGTACGCCAGGGCGGTGAGGAATTCGTCGCATTGCTACGGGTAAAGGACGCTGACGAGCTGGTGCGGATCGCGGAACGCGTGCGCCTGCTCGTTGGCAGCAGACCGATGCAACTCTCCAGCGGTGCGCTAAGGGTGAGCCTCAGCCTAGGATCTACTTTAGTGGCCGATAGCGAGCAGATCGATGATGCACTGCGGCGTGCCGACAGCGCACTTTACGCAGCTAAACAGGGAGGGCGAGACCGAGTTGTCTATCTCCCGCCGATCCCGTAAGAGCCTAATCTGGGCCATGGCGGTCACACAAGCGCATCAGAGGCTCGCTTCGGTCATTCTTCAGGTGGTTCGGCCGATGGCCTTGTCCTGGAAGTTTGACCAAGGAATTGTATAGGTCAACGACGGCAAGCTTTGCGAGAAACAGCGTACATCCGAGGAGGCGGCCGTGGGCAATTTCCCTATCTTGGTGACCGTGCTTTCGATGGTGCTGGGTTTGTCCATCACCAGGATTCTTTTGGGCGTCATGACCGTTTTCCGGATCCGCCGGACGGCACCGCCAGATTGGGTAGCCCTTGCGTGGGCATTCACAATTTTTCTTTTCCAGCTGGAATTCTGGTGGGCCCTCAATGATCTTCCCACATTCAAGAAAGACTTTTCTTTCGTCGAGTTCCTGCTTCTGGTCAACCTGACCCTCTCCCTGTTCAGCGCAGCGGCGTTGATCTTGCCCAGTCGCAGCGAGGACGCCAAACTGGTGGTATTCGACACCCGTGGCAATCGCGGTGGTAACAGCTTGGTCGGGCCGAGGATTCTGTCTGCACTCTTGGGTGAGGCGTTTGTTGAAAGCCTGGGCCAATCCTCACATTCGTATGCAATGTGGCGGGTCTCTCCTCTGGCACTTGCCACACTCGATAGCGCATTGGTCAGCATGCAAGGCAACCACGAAAAAAACAGCGATGCCTACACGTTTGTTTCAGGTATGCGTGAGTCGATGAACGCTGCGCTTGTGGGGAAGCAAGACTGGCTGAGACAGCCCGATACGTCATCGCTCGACCAGGGCCGGGTAAAGGATTCCAGTCCAGTAAGATTCAAAGGGCAGCTTGTGTTGGTGACGGACTCATTCTGTGCAAGTGCCTTTCTGCTTGCCTGCGCCAAGCGCGCCAGTTCCATCCTGAGCAAGTCCAGTGGTGGCTGACTGATCTTCAGCGCGAGGATGTGCTGGTTGGCGATGCGCACAAGCAGCGCCAACCCTTCGACTGTTTCGTCTGAATTCAGTCTGGAGCCTGCTCGGCCGCGGTCTCGGCAACGGGGGCCGCAGCACGTGCTTTCGACTTGGCACGATTGCGTCGGTCCTGGCCGCGATGGCGAGCAGCTTGCTGCTTCGCATGGATCGCCTGAGTGGCGGTCACAATACCGGCGACCTGGCCATTCAAGTCCAGACGCGGGGCGTTCTCGACCATGCTTGCCCAGTAACGGGTGCCCCGGCACCAGGTGGAAATACCCAGCTTGAGCTGTTCACTGGTGATGCCAAGCAGCTCCAGGTGTTGCTCGGCATCCTTGAAGATGCCTTCTTTGAGCGGAACCTTGGGGGCCGGATTGACAGGGAAGGCCAGTGGAAAATGCTTCTGCAACGGCCAGATCGCCGCTACCGCCGGGTCCTGCTCACGAGGCTTCGCCTGGGGCGGAGACTTGCGCTTGGGGGGCTTCGGGCTTTCGGCCTTTTCCTGCACTTTCTCCGCCCGCAGGCGGTCACGTAGCTCAGCTAGTTGTTCAAAACCCATTGTTCAATTCACTGCTTCGAAGTTGATTGCGAGGCACAAGGATAAGCCATGCAGCGCTACAGATCAGCTTAAACAGATGAATTGCCCCAATTTTTCTGGACACGGCGTGCCTGTTTCCCCAGAGCTTCGTCCTGCAGCACATCGGTATTTAGCGCGACTCAGTATCAAGTCGCTGCATTTGGTATCGCTTATCCGAAAGGCGGCGAATAAATACAGCCACGCCAGCAAAGCCGCAGTCGTACGAATACACAGGCCTTTCTGTGTCTGACTTGAGGTAAGCGATCATGGCTAATAATCAAGACAAGGGCGGCAATCAGGGCAATGCTGACACCGGTGCGGGCAGCAACACCGCGGGTACCGGGCAGCAAGGCGGTCAAGGCTCGGGCGGTGGCATGCCGAACCAGCAACAACCGGGTCATAACCAGCCAGGGCAGAAGCCCGAAGACAAGATGAACAAGGACTGGGACCGTTCCAGCGATACCGGTAGCAAAGGCGGCCGGCCTGCAGACAATGTAACCGACCAGCAGAACCAGGCGGATAAAGACCGCATGGGCGGCCAGCAATCGCAACGCGATAACCCGCAGCGTGACCAAGACCGCTGATTGTCGCTAAAGCGCACCAGGGTGGGCTAGCCATCCTGGTGCAAGCGGGCCGTGCAGCCGCTTCAGATTGATCGCTGATTGACGCGGGCAGATAGCTGTTCGGCGGTTTCCTTGCGCTCCGAATAGCGGTCCACCAGGTAATCCTGACGGTCGCGTAGCAGCACGGTGAACTTTACCAACTCCTCCATCACATCCACCACGCGGTCGTAGTACGGCGAAGGTTTCATGCGGCCAGCCTCATCGAATTCCAGGTAGGCCTTGGGTACGGAAGACTGGTTCGGCACAGTGAACATCCGCATCCAGCGGCCAAGCACCCGCAGCTGGTTGACCACGTTGAACGACTGCGAGCCACCACACACCTGCATCACCGCCAAGGTCTTGCCCTGGGTGGGGCGAACGGCGCCCATCGCCAGGGGCACCCAGTCGATCTGCGCCTTGAACACCGCAGACATCGCCCCATGGCGCTCCGGCGAGCACCAGACCTGGCCCTCCGACCATTGCACCAGCTCGCGCAATTCCTGCACCTTGGGGTGCTCCACCGGCGCATCGTCAGGCAGCGGCAGGCCAGAAGGGTCGAAGGTTCTGGTCTCGGCGCCGAAGTGCTCCAGCAGGCGCGCGGCTTCCTCTACCAGCAAGCGGCTGAAAGAGCGTTCGCGGGTAGACCCATACAGCAGCAGGATGCGTGGTTTGTGCTCGCTGGCAACGGTTGCCGTTGGGGGCAGATCGAACAACGCGAGGTCGAGGTTGGGGAGATGATCGGACATTTTTTACTCCTGCTTATTGCGTGCCGATGCGATCCAGCGCGTGCTTGAGCTGATCACGGTCGAGGCTAGCGAATGGAAGGGCGAAGAAGGCTCGGCAGCGCGATTCGATGTGGGCCAGCGTGGCCTGGAAGGCCGCGTCGACTGGCGCCTCGTCACCCACCACATCCGACGGGTCTTCCAGCCCCCAGTGCGACTTCAGCGCGGGTCCGAAATACACCGGGCAGGCTTCGCCGGCGGCCCTGTTGCAGACGGTAATGACGATGTCTGGCGGGTTGCCCTCGAATGCGTCGTTGCCCTTGCTACTCAGGCCAGCAGTCGAAATACCGGCCTGCTCCAGCGTGCTCAGGCTACGGGGCAATACTTGCCCCTTGGGGAAGCTGCCTGAACTGATCGCTTCGAAACCTGCCGGGGCAAGGTGGTTGAACAGCGCTTCAGAAAGGATGCTGCGGCAGCTGTTGGCCGTGCACATGAACAGGACTCGCATGGAGGGCTCCTTTGCTTCGTGGCGGACGTCAGGGGCGCCGGCGCAGTGCCAGGGCCGAAAGGGTGATCAACAACAGGCGGCGTCGCGAACGGGGCGGTCGTCCATGCACTTGAGCCGAAGTGTGTTGTCGGCCAACCATTGCGAATTGGCCTGCAAGGTGACCTGCAGCATCTCGTGAACCCAGGCGGGCAGCGCTGGATTAAGGCGGTAATACACCCATTGGCCCTGGCGCCGGTCCAGCAACATGCCATTGCTGCGCAGCTGCGCCAGATGGCGGCTGATCTTCGGCTGGCTGTCGCCCAACGCGCACATCAGTTCGCACACACAAAGCTCTCCCAGGCCGGCGATGAGCAGGGTGGCGCGAGCGCGGGTTTCGTCAGCCAGGCATTTGAAGACATCGGGCGGAGTGATCATCGCGGCACCAATACATATGGAAAGCCGAATATACGTATTTCCATATATTCATGGCAACCCCCGCAATGCAGAAACTGGCCGCATCGGTTTCAGCCCTCATTCAGAGGCCGCGACTGACCGACAGCTTTTTCGCAGTCCCTCAGACGTCTGGTTTGCACTGGGTAAATTGACAGCCCGTTCAGGCACCTGCCTTGGCTTGCTGTTCCAGATGCACCTGCAATGCCGGGTCGATTTGCAGTGCGCTGGCCAGTTCGTCAAGGTAGGCCCGCTCGGCGTCCTGCTGGTCATCCACCAGCATCACGCTGGCCAGGTACATTTCTGCTGCCATGGCCGGGTCCCGTGCCGACTGGGCCACTTCGGCAACATCGAGCGGCTTGCTGACTTCTTCATCCAGCCATTGCTGTAGCTGTGGGTCGCTGGTTTGACGTTTGATTTCAGCGTAAATCAGTTGCTCTTCCTGGTGGTCGATGCGGCCGTCTGCCTTGGCTGCCGCAATCAGCGCGCGCAAGATGGCATGGCTGTGGTCCTCGGCCTCGGGGCCGGACAACTGATCGACAGTACGCACCGCCTGTTGCGGGGCTGTCGCCTGGCTGCGCTGCCAGCTTTGATAGGCCTGGAACGCCATCATGCCCAGCGACGCCAGGGCGGCCAAATTGGTGCCGCCCGCAGAGCGCCCCTGGGGCAAGCCGCCCGTGCCGCTGCCAGCACGGCCACCCAACAGGCCACCCAGCAAGCCGCCCAACCCGCCCAGGCCGTCTTGCCATGACATGCCGCCGCTGCCTTGACGCCCTTGCGAGCCTTGCCCGGCGCGCAGCAACTGTTCGAGTAGATCACTGGTGTTCATGGCTGCGCCCCTCGCTCGGTAGTCGTTGCCCAGACAAGCAACGATAGCCCTCTCAAGGCGATTCGCCATGACCGTCTGGCCCCTGGGCCCGGCCGGTGGAGGCTGTGCTATCACTACAGCAACGCTGTTCGTGCCATGGGCCAGGGAGTGCGCAATGAATCGCCTTTTGACTGTGTTGCTGGTGCTGTGCGCCTTGCTGCCGACGATGGGGCAGGGCAAGGAGGCCATCGGCAGCGCCACCGATGGCATACCGGGTGAGCCGGCAGAACTGCAAATCGCCAACCGCAGCATTATCACGTTACACGCCACACTGCTGGGCGAAACGCCTGCTGCCCGCGTGCAGCGGGCCACGTCGGTGATCGAGGAGGCACTGCGCGGCACCGACGAGCTCAAGGTGAGCATTGACCCGATCGTCAACAGCCACCTGGTGCTGCTGGGTGGGCGCCGGGCCTTCATCGTCGCGCCGCAGGACCTGGGCGTGGAGGGCGGCGACACCCGCGCGGCCGCCGAGCAGGCAGCGGCCACCTTGCGCCAGGTAGTGGACGAAACCGGCGAGGCGCGCAGCTTGCGTTTTATGCTCAAGGCGCTGGGCTTTTCCGCCATCGCCACACTGGTGTTCGTGGTGCTTATCAAGGGCGCCAACCTGGGCCGGCGCAAGCTGCGCGGGCGCCTGACGCAGTTGATGCGTGAGCGCGCGCGGCAGATCAAGGTAGGCCAGCTGCCATTGTTCGACATGCAGTACGTGTACTACCTCATCGACCGTCTGCTGCGCCTGATGTATTGGGTGATCGTGCTTTTGCTCAGCTACCAGTGGCTGAGCTTCGTGCTGTCGCAGTTCCCTTACACCCGGCCGTGGGGCGAAAGCCTCAACCTGCACCTGCTCGACCTGCTGCGCTACCTGCTCGACGGCATCCTGCACGCCATCCCCGGTATTGCCGTGGCCGTCATGATTTTCTTCATCGCCCGTGGCATCAGCGGTTTCAGCCGGCGCGTGCTGGAGCGGATGGCCCGCCCGGGCACATTGAAGTGGCTGACCGAAGAAACTCTGCGGCCCACGACACGGCTCACTTCGCTGGCGATCTGGCTGTTTGCCCTGGTCATGGCTTACCCGTACCTGCCCGGCTCTGGTACCGATGCCTTCAAAGGGCTTTCGGTGCTGTTGGGCCTGATGATTTCGCTGGGTGCCACAAGCGTGGTGGGACAGGCGGCGGCAGGGCTGATCCTGACCTACTCGCGCACACTGAAGGCTGGCGAATACGTGAGGGTAGGCGACAACGAAGGCACGGTGACCGAAGTCGGCATTTTCAACACCACCATTCGCACCGGCCTTGGCGAGGTGCTGACCCTGCCCAATTCAATGATCACCGGTTCGGTGACGCGCAACTATTCGCGGGTGGTGCAAGGGCAGGGCTACATTGTCGATACCGTGGTCACCATCGGCTATGACACGCCCTGGCGCCAGGTTGAGGCGATGCTGGTGGAAGCGGCGCAGCGCACCGATGGCATTCTGCAAAACCCCAGCCCGCAGGTGTTCCAGACCGGGCTTTCGGACTTCTACCCCGAATACCGCCTGGTGGCCCAGGCAGTGCCTAGCGCGCCAAGGCCGCGTGCGGAGTTGCTGAGCCTGCTGCACGCCAACATCCAGGACGTGTTCAACGAATATGGGGTGCAGATCATGTCGCCGCATTACCTGGGGGACCCGGTGCAGGAGAAGTGGGTGCCGCGGGACAAGTGGTTTGCCGCACCGGCGCGGGAGCCTGGCGGCGATGGCAACGATGCCTGAGCGCCGTTTGGAGCGCGGCGATCATCGAGTGGTGGTAGGGCACACATTAACCTGGCGAATCTTTCGCATTATTGCCCGCGCCCGTCATGAGGATGGCTAAAGGTTCTGTGAAATCAATTCAGTTCCCTCGGTCATGCCCCCAACCTAAAATACCGGCTAATTATAGAGAATATGGATATTTGAGCAGGCTCCCGGTCATGACGAATAAAGACTTCAAGTTTTCCATCAAGAGCATTCGCTTCGACGAGCACTATCACCCGTCCGAGAACACCCGCATTACCACCAACTTCGCCAACCTGGCGAGGGGCGCGAGCCGGCAAGAGAACTTGCGCAGCACCTTCGGGATGATAGATAACCGCTTCAACGCCCTGGCGCATTGGGATAACCCCAAAGGCGACCGCTACGCCGTCGAGCTTGACATCATTTCCGTCGAGATGAGTATCGATGCCGAGGGCAGCGATCAGGCGCTGCCGCTGATTGAAATATTGAAAACGACTGTTATCGACCGACAAACCGGCGAGCGCATCGCGGGCATGGTAGGGAATAATTTTTCTTCCTACGTGCGCGATTACGATTTCAGCGTAGTGCTGCTGGGGCACAATGCCAACCAGCCTGTGTTCAGCACGCCAGAGCATTTCGGAGAGCTGCACGGCAAGCTGTTCAAGCACTTCGTGAACTCAAGCACGTATCAGCGGCACTTCGACAAACCTCCGGTTATCTGCTTGAGTGTTTCCAGCAGCAAGACCTACCATCGAACGGATAATCAGCATCCTGTGTTGGGCTTTGAATATCAGCAGGATGAGTACTCCTTGACGGATACTTATTTCGAGAAGATGGGCTTGAAGGTGCGTTATTTTATGCCGCCCAACAGTGTTGCGCCGTTGGCCTTCTATTTTTCGGGCGATTTGCTCAGTGACTACACCAACCTTGAGTTGATCAGCACCGTTAGCACGATGGACACGTTCCAGAAAATCTATCGTCCCGAAATCTACAATGCAAATTCTGCCGCAGGGAAGTGCTATCGGCCCAGCTTGCAGCATCAGGATTACTCGCTGACCCGTATTGTTTATGACCGGGAGGAGCGTAGCCGGTTGGCCATCGAGCAGGGGCAGTTTGTCGAGGAGCACTTTATCAAACCGCACCACGCGATGCTTGAGCAGTGGTCCGCCAATTACGCCTGCTGATTAACTTATATAAGGTTTTACCTCGTGAAAAAGCTGTTACCCACCTCGACTGCCGGCAGTTTGCCTAAACCCTCCTGGCTCGCAGAACCCGAAACGCTCTGGTCACCCTGGAAATTGCAGGATGAGGCGTTGATCGAAGGCAAACAGGATGCCCTGCGCTTGTCGTTGCAGGAGCAGCAAAACGCCGGCATTGATATCGTCAGTGATGGTGAGCAAACGCGCCAACATTTTGTGACGACCTTCATTGAGCACCTGAGCGGCGTTGATTTCGAGAACCGCGAAACCGTCAGGATCCGTGACCGTTATGATGCCAGCGTACCGACGGTGGTGGGTGCCGTTGCCCGGAAAAACCCGGTGTTTGTCGACGATGCCAGGTTCCTGCGCCAGCAGACCAGTCAGCCCATCAAGTGGGCGCTGCCAGGCCCCATGACCATGATCGATACGCTGTATGACAGCCATTACAAAAGCCGTGAAAAACTGGCCTGGGAATTTGCCAAAATCCTCAACCAGGAAGCCAGGGAGCTGGAGGCTGCCGGTGTTGACATCATCCAGTTCGATGAGCCCGCCTTCAACGTCTTCTTTGATGAGGTAAATGACTGGGGGGTCGCCACTTTGGAAAGGGCCATCGAAGGCCTCAAGTGTGAAACCGCTGTGCATATCTGCTATGGCTACGGCATCAAAGCCAACACGGACTGGAAAAAGACCTTGGGATCAGAGTGGCGGCAATATGAAGAAGCCTTCCCCAAGCTGCAGAAGTCCAGCATCGATATCATTTCGCTGGAATGCCACAACTCCCATGTACCCATGGACCTGCTTGAGCTGATCCGAGGCAAGAAGGTGATGGTCGGCGCGATCGACGTGGCCAGCCACACCATTGAAACCCCCGAGGAAGTGGCCAATACCCTGCGCAAGGCCCTGCAATTTGTAGAGGCAGACAAGCTCTATCCTTGCACCAACTGTGGCATGGCGCCTTTACCGCGCAGGGTCGCCAGCGGCAAGCTCAGAGCGTTGAGTGCGGGTGCAGCAATCGTCCGCAGGGAACTCTCTGGCAACCTTGGCGTGGCCTGAGCGTTGCCTTCTGCTCATGATTGACTTGAGACACCTACGCACTCTGCATGCCTTGCGCGAAACGGACAGCGTGCCCGAGGCTGCCGAACGCCTGCACCTGACCCAGTCGGCGCTATCGCACCAGTTTCGGGAGCTGGAAACCCGCGTTGGCATGCCCGTGTTTGTGCGCAAGTCCAAACCCGTACGCTTCACCACCGCGGGGCTCAAGCTGCTGCAGCTGGCCGACCAGGTGCTGCCGCTGATCCGCACAACGGAGCGCAACCTGAGCAAGCTGGCAGGCGGCACGGCCGACCGGCTGCACATCGCCATCGAGTGCCACAGTTGCTATCAATGGCTGATGCCCTCGCTGGACGAGTTTCGCTGCGCCTGGCCGGAAGTCGAACTGGACCTGGCATCGGGGTTGTCGTTCGCGCCGCTGCCGGCCCTGGAGCGGGGTGACCTCGACCTTGTGGTGACGTCCGACCCGGTGACCCTGCCCGGTATCACGTACGTGCCGTTGTTCGGGTACGAGGCCATGCTGGCCATCGACAAACATCATCCCCTGCGCGAAAAGCCGTATCTGCAACCTGACGACATTGCCAGTCAGACCCTGATCACGTACCCGATCGAGCGCAACCGCCTGGACATCTTCACCCGTTTCTTCGACCCGGCCGACATCGAACCTGCCCAGGTACGTACTGCAGAAATGACCGTGATGATGATGCAGTTGGTGGCCAGCGGCCGTGGCGTTTGCTGCCTGCCGAACTGGGCGGTGCACGAGTACACCTCCCGTGGCTATGTGCTGGCCAGGCGCCTGGGCGAAGCAGGGTTGCAGGCCACCCTGTTCGCAGCAGTACGCAGCGACATGCTCGAAGTGCCTTACATGAGTGATTTCCTGCTCACGGCGAAAGACATTTCGTTTGCGACGCTGGAGGGCGTCAATGCGGTGTCTGGGCCCACTGCGTGGCCATCGGGCGCCTGATCCGGCTTCAGAAGCCTTCCAGCACGATCTTGCCGCGTGCCTTGCCACTCTCGATCATGGCGTGGGCACGCTTGAGGTGCTCGGCGTTGATCGTGCCGTAGTGCTCGCCCAGGGTCGTCTTGAGCGTGCCATCATCGACCAGCCGCGAAACGCGCTCGAGCAGTTGGTGCTGCTTGATCATGTCTTCGGTCTGGTACAGCGAGCGCGTGAACATCAGCTCCCAGTGCAGTGAAAGCGACTTGCGCTTGAGCGGCATCACATCCAGTTGCGCGGGGTCGTCGATCAGCGCGAGCTTGCCTTGTGGCCGCAGCACTTCCACCAGTTGCGCAAGATAGGTGTCGGTATGGGTCAGGCTGATGACGTAGTCGACCGGCCCCAGCTTGAGCGCTTCCAACTGAAGTGGAATCGATTCGGAGTGGTCGATCACATGATGGGCTCCCGCTTGCTGCACCCAGGCCTGGGTCTCGGGCCGTGAGGCGGTTCCAATGACTGTGAGCTGCGTGAGCTTGCGGGCAAGTTGAACCAGGATCGAGCCAACCCCGCCGGCAGCACCGACCACCAGAAGGCTTTGCTGCTTGCCACCGTTTTCTTCAACGCCCAGGCGGTCGAACAGCAGCTCCCAGGCCGTAATTGAGGTGAGCGGCAAGGCCGCGGCGCTGGCGTTGTCCAGGCTGCGGGGCTTATGCCCGACAATGCGTTCATCCACCACGTGAAGCTCGCTGTAGCTGCCTGGGCGGTCAATGGCACCGGCGTAGAAAACCTCGTCGCCCGGTTGGAACAACGTAACCTGTGGCCCCACCTCGCGGACGACGCCGACAGCGTCCCAGCCGAGCACTTGTGGTTGCTCACCACCGCGGCTTGCACGGATCTTGGTATCAACCGGGTTGACGGCAATTGCCCGGACTTCCACAAGCAGGTCACGGGCCCCCGGTTTTGGCGTGGGCAGCTGCGCGTCATACAGCGATTGTGGGTCGTGGATCGGTAGACCGGGCTGGGTGTAAACGACTGCCTTCATTGGCGTTGCCTCTTGGGGATGCGAAAAGTGGCTTCAGACTATTCGTTTCGATTCACTCAAAAAACAGCCTGAGTGGAGTAAGACTTTCTCGCTTGCAGTGAAAATGTGGTGAAGCGCCCGTGACCTGGCATGGTCGCCCCACACATTCTCGACTACGTTCCTTTCGCTGCTGATCACCTGGCGCTGTAGCGCTGCGCCAGCCGGTTGCTGGACAGCTGGCCGAACAAGGCTTGCCGGCTGGCCTCAAAGTGGTCGAAGGCTTGCAGGTCGTGCAGCGACGGCAGGGAGATCAGCACGCCGTTGTCGAAGTCCTGCAGGGCACCGTATACCAGGTCCTGGGCAGACATCACGATGCCTGGGTCCAGGTGCTCGACGGGCAAACCGCCGGTCTGCCAGAAATCGGTCGCGGTGGCGCCGGGCAGTACTGCCTGAACCTGGATGCCAGTACCCGCCAGTTCCTTGTTCAGCGACTGGGTGAACGCGGTGACGTAGGCCTTGCTACCACCGTACACGCCGTTGAGCAGTTCGGGTGCCAGGCTGACGACGGACGAGATATTGATGACCGCGCCTTGCTTGCGAGCGACAAAGCCGGGGACAGCTGCATAGGTAAGGCGGGTGAGGGCGGTGACGTTGAGGGTGATCATGTGCGCCATGCGCTCAACGTCGCTTTCCAGCAGCCCGGTATGGGTACCGATACCGGCGTTGTTCACCAGCAGGCTGATGCTGGCGTCTTCGCGCAGTTTGCGTTCTACCTTGGCCAGGTCATCGGCGTTGGCCAGGTCTGCCGGGAATACTTCCACGTTCTGTCGGGTTTCGGTGGTAAGCCGGCCAGCCAATGCGTTGAGGCGCTCCCGGTCGCGTGCCACCAGCACCAGGTCATGGCCGCGACGGGCCAGGTGCTCCGCGTAGATCGAACCGATACCGGATGAGGCGCCCGTAATGAGCGCGGTGCCCTTGCGTTGCTGCGTCATGCTGCTGCTCCGTTGGTTGGGTGTGGGGCCATCATGCAGCAGGTGGTGTTTGTCTCAAACGACGCATATAGTGCTGTTTTAGGACATTGCACAGAGGGCATCAGCGATGCACCGGGTCGGCTACCTCATCACCGAAGGCTTCCAGATCATGTCCCTGGCGACGCAAACCGTATTCGAGCTTACGAACATCATGGCGGGCGAAGCGGTTTACAGGGTCCAGAACTTTTCCATCGGTGGCGGCACGGTGTGCTCGTCACTGGGGATGCATATCGACACGTTGCCCTTGGGGGCGCCGGGCCTGGCCGACACCTGGATGGTCACCGGCACGCTGACGCCTCTGACGCCCCCCAGCGAGGAGGTGCTCGCCAGCGTGCGGGGCTTTGTCGACGGTGCGCGCCGTACTGCTGGCCTTTGCACCGGCTGTTTTGTGCTGGCGCAAGCGGGCGTACTGGATGGTCGGCGCGCGACCACTCACTGGGCTTATGCGAACAAGTTGCGAGAGCTGCACCCGAAGATCGACGTCGAGGAAGACCGGATTTACATCGTCGATGGGCCGATCTGGACGTCTGCCGGCATGACTGCCGCCCTGGACATGGCGCTGGGTATGGTGGAAAAGGACTTGGGCAGCGAAATGGCCAGGTCGGTGGCGCACAAGATGGTCATGCACCAACGCCGATCTGGCGGGCAGTCGCAACACTCCGAACTGTTGACGCTCTCGCCCAAGTCGGACCGTATCCAGAGCGCGCTGGATTACGCCCGCAAGCACCTCAACCGCCCATTGAGCGTGGAAGAGCTTGCTGAAGTGGTGCACCTGAGCCCACGGCAATTCACCCGCGTGTTCACCGCCGAGACCGGCCAGTCACCGGCCAAGGCTGTCGAGAGCTTGCGGCTGGAGTCTGCCCGGCTGATGATCGAGCAGAGCCTGCACAGCCTGGATGTGGTGGCCAGGGAAACCGGATTCAGGGACCGCCGGCATATGCGGGAGGTGTTCATCCGTGGTTTTGGGGTCCCCCCTCAAGCCGTGCGAAGGGATGCTCGGCGGCTGGCCTCCATCTGACGTTCGGCTGCTTGCAATCGGGTCAATTTATCCCGCATTGCAGACCCCCGTTGGCGTCGTGCAACCAAACTAAACCTTCGCACCCGTCGTCAGTCAGTTTCAGTAAGGGCTCTGTTCGCTGCTAACCCATAGGAGGTAGACATGGCGCGGGCTATCTGGAAAGGCGCGATCAGTTTCGGGCTGGTGCACATCCCGGTTTCGCTCAACGTTGCGGTGAGCTCCGAGCGCGTGGATTTTGACTGGCTCGACAAGCGCAGCATGGAGCCGGTGGGCTACAAGCGGGTGAACAAGGTAACCGGCAAGGAGATCGACAAGGACAACATCGTCAAGGGCGTGGAGTATGAGAAGGGCCGCTACGTGGTGATCAGTGAGCAGGAAATTCGCGATGCTCGCCCTGAAGCGACCCAGACCATCGATATTTTCTCGTTCGTGCAGGCTGGCGAGATTCCGCTTCAGCACTTTGACACACCTTACTACCTGAGCCCTGACCGGCGCGGCGGCAAAGTCTATGCGCTGTTGCGCGATACGCTGGAGAGCACCGGCAAGGTAGCCCTGGCCACCGTGGTGCTGCATACCCGTCAGCACCTCGCGCTGCTGCGGCCACTGGAAGGCGCCCTGGTGCTGATTACCCTGCGCTGGCCCGAGGAGGTGCGCAGCATTGAAACCCTGGAGCTGGACAAGAGCGTGACCGATGCCAAGGTCGACAAGCGTGAGCTGGGCATGGCCAAACGCCTGGTCGAAGACATGAGTGGGTCCTGGGCCCCGGACGAGTATCACGACGCATTTCGCCAGACCATTCTCGACCTGGTGGAAGAGAAAGCCAGCAAGGGCAAGATCGAGACAGTGGCCAAAGGGGAGGGCGCCAGCGCGGAGAAAGGCGCGGATATCCTCGACCTTACCGAACTGCTCAAACGCAGCCTCGGTGGCAAGGCCAAGGGCGCAAAACCGGCTAGCAAACGGCCGCGCAAGGCCTCCTGATGGTAGAGACTCGCCAGGTGGTCACACCTGGCCTTCCAGGCCACTGAGATAGTCGCCGAACCCCTGTTTTGCGCGGCTATCACGCCGGCTGCTGGTCGCCACGCTGTGTTCGGCGGTCCAGACGATCTGCGCCCCGCTGGCTTGCAGGGCCATCACCAGTTGAACATC
Organism: Pseudomonas putida NBRC 14164; assembly: GCF_000412675.1. Lineage (NCBI taxonomy): Bacteria > Pseudomonadati > Pseudomonadota > Gammaproteobacteria > Pseudomonadales > Pseudomonadaceae > Pseudomonas > Pseudomonas putida. The sequence goes on along the minus strand of NC_021505.1, from coordinate 3,470,988 downwards.
CTCGTGGGCCGGCAGCGGCTGGAACCCGCCAACGCGTTCGTAGGCCTTGGCACACACACCGAGGTTGGCACCATGAATATGCCTGTGCCCCTCGCGGGCCTGGTAAAGGCTGCGGTACAACCGGCGCAGGGCGATGCTTTGCCAGGGTTGCCAGCGCTCGATGTGCACCGTGCCGCACACCACCTCGGCGCGCCATTGCAACTGCGATGTCAGCCAGTGCTGCGGGACGCGGCTGTCGGCGTCGGTGCATGCCAGCCATTGGGCGCCGCGGGCGATCATCCATGCCGCGCCCGCTCGCCGGGCGACGCCGACATTGCCAGCGTCCACTTCAAGGGTATGCACACCGTGGCGTCGGGCCACGAGCGCACTGGTGTCGGTGCAACGGTCCAGCACCACCAGCACCTCTACCGCCAAGCCTGCCGCCTCGGCTCGCGCACTTGCAGCCTTGACCGCCTTGAGGCAGTGCCCCAGGCGCCGGGCCTCGTTGTGGGCGGGTATGATGACGGCGATCATGGGCAGGGCTCATTCAGGTCGACGACGCTGGGCTGGCACGTCCAGTACTCGAGTAGAAAGTCGGCCTCCTCGTGACGCAACAGCGGATACAGCGGCAAGTGCCTTGCCAGCAGGGCATGAACCTCGCGGCCGTCCTGTGGGCAACCGGCAATGGGGTGGCGCCAGTGGCAGGCGAGCAGGCCGCCATCGGCCGTGAGGCTGGCCACCGACTGCTCGATCACCTGCAGCCAATCGGTGGGGTCGAGGTAGTAGCCGATTTCGCTGAGCACGATCAGGTCGAACTGCCCGCCTGGCCAGTCGCCCGGCAGATGCCCTTGCTCGACCTGGGCATGGTTCGCGGTCCCCAGGCGCTGGCGCGCCAGCCCCACGGCGGTCGGGTCGATGTCCTGGCACAGCAAGCTGACGCAACGCTCGGCCAGCAGCACGCTCAGCTCGCCGTTGGCACAGGCCGGCTCGAACACGCGCTCATAGCGCTGACGGGGCAGGCTGGCCAGAAGCAGGTCGCGCTTGCGCCGTTCGTACCAGCGGGTGCGAAACGCCCAGGGGTCCTCGCTGTCGGCGTACAGGTCGGCGAAGTATTGCGCGTCGAGGCTCATGGCGACTCCATCACAGGAAAACCAGTTCAAAGGGTTGCAGCAGGCACGCCTGCAAATGCGCAGGCAGCACGGGCGGGCGATCACCGTCTGGTTGCAATTGGCTGGCATGGGCAGCCAAGGCCTCGCGCTTGCGGGCCTGGCGCGTTTCGTCGACCTGCAAGCGATGCGCCCGCGACCAGGGCAGGCGTGGGTCGTCGGGTGCGGCCCAGTGCCAGGCCCACACCGGCGCTTCGGCCAGCTGTGCCCCGCGCGCCTGGGCTGCCTGGGCAGCGGCGCGGCCTGCAGCCTCGTGGTCGCAGTGGCCGTCGCCACGCCAGGTGGTCAGCAACAGGTCGTCGGGCTCCAGCAACTGTTCCAGGTGACGGACCAGGAAGGCCTCATCGCGGGGCAATGCGCCGTCCTTGAGGTTGAGCCGCCGCCAGTCCAGGCGGTTGAGGTCCAGGTCTAGCTGCTGCAAGGCATGCCGACTCTCCAAGGGGCGCTGGTGACGCAAGCGCTGCTCGGTCCAGTGTGGTGAGTGCGGATGGCTGCCCTCGCCGTTGGTGGCGGAAATCAGCACCAGGTCCTGTTCGCGTCCGCGAAAACTGGCAAGCAGCCCGCCGGCCATGAGCACCTCGTCGTCCGGGTGCGGCGCCAGCAGCACCAGGCGTCGGCCGGGTGGGCACAGCTGCTCGGGCGCAAGCCAGGTGGCGCGTGCCAGGTGCGCAGAATGCTGCCAGTCACTCCACGGCGTGCCCGTGGCCGCATCAATAAGGTTCTCGCTCATAGCTGCCATGCTCCTGTCGGTGTGCTGGTCACTTGCTGACCCAGTTCGGCCAAGTCGCGTTCAGCGTGGCTTTGGCGCAGGTACACCGGCAGGTCGGCGCTAAGCCGGGCGAAATGGCTGCTGCGGCAGAAGGGGGTAGCCCCCAGGGCTCGGCCAACATGCTGAATGACCTGTTCGACCGCCTGCTCGATCTGGGCGCGGGTGCGGCGTACCTCGAAACTGGCGTCGTCCTGGGGGTGCTGGTCGATCCACGCGGCGCACTCGCGAAGGGCGGCGCGGGCACCGTACAACGCCGCATCGACCGCCCCCAGGTGGGCATCGGCATGGGGGTCGGGCCGAGGTTTGTTGCAGTGCTCGCGCAGGTAACCTGCCAATGCCTCGGCCGCGCCGTACCAGCAGGCAGCGATACCTGCGCCGCCCTGCCAGAAGCCTGGGCGGGACAGGTACTGGCCGGGTGTGCCGATGGCCAGCCCCGGTGAGTTGTCGAACTCGATGGTGACACTGGCGGTGCTGGCCATGCCTACGGCCTGCCATTGCTCGGCCTGGATGCGCTGGCTGGGGTGTGACAGTTCAATGGCCACCAGCTGTGGCTGGTCATTCTCCCAGGCGGTCAGCAGCGCTCGATCGATCTGCAGCGCGCCCGAGCACCATGCTTTTCGGCCTTGCAGCTGAACCCGTTCGCCATGGCGCGCGACGATGTGGGCCCTGGCATCCGGCGGCTCCGCGGCCCACATGCCCCAGATACCGTCGTGAGCATGCTGGGCGGCGCCGCACTCGGCGAGGATTGCCAGGGCATCGGTGTGGCCTTCATACAGCTTGGCCAAGCCGAGATCGCAACCGGCAACCCGCGCCAAGGCCCGCCAGCGCTCGAGGGTGCGCCCGTGGCCGGGCAGGGGTAGCAGGTCTAGCTGTTCGGCTCGAAGTGCCTGCAACAGTTCAGGCAGCAAGGGGTCGAGATCGATGGCCCGCAAACGGGTACCGAAGCGGTGCAGCAGGCGGGCGAGGTGAGCGAAGTCCATCATGCGATCCCCAGTTGCTTGCGCATGCGCAGGGTGATCGATTGCCGGGTCGAGCCCAGCTCGGCCCAAGGGTCGTCCACCTGCGCAAGCCGCGCCTGCAAGTTGCCGATATTCCATTGGTTGGCACTCTTGAGTTTGGGCAGCTCCTCGCGCCAGATCGGCACCGACACTGGCAGGCCTTCGCGGGCGCGCAGCGAGTAGGCGGCCACGGTGGTAGCGCCCTTGCCGTTGCGCAGGTAGTCGATGAAGATGCGCCCGACCCGGTTCTTGGGCCCGGAGACCGCGCTGAGCCGGTCCGGGAACAAGTCTGCCATGTGTTTGACCAGGGCATGGCTGAAGTCCTTCACTTCCTCCCAGCCGGCCCGACGGGTGAGCGGCACGACCAGGTGCATGCCTTTGCCACCGCTGGTCTTGAGAAACACCTTCAGGCCCAGCTCATCGAGCAGGGTGAGGGGCAGCTGGGTGGCCTCGAGCATGGCCTTCCATGGCAATGCCGGGTCGGGGTCGAGGTCGAGGATGAAGCGGTCAGGCCTGTCGAAATTTTTGTCGGTGGCGTTCCAGGTGTGCAGTTCAAGCATGTTCATCTGTACTGCGCCCAATAGGCTCTCGGCGCTGTTGAGCACCATTGCCGCCTGGCCGGCCTGGGCCTTGGTGTAGCTGGTCAGCTTGGGCAGGTGCAACTGCCCCGCATGCTTCTGAAAGAACAGCTCGCCGTCCAGGCCCTCCGGTGCGCGCACCAGCGCCACGGGGCGGTGTTCGAGCTGTGGCAGCAGCCAGTCGGCGACTTGGGCGTAGTACTCCGCCACCTGTCGTTTGCTGGTGCCACTGGTCTTGTCGATCACGCGGTCGGGGTGGGTCAGGTGCAGGTTGCTCAAACCCTTGGGCTCTGCATGTGCTGCGTTCTTTACCGGCATTGCACGTTCCAGGGCAATGGCAGTGGCGGGCTTGTCGTCGCGCAACCCGTGAAAAACCGCATGGCGCACGATCCCTGTGCGGGTCATCTGGGCGTAGGCGACCTCGGCCAGCAGTTCTGGCTTGAGCCAGTGCACGCCCCGCGCATCGGCACCGCTGGGGGGCTCAGGCAAGGGTGGCTTGGCGGTGTGCAGGGGTTTCAGGCGGGTGAGGATGCTCGTCAGCGTGGCAGCACTGAAGCCGGTGCCCACCTTGCCGGCGTAGCGCAACTGGCCGCTGTCGGTGTCGTGCAGCGCCAGCAGCAGGGCCCCAAAGCCTTGGCGGCTGCCCTTGGGCGCGGTGTAGCCGACGATCACGAACTCCTGGCGTTGCGTGCACTTGAGCTTGACCCAGTCGCTGCTGCGCCGGCCAACGTAGGGGCTGTCGGCGCGCTTGCCGATCAGGCCTTCCAGGCCTAACCGGCAGGCGCTGTCGAGCAGCGCGTCGACCGGCTGGTTGAAGTCTTCGGAAAACTTCAGGATGGCCGATGCGTTGTGCTTCAGCAGTTTGGCCAAGGTCGCCCGGCGGTCTTGCACAGGCAATTCACGCAGGTCCTTGCCGCCGAGGTAGGGCAGGTCGAACAGGTAGTAGGTAATGTCATCGTCGTGCTCGTTGTCGAACGCGGCCTGCAAGGCCTGGAAGTCGGCCACGCCGTTCTCGTCAGTGACCACCATCTCACCGTCCAGCCATGCCGAGTCGAGCCCCAACGCTTTCAGCGCCTGCACCTGATGGGGCAGCTTTGCGCTCCAGTCGTGGCCATTGCGGGTAAACAGGCGCACATCGTCCCCGTCGATGCGGGCCAGCATGCGGTAACCATCGAACTTGACCTCGTATCGCCAGTCACCCTCGGGGGGGGAATCGGCCAGGGTTGCCAGCTGCGGCTGGAGCATCTCCGGCAGGGCGCCAGCGCTGGCCTTGCGCTTGCGCGTGGAGGTCGCCGCCCTGGCTGGGCGGCGGGGGACCAGTGTACGGTCGCTCAATACGCTGTCCGGCAGGGCTTCGACGATGCTGTAGTCCGCTTCGCTGCGGGCCTCGCCATCGTGGGACTTGACCAGCATCCACTGCTCTTTCTTGCCAGCCAGGTGGGTACGAAACAGGTTCCAGACCCCCGACAGCTTTTCACCTTGCAGGCGAAAGCGCAGCTTGCCCTTGGCATAGGCCTCGCGCGGGTCGCCTTCGGGCTCCCAGAGCCCCCGGTCCCACACGATCACGTCGCCGGCGCCGTAGTGGCCTTCAGGGATGTGCCCTTCGAAGCTGGCGTAGTCCAGCGGATGGTCTTCTACATGCACGGCCAGGCGGCGGACCTTGGGGTCGAGGGAAGGGCCCTTGGGAATCGCCCAGCTTTTCAGGGTGCCATCCAGCTCCAGGCGAAAGTCATAGTGCAGGTGGCTGGCGTCGTGCTTCTGGATGCAGTACTGCAACCCGTGAGCCGGCCGTGGGTGGGCACGCTTGCCGGCCGGCTCGGGTGTGGCGTTGAAGTCACGCTTGCGCAGGTACTCCTGCAGGGGCTTGGCCATGGCGGGCTCCGGGACAGTTCGCGGTCTCTTCATTGGGAGAGGGCGCCTGCGCATGGAGTTCAAAAAAAGCGTGGGGTCGCGGACCGACGAACCGGCCCACTGCCAGAGGCTCAACGCAGCCCCAGGGCCCGATCCAGCGACAACCTACCGGCGCCTCGCGCGATCAACAGTAGCAACAAGGCCGCCCACGTCAGATGGGTCGGCCAGGCATCCGGGTAGACGAAAATTTCGATCACCGTGGTCATGCCCAGCAGGGCCAGCGCCGACAGCCGGGTAAACAGGCCAAGCACCAGCAACAGGGGGAACAGGTGTTCGGCATAGGTGGCCAGGTGGGCCGCAAGCCAGGGCGAAACCAGCGGCAGGGCATATTCGCTCTGGAACAGGTCATAGGTACTGGGTGTGATGCTGAGAAACCCTTCGACCTTGGTGCGCCCGGACAGGAAGAAGGTCGAGGCGATGGCCATGCGCGCCACCAGGCACAGCAGGGTGTCGCTGAGCAGTAGCTGTGCACGATCGGCGAGGTGGTTCCAGCGTTGGCGCAGGCTGTCGGAGCGGGTGGCGTGGAGGGTGTCCATGGCGTTTCCTTCAGGCGAATGCAAGTGGACGGAATGCCTGGGCTGCCAGCAGCCTGCCGAGCAGGTCGGTAAAGTCCAGGTCGGGTTGGCGTGCGAGTGCAACCTGTGAGGCCTGCTCCAACGGCAGACCTTGAGCGCAGGCATCGAGAAAGGCATAGCCGCCGACCTCTAGCGCTTGCTGGGCGACACCTTCGGCGGTGCCACTGAACACAGCACCTTCGGCGACCCAGGGCTGGTCATGCGGCCACGCCTGGCCTTCGCGGCTGTGCTGCCACAGGCTGAACGCCGGGTGCCGTGCGAACCAGCGCCAGCGCACACTGCGGCGGGGGGCCAGGTAACTGTTCGCCAGGTCGGTGGCCGTCATGCCGGCCAGGTCGGCAAGCGCGAGGGAGGGTTCGCGGGGGGCGCTGAACGCCTCGCACCAGGCGAAATCCAGGCGTGCGACGTCGGCCAGGTATGGCAGGCCGTGCTGGGCCTGCATCTGCTCGAGAAAGTCGGCGAAGGCCGCGCCATAGTGGATCAGCCGCGGGTCGTCGGGGGGCGTTCGTTGCGCATAGGCGCTCGCGGCGTCCTGCATCCAGGCCGGGCCTGTCAGCGCTTCGACACTGGGGAAGTTTGCCCGCAGGGCATCGACGCAGCCCGCCAGCACGCTGTTGCGGTACACCGCAAAAGCAGCGTGCCCGGTCAGCGCGGCCAGCTGCGGGGCAGGGCGGTGATACAGCGCTTCGACGAAGGCGGCCTGAAACTGGCCAAGGGAAAGCGTCATGGTCGTGCTCCTGCGCTATCGAGCAGTGCCTGGGCGGTGTCGCGTTCGGCCAGCAACTCGCTGAACGCGGGCAGGTTGCCGTCACGCTCGATGAGGGTCGGGCGCGGGCCGATGCGGGTGATCAACTGCTGGTACAAGGCCCAGACCGGCGCGGCGATGGTGGCGTCGTGGGAGTCGATCAGCAGGCTGGCCTGGGCGTCGTGACTGTGGCCGGCCAGGTGGATTTCGCTGATGGCCTGGGCCGGGAAGCGCGCCAGGTACGCCGCTGCGTCGAACCCGAGGTTGTGGGCACTGACGTGCACGTTGTTGACGTCCAGCAACAAGCCGCACCCCGTGCGCCGCGCCAGTTCGGCTAAAAAGTCGATTTCGTCCCAGTCATGCCCTTCCATGGGCAGGTAGTGGCTGGGGTTTTCCAGCGAAATGCTGCGCCCCAGCGCATCCTGGGTGCGCTGCACGTTGTCGCTGATGCGGATCAGGGCCTCGTTGCTGCGGGGAAACGGCAGCAGGTCGGGCAGGTATTGCCCGCGCCAGCTCGACCATGCCAGGTGCTCCGATACCAGCGCCGGCTGCAGCTGGTCGATCAGCGCCCGCAGGCGGTGCAGGTGCATTTCGTCTGGCGCGATGTCCGCCGCCAACGACAGCGCGACACCGTGCAGCGACAGCGGATGGTGTTCGGCAATGCGTTGTAGCCAGGCCATGCGTGGGCCGCCGAGCATGTAGTTTTCCGGGTGCACTTCGAACCACAGCCCGCTGGCCCGGCACGTCCAGGCGTCGGCATAGTGCTCAGCCTTAAGCCCAAGGCCGGCGCCTGCTGAGTAAGTCCCGTTCATGATCGGCGGCCTGCGCTCAGGACTTGAGCGGGGTCAGCGAGCCCATGCCGTTGGGCGTCTTGATGGACGTGCAGGTACCGGCGGGCACGTTCTTCCAGTGCATGCCGTCGTAGTCCTTCTTGGCGCTACCGGCGCAGCTGGTGCCGGCGCCGGCCTTGCAGTCGTTCTTGCCAGCCATGGCGACGCCGTAGCATTTTTCCATCGCGGCGCCGGTGGTGGCTGTGTTGGTTGCGTCAGCGGCCAGGGCAACACCGGCCAGCGAAGCCAGGGCAAGTGCGGCAGTGGCGAGGGCGAGAGTTTTCATGATGCGTCTCCGGGAAGTGGGGCCGTGGTGGTTACCGGCGGCTCACGGAGTAGTTCGCAGCGTGGGTTGAACGGGTTACAGCAGCTTGAAAAATTTTTCCGGCGGTGTGCCAGTCGCCTAACGTATGAAGGCGGCACGCGTTGAATGGAAAACTTTCACGTTGGGTGTAACCCGGGTGGCCGATGCTACGAACTACTTCTCAGCAGGCGCTAAGCGCGCGCGAGGCCCAGTTGCAGGCACTGCTGCTCCAAGGCCTGGCGGGCGATGCAGTCGCCTATCGGGCGTTTCTGGCGGCGCTGGCGACGCATGTGCGAGGCTTTTTGCTGCGGCGCCTGGGGCAACGCCCCGCGGATGTCGAAGACATGCTGCAAGAGGTGTTGTTGGCGGTGCACAACGCCCGCCATACCTACCAGGCGCAGCAACCGTTGACCGCCTGGGTACAGGCCATTGCCCGCTACAAGCTGGCGGATCACTATCGCAGTTACGCTCGCCACGGCGCGTTGCACGAGGCGCTGAACGATGACAGCGACCTGTTCGCGCCCGGCGAGGAAGAAGCGGCCCAGGCGACACGCGACCTGGGCAAGCTCCTGGAGCAGTTGCCGGCGCGCCAACGGCTGCCCATCGTCCATGTCAAACTGGAGGGGTTGTCGGTGGAAGAGACCGCGCGCATGACCGGTCTTTCCAGTTCGGCGGTGAAAGTGGGCATCCACCGGGGCCTGAAGGCACTGGCCAAGCTGATTGGAGGCAAGGGCGACGATGAAGACCGATGACTTGATTGCCCTATTGGCGGCCGGGGAAGGGCCGGTGGACCGTCACGCGCTGGGCCGGCGCATGTTGTTGGCGCTGGTGGCTGGCGGGTTGGTCGCGGTATTGCTGACGGTGGCCATCTTCGGCGTGCGTGGCGACCTGGCGCAAGTGGCGCACACCCCGCTGTTCTGGGCCAAGCTGGCCCTGCCCGGCAGCCTGGCGTTGCTAGCGCTGTGGCTGACCCAGCGGCTGGCCAGGCCGGGGGTGAAGGGGGGGCTGCTGTGGGGCCTTTTGGGGCTACCGCTGCTGCTGGTCTGGCTGGGCGCGGCGATCAGCCTGCTGGGGGCGCCGGTGGACGCCCGGGCGGACCTGCTGTTGGGGCGCACCTGGCGCACCTGCCCGCTGAACATCACCTTGCTCTCGGTTCCCACCTTCATCGCGGTGTTCTGGGCATTGCGCGGCCTGGCACCCACCCGCCTGCGGCAGTCCGGGGCGGCGGGTGGCATGCTTGCGGGGGCCACGGCCACCCTGGCTTATTGCCTGCACTGCCCGGAAATGGCGGTGCCGTTCTGGGGGCTGTGGTACGTACTGGGGTTGCTGGTGCCGACCGTTGTGGGGGCGGCGCTAGGGCCGCGTTTATTACGTTGGTAATCCCGGCACGACGATCCTGGGCATCAGCCCCACAAGGCTTCCAGTTCACTTGGCACACGCCCGGTCCAGCGCTTGAACGAACGGCGGAAGTTGGTGCTGTCGCTGAAGCCCAGGTACTGCGCAACCGCGTCGTTGCTGTAGCCCTTGACCTGGTAGAGGTACAGCGCCTGGTCGCAGCGCACCTGGTCCAGTTGCTCCTGGAAGTTGGAACCATGACGGACCAGGCGGCGCTTGAACGAAGCGGGGCTGGTGGCGAAGGCGGCGGCTACCCGTTCCAGGTTCAGCGGCTGGCGAATCAGCCCGAGCAGGTGCTCGTAGACCAGGTCGAGAAAACTCGCCCGCCAGCCCCAGGCCGCCAGCTGTGCATCGCAGGCCTGGCGTGCCACGTGCTGGGCGGTCGACCCGGCACCCGGCCAGGCACGCAGCAGGTATTCCCGGGGCAGGCTCATCACCGTGGATGGGCAGTCGAAGGCCAGAGAATCGCCCAGGTGTACCCAGTACTGTTCGACGTAGGCCGGTTCGGCATGGCGGAACCGGAAACGCCAGGGCAGGTGCTCTTGCTGCTGGCGCCGCGCGAGGGCCACCACCGCTGTCATGCTGGCCTCCAGCAGGAAGCGGCGCTGCTCGTCGATGGCGCAGCTTTCCCGCCAGTACAGGTGCAGGTAGTGCTCATCGAGGCGCAGCACCGGGCTGAGCAACGGGGACAGCAGGGCGCGGTACTGCTCGATGCGCTCCAGGGCCTGCAGCAGGTGGTCGGCCTGCTCCAGCAACAAGCTGGCGGCACCGTGGTGCCCGGGCCACAGGCGCTGGCCGTAGAGAAAGCTGGTGTCGTCGGCATCGAGCAGCCGCTGCGCATTGCCGATCAGGCGAAGGAACTGCTGTGGGCTGACCAGCGCTTGGCCGCTGACCACGTCGTCGTAAAACAGCCCGCAGCCGCGTAGCAAGTGATGGGTGTCGATCTGCCGCGAACGCGCCAGGTCGATCAGCGCAGCGGGCAGGTGGTGGGCGGTGATGAAGCGGCTGTCGCCGTCATAGCCGTTCATGCCCGTTGTACCTGATGCGTCTGGCGGCTCTTGGCCTGGGCCAGGGCGTAGTTGAGGCGTTTCAGCAGGTGGTCTTCGTCTTCGTCCAGCGCCATCACGCTGGCCACCGTGGCGGTCAGGTGCAGGCGCTCGCCATGCCGGCCGGTGTGATGGGCGAGGTGGGCGATGCTCTGGCGCAGCGCCTCGGCCATGGCCTGGGCCTGGCGTTCCCCGGTATTGGGCAGCGCCGCGACGAAGCGGTCGCCGGCCAGGCGGCAGAGTATGTCGTGCTGGCGCAGGTTGAGCAGCAGCAGTTGGGCGACCACTTGCAGCACCAGATCGCCTTCTTCCTGGCCATAGCGCTGGTTGATCTGGTTGAAATCGTCCAGGTCGACGACGATCAGCGACAAGGCTTGCTGTTCGCGGGCGGCTTGGGCAATGGCCTGCTGCAGGTGCTGGCGCAGGTACCGGGCACCGGACAGCGGGGTAAGCTTGTCGAACAGGCGGTGCTCGCGGAACAGTTGCTCACGCTTGCGCATCTGTGCGGTGATGGCGTGCTGTTCTTGCTGCAGGTGGTACATGCCCAGGGTCAGCAGCAGCATGCCCAGCGGCATGGGCGCAGTCTCCAGCCAGTTGTCCCAGACCGCGTCGTCGGGCAGGCGGATGAATTCGTCGAGGGTGTCCATCCACATCGAGAAGGCGATGAAGCACAGGCCCAGCGAAAGCAGGCGGGTGACCCGGCCAGCAGGGCGCCCGCGTAGCAGCATCACCAGCCAGCCGCAGAGGATCAGGCAAGTGCCGCCCTCGCCGGCGACGTCCATCCAGTTGATCTCGGCCCAGGCTTTAAGCGTGCCGGCGGCGAGGTAGACGAGCAGGCCGGCGTTGGCGGCCAGTACCAGGCCGACCAGCGTAAGGGCGTGCTGTTTGAACAGGGGGTTGAGGCGCATGGGGTGTCCTGTGAGTGTGTCATTGCCTGTGCCGGCACTGTCGCCGGCACAGGCAGAGCAGCATGCAAGGCGTTTATCTCAATACGATGACGCTCATTTGCCGCGCGCCGTGCACGGCAGCCCGTCCGGCCCTACGCTGGCCTTGCAGTAACGTTCGTTGGCCAGCGCCAGCTTGGGTTCCTGCAGGAACTTGCGCCCTTTGGCATCACGCGTGATATCGAACGCGTCGTAAAGCTGTTCGTCAGCCGAATAGGTGCGCACCTGCAGGCGGTTCTGCTCGACCGTGATGGTCTGGTACAGCTGGGTGTCTTCGGCCGTGCGGTCCGGCTGGTGGCGGGCGCGGTCGTTCAGGCCATACATCTTCGAGCCGGTCACCGAGACCATGTACACCGGGCCGATCGGCTGTCTGGCCTGCTGTGCGGCACGCGTGGCCTGGCGCCCTTCGGCGTGGGTCAGGCGGCTGTAGCAGTGGTCGTGACCTTGCAGTACCAGGTCGACCTTGTAGCGCTCCAGTAGCGGTTGCCAGGCGGCCTTGAGCGGCTCGGTATCGTCGGGGCGGGCACAGGTGTAGACCGGCTGGTGCATGACCACGATGTTCCACTGTGCCTTGCTGCTTTTCAGGGTTTGCTCCAGCCAGTCGGTCTGCGCTTGCAGGGTGCCCAGATCGAGCGCCGAGGTGCCGTCCAGCACCACGAAGCGCACATTCTGGTAATCGCTGAAGTAGCTGGTTGCCGCCGCACCGGGGGCGCCGTTGCGCGGAAGGGCGAACTGCGCCGTTACATGGGGACTGAGGCTGCGGCTTTCGCTGCCATCGGGGTTGAGGGTTTCCAGGTACTCGTGGTTGCCGAACGCGGTGAGCTGTGGGATGGCAGCGTACGACCAGCCGCCGGCCTGGTTCCATTCACCCCATTCATCGTCGTGGGCGAGATCGTCGCGCGATGCCACCAGGTCGCCAGCGTGCACCACCAGGGCAGGGTGCGCCACGCTGCGCAGCGCCTGGCGAATGGTGCGCGAGGCGATGGCGAGGATGTCGTTCTGGGTGTCGCCCAGGTAGATGAACGAGAACGGCGCGAACGTGGCCTTGGCCGTGCGGAACTGGTGCCATTCGCTCCAGCCCGCGCTGCCCTTGAGCCGGTAGACGTAGGCGGTGTCTGGTTGCAGGTGTTCCAGGCGCACCTGGTGGTAGTTGGCTGGGCCGTTGTCGCTGTCCAGGCGCTGGGTGCTGCCACTCAATGGGCTGGCCTTGGCTGCCAGCGCAGGGCCGGCGAGGGCCGGGCCGAGCTCCAGCACCGCGTCGGCCTGGGCCAGGTCGGTGCGGTAACTGATGGCCATCTGCGTGGCGGCGTTCTGGCCGGGGGTGAGCACGATACGGTCGGCCAGCTTGCCGGCGGCGTAGGGCAGGCCTGCGGAGCGAGGGATCGGAGCAGGTTCATTGGCCTGGGCATGAGCCTGTGCGGCGCAGAGCAGGGCGGCCAGTAGCAGGGGGCGGTGCATGGGGTTTCCTCGATGAGCCCGGAAGGCGTGATGGGCGCAAAGGAAACAAAGGCGGATGACGGTTCTGTTACCGGGCGGGGGGTCGTTTTGGCTCAGCTGATCGTCAGGAAAAAACGCAATTTCAAGTGGTCGGTAACGGCCCAACGCCCCCAGACCGGCCCCACAGCTGCGCCACAGGTTTGCAGGGCATCGCCAGGGCCGCAGCAGGCCTCAGGTCATATCAGCTCAAATTGCGCCGAAAACGACGTGAAAGCCGCGTTTTCAAGCCGCCCAGCCCAGCGCTGTCACGCAAGTGCCACACACACTTTCTAGCTTTCGCAGCCATTCCCGGGTTCATCGGGTCACTGCAAGCGAGGGTTCCAAGGTGGCAATGCCGTTTCGTCACATCCGCAACGCCGGATTCCGGGTCAGCCTGCTGGCCGTTGCCATTACCACCGCCCCAGCCTGGGCGGAAGATGCGGTCGAGCGGGTCGAGGTGATCGGCCAGGCGGCGAGCATCGACAAAGCGCTGCGCGAGCAGAAAAGCGCCGATAGCATCAAGAGCGTGGTGCATGCCGATGGTGTTGGCCAACTGCCCGACGACAATGCCGCCGAAGCCTTGCAGCGCATCCCCGGGTTGTCGGTGGAGCGCGACCAGGGCGAGGGCCGCTTCGTCAGCGTCCGCGGTATCGCCCCAGATCTTAACAGTGTGACCATCAACGGCACCCTGGTACCGGCCCCCGAGGGCGACCGCCGTGCCGTGGCGCTGGATGTGCTGCCCGCCGAGCTGGTGCAATCGCTGTCGGTGGTCAAGACCCTGACCCCGGACATGGACGCAAACTCCCTCGGCGGCACCATCGAGGTCGAGAGCCTGTCGGCGTTCGACCATGACGGGCTGTTCTACACCCTTACCGGCGAAGCCAGCCACGACACCAACGTCAGCCGCGACAGCCCGAAGTTTTCCGGCGCGGTCAGCGACCGCTTCAGCCTGGGAGACGGCATCAACAACTTTGGCGTGGCTGCGGCGTTTAGCTGGCAGAAGCGCAAGTTTGGCTCGGACAACGTCGAAACCGGGGGTAACTGGGATTTCGAGGACGGCGCCCGGCTGGAAGAGGTCGAGGCCCGCGACTACCAGATTACCCGTGAGCGCACCGGCCTGGGCCTGAACTTCGATTACCAGCCGGATGACTTTTCCAGCTACTACCTGCGCACCCTCTACAGCAAGTTCAAGGACACCGAGACGCGCAACGCCCAAGGCCTGGAGTTCGTCGACCCGCAGGGTTCCGGCCAGCATGGCGAGGCCGAAGGCTGGCGCGACTTGAAATCGCGCGAGGACACCCAGGAAATCCAGTCCTACGTACTTGGTGGCGAGCGCATCCTCGACCAGTGGACCATCAGTGCCCAGGCCGGCTACAGCCAGGCCACCGAGCACGATCCGGGTGGCATTGCCGGCGCCAGGTTCGTCGGCGATTTCGACGAGGTCGGCTTCGACGGCACGCGCAAGCCACGGCTAAGCGTGGGCAACGACTTCTACGACCCGGCCCGGTTCACCCTCGACGAAGTGGAGTGGGAGAAGGTTGACGGCAAGGACCAGGAAAAGAACATCCGCCTGGACCTTGCCCGCGACTACGAATTCGCCGACGCCTCGCAGGTCAAGTTTGGCGGCAAGCTCAGCCGCCGCGACAAGACCAGCGACACCGAAACCTGGGCCTATGACGGGTTCGATGACATCAGCCTTGCCGATTATCAGGGCAGCAATGTCGACTACGCCCTGGGCAACTTCGGCAACGGCATCAGCGCCAGCGCAATCAAGGGCCTGATCGGTAACCTCGACCGTGCGGCCTACTACGATGAGGAAGCCTCGCGCATCAATGACTTCGACATGAGCGAGGACATCAACGCGGCGTACCTGATGAACACGCTGGACATCGGCGACTGGCGCCTGATTGCCGGTGTGCGTTACGAAGGTACCAGGTTCGAGGCCAAAGGTACTGGGCTGCGCGACGGTGTGTACGAGAACGTCAGCAGCAACAATCGCTATGACCACTGGTTGCCAGGCCTGCACGCGCGCTACCAGTTGTCGTCGGCCACGGCCATTCGGGCCGCCTGGACCAACACCGTGGTACGGCCAACCTTTGGCCAGCTGGCGCCGGGTTTTGTCATCGATGAGAACGATGCGTCGTTCGGCAACCCCGAACTCAAACCGCTGGAGTCGATGAACTTCGACCTGGGCATCGAGCACTACATGGGCCGCGCCGGCACCGCCTCGGCGTTCCTGTTCTACAAAGACATCGACCACTTCATCTACAGCACCGACCTGGCGGGCACTGGCGCCTGGGTGGACTTCGACGAAGCGCTCACCTTCGAGAACGGCGGGGGCGCCAAGCTGTATGGCCTGGAGCTGGCCTACTCGCAGAAGTTCGACTGGCTGCCGGCACCCTGGAACGGTTTGCTGCTGGGCGCCAACCTCACCCTCAGCAAGTCTGATGCAACCCTGCAAGGGGCCACCGGCAGGCGCAGCATCGACCTGCCCAATCAGTCCGACACAGTGGGCAACTTCATGGTCGGCTGGGAAAACGACCGCTTCAACATGCGCCTGGCCGCCAACTACAAGTCGGGCTACTTGCTGGAGCTGGGGGCCATCGACGACAAGGCCCACGACCAGTATGCCGATGACCAGCTGCACGTGGACTTCAAGGCAGGCTACTTCCTGACCCCCGAGCTGCAGTTGACCTTCGAGGCGCAGAACATCACTGACGAGTCCTATTACGTGTACAGCGGCCACCGTCGCTACAACGCCCAGTACGAAGAATACGGCCCGACCTACAAGGTCGGCCTGACGCTCACCCACTTCTGACCGCACCCTTCAGGGATATTGCCTGCTCATGCGTAAGTTCACTTTGTCCATGCTGGGGCTATACGTCGCCTTGGCCCACGCCGGTGCCAGCGCGGCGCCGAGCTTAACACTCGACCGCAACGTCATCGACAGCGAAACCAGCCAGTGGCTTGCTCCAACGCCGGCGCTCAAGCAGGCCGAACGCCTGCAACTGACCGCCAGGGCGCTGCAGCTGGTTGACCGCCAGGGCCGCGTACTTGGCGAGTTGCCGGGGCGCTTCGAAACCCTTGACCACCGCACGGATGGCACCGGCCTGATGGTCGCCACCGTCGACAAGAAGCGCCAACAGGCGTTGCTGGCCCGCTTCGATGCACAAAGCGGTTGGGGCGCCCCGCGCTACCTGCCCAATACCCGCTATGCCATCGAGGGCCTGTGCCTGTACCGCGACAGCGCCGCCAACGACTTCCTGTTCCTGGTTGGCGAGGAGGGCATCGGTGAGCAGTGGCTGGTCGCCGAGCATGGCCAGCCGCTGGCCGAGGCACGCCAGGTGCGCGCCCTGAGCCTGCCGCCGCAGAGCGCGTTCTGCCAGGCGGATGATGCAAGCCATAGCCTGTACGTAAACGAAGAAAACGTCGGCCTGTGGCGCTACGAAGCTGCTGCCGAAGCACCCCTGGTGCGCGAGCCGGTGGACCTGGTGGCACCGTTCGGAGGCCTGGCCAAAGCTGCCGCGGGCGTGGCCCTGGTGCCCGGGGGCCTGATGCTGCTGGACCCGGTCGCCAACGCCTTGCACCTGTACCAGCACCGCGCCGGGCAATGGCTGCGTGATGGAGCCCTGAGCTTGCAAGGGCTGAAAGAGCCGGCGCAGATCAGCGCCCGTGTGAACGACAAGGGCCTGGAACTGCTGCTGGCCGACGACCAGGGTACACACCTGGCGACGCTGGGCTGGAAGCCAACGCCAGCGCCGATTGCGCCTGCGGTGGTACAGATCAAGGCGCAGGTGCAGACCGATGGCGTGCCCAGCCTTGGCGATGCGGCGGACGACCCGGCGATCTGGGTCAACACGCGCCAGCCCGAACTGAGTCGGGTACTGGGTACCGACAAGAAAGGCGGGCTGCTGGCCTACGACCTGCACGGCAAGCAGCTGCAGGACTTGCGTGTGGGCCGCCTGAACAATGTGGACGTGCGCAAGGGGTTCCAGCTTGGCGAACGTAAGGTCGACCTGGCTGTGGCCAGCAACCGTGACCGCAACAGCCTGCACCTGTTTGCCATCGACCCGGCCAGCGGCCAGTTGAGCGACATCGGCCAGGTGCCGACGGAGCTCAAGGAAATCTACGGCCTTTGCCTTTTCAAGGATGCCGATGCGGCCATTTACGCCATCGCCAATGACAAGGATGGCCGCTTCGTTCAATACCGCCTCGACGGCAGTAGCGGCCAGGCAGGTGGCACCTTGGTGCGCAGTTTCAGCACCGCGACCCAGTCGGAAGGTTGCGTGGCCGACGACCGCAACCAGCGCCTGTTCATCGGCGAAGAAGACCTTGCGGTCTGGGCCCTGGACGCCCGTGGCGATGGCCCGACCCATCTGGACAACGTGATCGGCGTGGGCGGCCTGGTCAAGGACGACATCGAAGGCCTGGCGCTGTACCACGGCAAGGGGGGCGATTACCTGGTGATCTCCAGCCAGGGCAACGACAGCTATGTGGTGGTCGACGCCAAACCACCGTACCGGGTGCGTGGCAGCTTCCAGGTAAGCCTGGACGCCCAGCGCGGTATCGATGGCGCCTCGGAGACCGACGGCCTCGACGTGACCTCGGCCAACCTCGGTGGGCCCTGGGCAAAGGGCCTGCTGGTCGTGCAGGACGGTCGCAAGCGCATGCCCGAAGGTAACCAGAACTACAAGTACGTGCCGTGGGCGGCAGTGGCCGAAGCCTTGGGCCTGGAGTAACGGCCGCCTGTCATGCCACCGCAACGTGATTGCCTTTGACTAAGACTCACATTGAAAGGACACCCCCATGCAAACCCCAACTCCGCTCGAACACACCACCGTCTGGGGCCTGGTCAGCGAAGCCAGCCTGGTGGTCCAGGCCGTCATGCTGTGCCTGGCCCTGGCCTCGCTGCTCAGCTGGTACCTGATCATCCAGCGTGGCAGCCGTCTGCGGCGTAGCGAAGCGCACAGCCGGGCATTTCTCAAGCAGTTCCGCGAAAGCGAAGTCGGCCAGCTGTATCAGGGCATCAAGGCGCAACAGCCTCACCCCGATGCCGGGCTGCAGCAGCTTTTCGTTTCCGGCTACCAGGCGTTCCAGCAGCTGCAATCTGGCCAGCAGCCCGACAGCGTGCTGGAAGGCGTCGAACGCAGCCTGCTGGTGACCATCGCCGAGCAGGAAGAGCGCCTGGAGCAGGGCTTGCCGTTCCTGGCCACGGTCGGCTCGGTCAGCCCCTACATCGGCCTGTTCGGAACCGTGTGGGGCATCATGAATTCGTTCCTGGGTTTGTCCCAGGTGCAGCAGGCGACCCTGTCGACCGTGGCCCCCGGTATTGCCGAAGCGCTGATCGCCACCGCCATAGGCCTGTTTGCGGCGATTCCGGCAGTGATGGCCTACAACCGTTACTCGGCGCGCAGCCAGACCTTGATCAGCCGCTACTACGCCTTTGGCAACGAACTGCAAGGCCGCCTGCAACGGCGTTTGCAGGGCCACGCCAGCAACCTGGCGGCAGCGGCCTGAGGAGGAACACGCGATGCTCGCCAGACCCGTCCGTAAGCATGGCCTGAAGGCCGAAATGAACGTGGTGCCGTACATCGATGTGATGCTGGTGCTGCTGGTGATCTTCATGATCACTGCACCGATGCTGGTGCAAGGCGTGCAGATCGAGCTGCCCAAGGTGGCCGCCGAGGCGCTGCCGGCACCCGGCCAGCAGCGCATCGTCACGCTCTCGGTGAAGGCCGATGGCAGCTTCTACTGGAACCTGGGCAGCGAGGTCGACACCCGTAGCCAGACCGACAGCGCCGTCGACACCGCACAGATGCGCGACAAGATTGCAGCTATCGTCGCCCAGGACCCGCAGACCCAGGTGTACCTGCGCGCCGACCGCAACACCGAATACGCCGCAGTGGTGGCCGGTATCGCCGAGTTGCAACGCGGCGGGGTCAGCCGCCTGGGCCTGATCACCGAGGCGCCGTGACCATGAGCAACCTGACTTTTGACCCTGCCAGCTGGCGCGACCACGGTGTGGCGTTTGGCGTGGCGTGCGCCTTGCACGCGGGGTTGGCCTACCTGCTGTTCAACCTGTCGCATACGCCAGAGCTTGCGGCTGTACCAGCGGCCGTGATCCACACCCAGCTGGTGAGCTTGCCGGCACCCGTAGTGGTGCCTGAGCTGCCAGCGCCTGAGCCCGAGATCCAGCCTGTTGTCGAGAAACCTTCGTCGCCGCCACCAAAAGCCCAGGCACCGGTCGTGGATGAGGCAGCGTTGGCCCTCAGGCGTGTGCAGCAGCAAAAGCGCGACCTGCAACACAAGCGCGATCAACAACAGCGCCAGGAACAGGAGCAGGCCCGCAAGCAGCGCGAAGAGGCTGAGCGGCGCGAGCAGCAACTGGCGCAGCAAGAGCAGGCACGCCAGCAGCAGGCGCGAGAGGCTGCTGCCCAGGCCCGTGCGGCAGCCGAGGCGGCCAGCCGGCAGTACCTGCCCATCGCCAAGGAGGCCCCGGATTACCCGCAACGGGCGCTGGATCGCAATATCGAGGGGGAATGCACGGTCGCCTACACAGTCACGCCGCAAGGCCAGGTCAGTGACCCGCAGGTGGTCGGCCAGTGCCATCCGTTGTTCGTCAAACCGTCGCTGGCAGCGGCGAAGCGCTTCCGTTACCAGCCCCGGGTGGTGAACGGGCAGGCGGTGGCGGTGGCCAACGTGAAAAATACCTTCACCTACAAGATTCGATGAATCCCGGCGGGACGGGGCAGGTGCGTGGCGTTCATGAAGTGCGCGGTGGGCTTTGTTCAAGAAACTCTGAATCATTTTCCCCTGGCGGGAGTCGACCGAGTGAAGCCCACAGACGGAGAACGTTCATGTCCAAACCCGATGACCCAAGACCCCAAGGCGAGATCGACGACACCGAAGACCGCATGGGCTCAGTCCACGAGCTGGATTTCAGCGAGCGCCGCGATGAGCGCCAGGGCCGTATTGGCGACGAGCGTCCGGCTCGCGAGGTAAACGAGGAATTCCCGCCCCGGCGTGTCGCTGAAAGTGGCATGACCGGTGGCGAGGCCCTCAGCGACAGTTTGCACGAAGACAATGTCACCCTCGACGACATGAGCCCGGATACGTTGTTAGATGAGAGCGGCGCCCGTGATCCCTACGAGCCGGGAACGGATGATGGCCCGGCGGACAAGACCTTGCGCGAGGTAGGGGCCAACGAGATCGGTGGCGGCATCGGCCTGGACGAGGCTGAACTGGCTCGCTCCGCGCCATTGGATGGCGAACCCTGGACCGATGATGTGGCCTCTGAAGACGACCGCAGAGAGCCCTGATACACGAGCAACGCTGTTTCTGCTTGCACCGTGGGTGCTCGTGCCGTTGTCCGGCACGGGCACCCACGTCCATCAGCGTTTCTCGGCAGCCAGCCCGGCCTGCTGGCGCAACGCCTTGGCACGCTTTTCGAGGATCAGGTAGGTGACCACCGCCAACAGCAGCGGGATCAGGTAGTACAAGGTCCGATAGCCTAGCAGTGCCGCGACCAGGGTCCCCTGGCCGATCTGGCCGTGGAGCAGGGCAAGGAACACGGTCTCTAGCACGCCGAGGCCGGCGGGAATATGCGCCACTACGCCAGCCACGCAACTGATCAGCAATACGCCCAGCACGGAGGGATACATCAGCTCCGGCGGCAGCAGCAGGTGGATCAGTGCAGCCATCAGCGCCCAGTTGCTTGCGCCCAGCGTCACCTGGCACAGCGCAAGGCGCAGGCTCGGCAGGGTTACATCATGGCCGCGCAGGCTCCACGTGCGCCGCTTGGCGAAGGCGCATGCGAGCAGGTAAGCCACCGCGACCGCCACCATCAACATGCCAATCAGGCGCAAGCCGCCAGAACCCACCGCCCAGCTTTCGGGCAGCTTGACCAGGCCCAAGGCGAACACCGTGCCGGCCAGCAGCAAATAGCCCATCCAGTTGGTCAACAGGCCCAAGGTGAGGATGCGGGTGATGGTCGCGGTATCCAGCCCCAGCCTGCCGTACAGGCGGTAGCGCAGGGCCACGCCACCGACCCAGGTGGTGAAGCTGAGGTTGAATGCGTAGCAGACAAATGCCACTGGCAGCACCTGACGGGCAGGCAGGCGGTGGCCGGTGTAGGCACGGGCGAGCAAGTCGTAGCTGGCGAACACCAGGTAGCTGCACAGCGCCAGCAACAGGCCGAGGGCCAGGGTTGAGGGCCGGTATGCCAGCAGCGACTGGCGCACCTCGTTCCAGTCCAGATTGCGCGCCAGGGTGAACAGCAGCACCGGGATCAGTATCAGGAACAGCACGGTCAGAAGGCGTTTGCCCCAGGTCTTCCAATGTGGATTGGCCATCAGGTTTGGCCCTCGTGGTAGTCGGCCGGGATTTCGCTGTCTGCCTGCAGCGACTGCAGGTGTTGCCTGTGTGCAGGGAACCAGCCGGCGATGCGCGGAAAATAACGGGTTAGGTGGAAACCCAGGAAGATCAAGGGTGCACGCCACCAGTAGCCACGCACCGCACGTTCCAGGGTTACGGCCTTGCAATGCTCCTGGCTCAGCTCGCTCAAGTGGGTGTAAAGACCATGGTTGAAAGCGCGGTCACGGATTACCAGGTTGGCCTCGAGGTTGAACGACAGGCTCAGCGGGTCGAGGTTGCTTGAGCCCACGGTGGACCAGTCGTCGTCCACAAGCGCCACCTTGCCGTGCAGCGGGCGCTTGCAGTACTCGTGGATGCGCACGTCGTCACGCAGCAGGTAGTTGTAGAGCAGGCGCGAGAGCGCGCGGACCCAGCGCATGTCCGGTTGCCCCTGAAGGATCAAGGTCACCTCGACCCCGCGCCGGGCAGCGTTGCGCAGTTCGCGCAGCAGGCGATAGCCGGGAAAGAAGTAGGCGTTGGCAACCACGATGCGCCGCTGGGCCTGGCGGATGGCTTGCAGGTAACAGACCTCGATATCGTTGCGATGGCGACCATTGTCGCGCTCCACCAGCACGGCGCTGGACGGGCCGGCAGCGGCGTTGGTCGGCTCCACTGGGGCCACGCTTTCCAGAACCGGCGCAAGCATTCTGCAGCAGGAGGCGTGCACCTGGGCCACCACCGGGCCGACGACTTCCACCGCATAGTCCTGCTTGGCCTGGGGCCCGAAGTCGCCAAGGTGGTCGGCGCTGTAGTTGATACCGCCGATGAACGCGCGCTGCCCGTCGATCACCACGATCTTGCGGTGCAGGCGTCGGAACAGGTTGGTGCGCATGCCCGCCAGCCGTGGCTGCGGATCGAACGCGTGAAAGCGCACGCCGGCTGCGGTCATGGATGAAATGAAATCGTCGGGAAGGTCTGCAGTGCCGTAGCCGTCAACCGCCACCTCGACCCGCACGCCACGCTGGGCGGCTTCGATCAGTGACTGGCGCAAGGCCTGGCCGACCTTGTCGTCGAAGATGATGAAGGTTTCCAGGAGGATTTCTTCGCGAGCCTCGGCCATGGCCTCGAACACGCGGGGATAGTACTGCTCGCCATTGATCAGCAGTTCGACGTGGTTGCCGTCGCTCCAGGTCTGCTTCATAGCGTCACCTCGGCTACCAGTGGGGCATGGTCGGAGAGGTGCGACCAGGGGTAGCTGGACAACACCCGCGCCTTGCAGGTTTGCGCATTGCGCAGGTAAATACGGTCCAGGCGCAGCAGGGGCAGGCGGGCCGGAAAGCTGCGCGCCGGTTTGCCGAATGCTTCGATCAAGTGCCCCGAAAGCCGCGCATCGGCTTTCAGGCGCCAGTCGTTGAAGTCGCCGGCGACGATGACCGGCTCCTCTGGCGGCAGGCTCTCGAGCAATGCCATGAGCAGGCTGACCTGACGCTGGCGATGGTTTTCGCGCAGGCCCAGGTGTACGCAAATGGCATGGAGCTGTTCATGGCCCGGCACTTCGAGCTGACAGTGCAGCAGGCCGCGCTCCTCGTCGCCATGGACCGAGACGTCCAGGTTGTCGTAGGTGCGGATCGGGAATTTGGACAGCAGCGCATTGCCATGGTCGCCATGGGGGTAGGCCGCGTTGAGCCCGTAGGCGAACTGTGGCCACATGCTGTCGGCGAGAAATTCGTATTGCGGGGTTTGCGGCCAGGCGGAGTGGCGCTCGGCATGGTGTTGGTGGCTGCCATGCACCTCTTGCAGGAACACCAGATCGGCGCCGGTGGCACGCACCGCCTCGCGCAGCTCTGGCAGGATGAAGCGGCGGTTGAGCGGCGTGAATCCCTTGTGAACGTTGAGTGTGAGCACCGTCAGGCGGTGCACGGCGGTGACCTTGTCGATAATGCAGTTGGGGGTGGGCAGAGTCCCGTTCATGGCTGCGCCCCCAGCACCTTGCGGTAGGGCTTGTTGCGGGGTGGGCCATGGCGCCAACCGGAAATACCAATGCAGATTTCGCTCACGAGGGCTCCCTTTCTTTCGTGCACTCATCATTAGCGACCCGCGCAGTGGCGACAGGGTTCAGCAGGGTTGACGAGTGGAAGCGTGATGAAAGCGCTTCGACCTGCCAAACCACCCTAGCGCTGCAGGTTATCCCGGGCGGCAGAGCCCTCATCCTCTTCAACAACCGGTTGTGCGGCCGGTTCACAGCGGCTGCCCATCGCCTCATACGCCTTGCGAAGCTGATGAATCTGGCGGCTGTCGAGCGCTTCGAGATCCAGCACCGACTGCTCCGCAGATTTTGTAGCGCGGATGAGTTCGTCGAGCTTCACGTGGATCATGTCGTTGTCCCGGTTCTGGGTGTTCTGAATAAGAAAAACCATCAGGAAAGTGATAATGGTCGTCGACGTATTGACGATGAGCTGCCAGGTGTCGTTGTAGTGAAACCAAGGGCCGGATGCAGCCCACATGGCAATCAGCACTACAGCGATGAGGAAGGTGCTCGGTTTACCGGCGTGCTTGGCGAGCCATTGGCAGAATTGCGCGAATTTCATGACTTTTCTCCAGTGATCTATAGCGTGTGACCACAGTGGAGTGCTGAAAGCTCTGTAGATGAGGGTGTGCAGCCCACATACCCCATGAACTTGGCCTACAGTTAACGGCACAAAAGATGGCGCAATCAATTATCGCTAAGTGCCACAACTATTTTCATCGGTAGGTGTCATTTTCCAAGCTGGCAAAAACATCGATGAGCCGGCCAGGCCTTTTTTTCAGGAGCAAACCGTACATGGCAGCACTGCAGAACAGCTCGTTGGAAGCAATCGTCGGTAATCAGCCGCAGTTGTTGGCGCAATGGCTCAGCGCACTGGAAGCCAACGGGGCGACCCGCAATATCCGTGAGCATGACTTGCGCCAGGAAACCCGAGACTTCCTGCAGCTGGTGATCGACGCGCTGCGCAAGGAGGCAGGTACGCAGATTGGCGTAGAAGAATGGGAAGAAACGCGCCATTTCCTCGAAAAACTCTCTGCCAGCCGTGCGCAGGTTGGGCAGGAATCGCACCAGACAGCCAATTTCATCTTCGCCCTCAAAGGCCCGCTATTTACACTGCTGCAGGCCCATTACCGCGAACAGCCCGCGTTGTTGGCCGAACAGCTGTGGGAAATCTCCCAACTGCTCGACGCATTCGGCCTGCACACCATCCGTACTTATCAGAAAAACCGCGAAGCCGTCATCAAGCGCCAGCAGGAAGAACTGCTTGAGCTGTCCACCCCGGTCGTCAAACTCTGGGAGGGCGTACTGGCCCTGCCGTTGATCGGCACACTCGACTCGCAACGCAGCCAGACAGTGATGGAATCGCTGCTGCAGCGCATCGTCGATACCGGCTCCGAAATTGCCATCATCGATATAACCGGTGTGCCGACTGTAGATACCCTGGTCGCCCAGCACCTGCTCAAGACCGTGACGGCCATCCGCCTGATGGGCGCCGATTGCATCATCAGCGGTGTTCGCCCGCAGATTGCCCAGACCATCGTGCACTTGGGCCTTGACCTGGGCACGCTGACCACCAAGTCCAACCTTGCGGACGCCTTGAAGCTGGCGCTGTCGCGTCTGGGTACCAGCACTGGCGAGAAGGTGTGAGGCGATGGAGCGTATTCCCATTCTGCAAATGGGTGAATTCCTGCTGGTAACCATTCAGGTCGACATGCACGACCAACTGGCGCTGCGCCTGCAGGACGATCTTACCGACCGAATCGACCAGACGTCTGCCCGCGGCGTGCTGATCGATATTTCCGCGCTGGATATGGTCGACTCGTTCATTGGCCGCATGATCGCCAGTATTTCCGGCCTTTCACGAATAATGGATGCCGAGACGGTGCTGGTCGGCATGCAACCTGCGGTGGCCATCACCTTGGTGGAACTTGGCCTGACCTTGCCTGGGGTAAGCACGGCACTGAATGTCGACCGCGGCATGCATCTGTTGCGCCAGCGAGTAGGCCACTCATGAGCATCCGCCAAAGCGGCAGCCAGCCGGTTCGCCTGGAGCAGGACGTGGTACTGGCCCGTCAGCTGACCCGCAAGATTGCCAGCGACTGCGGCATGCGGTTGGTCGACCTCACCAAACTGGTCACGGCTGTCAGTGAGCTGGCACGTAACACCGTGGTATACGGTGGCGGCGGTGATATGGACTGGGAAGTCATCGAGGAAGCCGGGCGGGTTGGCCTGCGCCTGGTGTTTCGTGACGAGGGGCCGGGTATCGCCGACGTCAAACTGGCCCTCACCGATGGCTGGACGTCCGGCGGCGGGCTGGGCCTGGGGTTGACCGGCGCGCGCCGACTGGTAGACGAATTCGAACTGGACACCACCCCCGGGCAAGGTACCCGGGTAACGATCACACGATGGGCCTGAACCTGGCAGCGAGTTTGACCCAGGTGCTGCGCCTTGATGACCCCAGCCAGGTCGGCCATGCCCGGCGTGTTGCACAGAGGCTGGCCGAGCAGCTTGGTTTCAATGCTGCCGACGCCGGCCGGGCGGCCATTGTCGCCACCGAGCTTGCCAGCAATGTGCTCAAACACGCCGAGCATGGTGAATTGCATCTTCGCGTTCTTGCGCATGACGCCCACCCGGGTATGGAACTGGTGGCGGTGGACCGTGCACAAGGGTTCGACCTGGCCAACTGCCTGGCCGATGGCTACTCCACCGGCGGCACCCAAGGCATCGGGCTGGGGGCGGTCAGCCGCCTGGCGCAGGTATTCGATGTGCATGCGGACGCGAAGGGCGCTGTGGTACTGGCGCGCCTCTACCGGCAGGGCCATACGGGCAGGGACATACGCATCGGCGTGACCCAGCATTCGCTGCACGATGACCCGGCCTGCGGTGATAGCTGGCATGTGACGCTGGCCGAACAACGTATCAGCGCCGTACTGATCGATGGGCTTGGCCATGGCGAGGAGGCCGAGCGTGCGGCCAACGCGGGTATCCAGGCCTTTACCCTGGCGCCCTTCAGCGCGCCGGAGCACTTGCTTGGCGAGATGCATCATGCAATGGCCGGCACCCGCGGCGGTGCGGTTGCCATCGCCCGGTACGAAGGTGCTGCTGACCACCTGTCGTTCATCGGCATCGGCAATATCGGCGCAACCCTGGTCGGCACCGAACGGCCGCGCGGCCTGGCCTCGCACCCGGGCATCGTCGGCGGGCAATACCGCAAGGGCCAGGTGTTCGACTACGCTCACGTGAAAGGAAATCTGTTGATCATGTTCAGTGACGGCCTGCAGTCGCGTTGGAGCCTGCAAACCTACCCCGGCCTTGTGCACCGCCACCCGGCGGTCATCGCTGCCGTGTTGCATCGCGATTTCTGCCGTGGGCGGGACGACGTGACGGTGTTGGTCATCGACCTGGAGACCGTGCATGGCTGAATCATCCAGCAATAGCGTCGAGCAGGCCGACCTCATCGCCCGCCTGCAGGCGGAAAACCAGGCCTTGCGCGCCGAACTGGAGGACACCAACCAGGGGGTGCTGGCGCTGTATGCCGAGCTGGACACCCAGGCTGAGCAACTGCGCCAGGCTTCGGACCTGAAAAGCCGCTTCCTTTCCTACATGAGCCACGAGTTCCGCACGCCGCTGGGTTCGATCCTGAGCATCACCAGCCTGCTCGCCGACGAGGTGGACGGGCCGTTGAGCAAGGAGCAGCAGTTGCAGGTGGCGTTTATCAGCACGGCAACGCGAGAGCTGGGCGACATGGTCGACGACCTGCTCGACCTTGCCAAGATCGAAGCGGGCCGCATTACCATATCGCCTGCCTGGTTCGATATGCTCGACCTGTTCGCGGCTTTGCGCGGCATGTTCCGCCCGATCGTCGACACCGGCGCGGTGGACCTGATCTTCGAAGAGCCGCAAGGCCTGCCGAAGATGTATACAGATGACAAGAAGCTGGCGCAGATCCTGCGCAACTTCATTTCCAACGCCCTGAAATTCACCACCCGTGGCGAGGTGCGTGTTTCGGCGCAGCTGTTGGGTAGCGACCAGGTGCGTTTTGCCGTGAGCGACACGGGTATCGGGATTGCCCCCGAGCTGCTCGGTGGTTTGTTCGAAGATTTCGCCCAGATTGACTCGCCGCTACAGAAACGCTTGCGTGGCACGGGGCTAGGGCTGTCGCTGTGCAAGCGTTTTGCGGCGCTGCTGGGCGGCGAGGTGGGGGTTGAAAGTACGCCCGGCAGCGGATCATCGTTCTTTGTCATCCTGCCTATGGCGCTGGCCCAGGAGAGCGCTGATGAACGCTGACATCCGCCTGCTGATCGTTGACGACAATGTCGCCACACGCTATGCGCTGCGCCGTCGCCTGGCATTGCATGGATACACCGTGACGGAGGCAGGCACCGGTGGCGAGGGGCTGGCGCTGATCGGTAGCGAGCATTTCGATGCCCTGATCCTGGACGTCAACCTGCCAGACATGAGCGGCTTCGATATCGTCCGTCTGCTGCGTGCCAAGCCCGAGACCGCCTTGCTGCCGGTGATCCACGTGTCGGCGGCGTCGATCCAGACGGGGGACATCATTACCGGGCTCGACGCAGGCGCCGATGCCTACCTGGTTCACCCCGTGGACGCCGATGTGCTGGTGGCCACGCTGCGTACTTTGCTGCGGGTGCGCGACACCGAGCGGGCCTTGCGGGACAGCGAGGCCAGTTTTCGGGAAATCTTCACCAATGTGTCAGCCCCGATCGCCGTAATCGACGACAGGCTGAAGGTGCATGAATGCAACCATGCCTTCGAGCAGCTGACCCAGGACAATCACAACCCCGAGGCGCTGCAGGAATGCTTTGCCGAAGACCAGCAAACCGTCATCGCCGAGTTGCGTCAGCACCTGCTTGCGGGGCAGCGCTGGCGTGGTACGTTGGCCATGCACGTGGGCGGCATGCCCAGGGATACCGAATGGCAGCTATCGCCCTACCGGGCGCCTGGGTTGTGCCTGGTGTTCGTCGAAGACGTCACCGAGCATCGCCACCGCGAGCGCTCACACCTGGCGCGCCTTGAGGACGCCAACACCCAGTTGGCCCGGGAAACGGCCCAGCGCGAACAGACCGAGGCGCAGCTGCTGCAACTGCAGAAGATGGATGCCCTGGGCAGTCTTACTGGTGGCATCGCCCATGACTTCAACAACCTGTTGACCGGCATCATCACCAGCCTTGAGCTGATTCGCAAACGGGTGGCAGAGAGCCGTATCGAAAAGGTCCCTGCATACGCCGACGCGGCCCTGAGCTCTGCCATGAGCGCTGCCTCGCTGACCCATCGGCTGCTCGCCTTCGCACGGCAGCAGCCTCTGGACACGCGGCCGGTGGACATCAACGAGCGGGTACGCTCGCTGGAAGAACTGATCAACCGCACCATCGGTGAGAGAATCGTGCTGAAACTGGAGCTGTCCCGTGAGCCGACGATCGCACTGGTAGACCCGATCCAGCTGGAAAGCGCGGTGCTCAACCTGGTGATCAATGCCCGCGATGCCTTGGCCAAGGGCGGGCATATCTGGGTGAATACGGCGGCGAGCTTCTCACTCGGCGACCCCAACCTGCAGGACGGCCCTTATGTTGCGGTGACGGTACGCGATGATGGCTGTGGCATCGCGCCAGAGCTGCTGGAAAAGGTATTCGACCCGTTTTTCACCACCAAGCCGTTAGGGCAGGGTACCGGGCTTGGGCTATCGACCATCTACGGTTTTGCCCGCCAGTCGGGCGGACACGTGGCGATCCACAGCGTGCCGGGGCGGGGCACGGAAGTCATCCTGATGCTGCCCGCCAGCAACCAGCAGGAATCCTGCGAGCAGCGCATGCCGCAAGTCGATCAGCGAGGGGCCGGTGAACATGTGCTGGTGGTGGAGGACATGGCCTCGGTACGCCTGTCAGTGGCAGAAGTGCTGACCGATGCCGGGTACCGGTGCACCTTGGCCGAAACCATCGAGCAGGCACTTGATCATCTGCGTGAAGAGGCCGGCATCCAGTTGCTGCTCACCGATGTCGGTCTGCCTGGGATCAGTGGGCGCGAGCTTGCCGATATGGCGCGGGCCTACCGCCCAGGGTTACCGGTGCTGTTCATGACCGGCTATGCGGAGATGGCCCTGGACCGCCAGGCGTTTCTGGGCAGTGGAATGGACATGCTGATCAAGCCGTTCCAGGTCAGCGAACTGCTCGCCAAGGTACGCCGGGCACTTGATCAGGCGACATGAAGGGCATGGCTGATTGTTTCGGCGTTGCTTCGACTGTGTGAGCGCAAGCTGCGAATACCGGCCAGCCCGAGTCGGGTTATCGCAGTGGAACGACGCGTCGTAACGGAAAGTCAAAAGCTGATCGACAACTCTACCAGGCCACCTGCGCAGATGACCTTCATCGTCTGGTTCGCCATGCTGGGCATGGTCTTGCTGCTGCTCGCGCTTTCATCCTCCTATCTACGCTGGATGCCGGTGACATCCTCTGTGGTGTGCCTTGCGCTGGGCATCGGGCTCGGATCGTCCGGGCTGGGCTTTCTTCATCTGGATGTCAGCAAGTCCAGTGAGTGGATGGAGCACCTGACCGAGGTCGCAGTGCTTTTTTCGCTGTTCTTCAGCGGTTTGAAGCTGCGCCTGCCCTTGCATGACCGCCGATGGTTGGCCGCGTTTTACCTGGCAGGGCCTGTGATGATGATGTGCATCGGTGGCGTAACGCTGGTGTTGCACTACGGGCTGCACCTCGAATGGGGTGTTTCGGTGCTGATCGGGGCGATCCTTGCACCCACAGACCCAGTGCTTGCGACACTGGTGCAGGTGGCCGATGCCCAGGACGAAGACCCTGTGCGTTTCAGTTTGTCCGGGGAGGCTGGCCTGAACGATGGAGTGGCCTTTCCCTTTGTCATCCTTGGGTTGTTCCTGCAACAGAACACCGGGCAGGCCTGGCTCGCTGACTGGTTGATGAAGGACATGCTATGGGCAGTAACTGCTGGTTTGCTTCTTGGCTACTGGATGGGGCGCGGGCTGGGCAAATTTACGCTGTTCCTGCGGCTGCGCAACGACGACAGTACCGTATCGCCCAATGATTACCTGGCCTTGGCATTGATCGCGCTGGCCTATGTGCTCGCCGAATCGATTCAGGCCTACGGGTTTCTCGCGGTGTTTGCTGCCGGGCTGGGCTTGCGCCAGGCGGAGGTTCACACGTCCAGCGGCCCACAACAGCCGGCCGCCGAACACCTTGTGCAGCCGGTGGTAGGCCACCAGCATGTAGCGCCGGAGCTGGCCGTGACAGGTGATGTGAAAGGGCTGGACGATTCTCAGGTTGCAGCGGGGATCATGCTGGGGGACATGCTGGCCTTCGGAAGCCTGATCGAGCGGGCAATGGAGGTGTTCCTCGTGACCTTGCTGGGGGTGGTGCTGATAGAGCATTGGGACTGGCGGGCGTTACTGGTCGCCGGTGCGTTGTTCCTGCTGATTCGTCCCTTCAGCATTGCCCTGTTCCCCATTCGGGGACTGGTGGATATTCGGCAACGTGGGCTGCTTGGATGGTTTGGCATCCGCGGTATCGGCAGTTTCTACTACCTTTTCCATGCCCTTAACCATGGGCTTCTCCCAGGCCATGCGGTACTAAGCACCAACCTGGTGTTGTCAGTGGTGGCGTTGAGCATCCTGCTGCACGGGTTGAGCGTTCAGCCGCTGCTTGCCCGATACGAAGCATGGAAGAAGCGGGCGTCATGAGCACATGGACAGTGCCGGGTGGTTGCTGGCCGTAATATCAGCGAGCGCCACCGGCGTGAATCCACACTGCATATGCCGACTTCAATGCTTGTGGGAGGTGAGGCAGTTCCCGCCTCATCGCTGTCCGCCCTTGAGGTGTGGGTACCCACTCCGTCAACCATGCGACCAGCAATACCCGGGTAACGGGGCAGGGCGCCACCTGGCGTTCGAGCTCATCGGCGATCTCGCCGAGCCATTCGAGCTCTGCGTCCAGTTGCAGGATCGGATCAGTCATGAAAGTCGCTCCCTGGATTCAAGCGGTACCTGACAAGAACAGAGTGTTGTTCTGACAGTAAGGTTCAGTGGCCCCGTAATTATCTACTAGCGCTGGAACAGAACTGCCTTGGAATAGCGCTCCGACTGAACCTGCATCGTGTCGGCCGGGTCGCATGTTCACATTCACAGCAAAAGGAAGTTGGCGATGAAAGCGATGACTCGATTGTTCACTGGCTTGGCATTGGTAGGTGCCATGGGGGCTTCTTGCGCATGGGCTGATACGCCCGGTGCTGACTGGAAGGTCAGCAAGGATCAGGCTGAAGCCACGCTGAAAGGCGCCGGCTACACGCAAATTACCAAGATCGAAGCCGACGACGGCCACTGGGAAGGTGAGGGCATGAAGGCTGACGGCAAGCAGTACGAAT
Organism: Pseudomonas putida NBRC 14164; assembly: GCF_000412675.1. NCBI lineage: Bacteria > Pseudomonadati > Pseudomonadota > Gammaproteobacteria > Pseudomonadales > Pseudomonadaceae > Pseudomonas > Pseudomonas putida. The sequence goes on along the minus strand of NC_021505.1, from coordinate 3,439,497 downwards.
TCCAGGTTGATCCGCACGACGGCAAGATCATCAAGGATGAACTGGATAACTGATCGCCTGGTAGTCAAGGGTTGCCCGCGCTCGCCTAGCCAGATCGCTGATCCGGCTAGGCGTGTTGGATTCAAGCGGCGGGCCGCTCGCTCTTGAGCACTTTTTTCTGGGTCTCCATGGCGCGCCCCAGCGCCTCTAATTGATCTTTACCGAGCAGCTTCTTCGCGGTGGGGAAGAGCTCGCCTTCCTCTTCCTCGATGTGATGCTCAAGCAGCTCTTTCATCACCTTCACTCGACCTGCGAATTCGAGCGTGCCGGTCTCCGTGTGAAGCAGGTCAGGGAGTACCAGTGAGTCAACTGTCCGGTGTTCTTCTTTGGCCTCGTAATACATCTTGGCCTCCTCTTTGCCACCGGCTTGCTTGATCGCTGGATAGAGAATGTCCTCCTCCAACGCAGTGTGGACTTGCAGTTCCCGCTCAATGCGGTGCAGCAAGTCAGCGCGTTTTTTTACAGCACGTTCAGTGGTCGATGAGAGTTCTTCCAGCAGTTTCTTGACCACTTTATGATCTTGACTCAGCAGATCGATGGCATTCATGGAGGTACCTCGTCACGGGCGGATAAATACTGGCTTCCCAGGAGTTGAGTGGCCGACAACGGCAGGGTTCAACGATGATGATGATTGGCGTAGGGCCGATCTGTTTTGAGGCCAGCCACAGCTGGCCTCGGTAATGTCATCAGAGGATGGGTTTCCCCCCGGTTACTCCGTACCGTGAGCCCGAGATGTAACTCGCCTCATCAGAGCCCAACAAGACGTAGATCGGGGCTACTTCCACCGGTTGCCCAGGCCGCCCCATCGGGTAGCCCGAACCGAAGTTTCTGACCGCTTCATCGGGCATGGTGGCAGGAATCAGCGGCGTCCAGATCGGGCCGGGTGCGACGCTGTTGACCCGAATGCCTTTCTTGCCCAGCAGTTGGGCAAGGCCTGCGGTGAAGTTGGCAATGGCCCCTTTGGTGGCGGCATACGCCAGCAGGCTGGGTGACGGGTCGTCAGAGTTGACCGAGCTGGTGTTGATGATCGAACCGCCTTTTGGCATCGAGGGCAACGCGCGCTGGCAGATGCGGAAAATGGCGGTGATGTTGGTATCGAAGGTCTTCACCCATTCATCATCGTCAATCTCGTCCAAGCCCTCATGAGCCATCTGGAACGCGGCGTTGTTGACCAGAATATCGATACGACCGAACTGCGCCACGGTCTTGTCGACGATGTCGTAGCAGTGCTGTTTCTGCGCAAGGTCGCCTGGCAGCAGCAGGCATTGGCGGCCAGCGGCTTCGACCCAGCGCGCCGTCTCCTGCGCATCTTCGTGCTCATTCAGATAGGCAATGGCAACGTCAGCCCCTTCGCGAGCGTAGGCAATCGCTACTGCACGCCCGATGCCGCTGTCGGCGCCGGTGATCAAGGCGATTTTGCCTTCGAGGCGGTTGTGGCCGGTGTAGGTTTGCTCACCACAATCCGGATACGGTTCCATTTTGCGTTGTGAGCCTGGCACGCTTTGCGGTTGGGACGGGAATGGAGGGGTAGGGTAGTCGATCATGGAAGATGCTCCTGCAGTTGGGAACGTTCATTACCGTTCGAAGCGTGCGCGAAGCGAGTGTTGAGGTGGATCTTCGGTCTGCGCGACGAGCGGTTGGCAAGCGCATTCCCAATGAATTTTCAGCAAGCAGAGGGCTCTATCACTGACGGGTCTTGCGCTGTAATGGGCGAGGCATACGATATCCAGGAGTATCCAGGTGCCTCGAATCATCACGCCCACCACGCCGGAACACGAAATCGACCAAAGGAATGCGAAGCTGTTCGGTACGCCGAAAGAGCGGCTGGATTTCTATCGGCGCGAAATCCAGTATGAAACCACCATTCTGGCCAACCGCACTGACGCTTACCTCGCTGCCCAGTCGTTCCTGGTGATCGCGTACGTATCGTCGATGAGCAACCTGAACCAGAGCTGGGGCGAAATGTTCACCTTGATGGTGCCGGCTTTTCTCGCACTGCTTGGCGTGCTGAGTACGTTGAATGCCTGGCCAGGCATCCGTGCCGCCTTCCGGATCATCGAACACTGGCAGATGAAACAGAGTCACTTGCTGCGCAGCGAGCCGATGATGGGCCTGGCCTATGACGAGTCGCCGTTGTTCTGCGAGGCAGAAACCTCTCAGGCGGGGCACCGCAAATCACTGCTGTTTTCCTTGCGCACGCCTTGGATCTTCCTGTGCTTCTGGATTTTGCTGGGCAGCTATTCGGTTTATATCCAGCTGGCATGACCAGCGCCTCTGGTCGGCGTCAAATGCGACCAGGGGGCGCTGGAAAGAAGCACACTCAGCCTGCCAGCGCCTTGATCAATTGCTCATTGAAGGCGGGGATATCATCTGGCTGGCGGCTGGTGATCAGGTTGCCGTCCACCACTACCTGTTCATCTACCCAAGTACCACCCGCGTTGCGGATGTCGTCCTGCAGTGTCTTGTAGCTGGTCATGCGCTTGCCTTTGGCCAAGCCACTGGACACCAGCAACCAGGCACCGTGGCAGATGACGGCCAGCGGCTTGCCAGCCGCGTCATGGCTTTTTACCAGATTCTGCGCGGCAGAAATAATGCGGATGGTGTCGGAGTTCTGCACGCCGCCAGGCAGCACCAAGGCGTCGTAGAGGTCGAGGTCGGCGCCCTCGAACGTCGCATCTACGGTGAAGGCGTCGGCGGGCTTGTCATGGTTCCAGCCCATGACCGTACCTTCTTTTTCGCCCAGAATATCGACCACCGCACCGTTGTTTTCCAGTGCCTCGCGCGGGCCGGTCAGTTCCACCTGCTCGAAGCCATCAGTGACCAGAAACGCCACACGTTTGCCGTTCAGTAGTGCACTCATCGTTTATCTCCTTTTACCGATAGACCTCAGATAGGGGCCGGCATGGCGAGGCAAAGTTCCAGCGCGGCGCTCAGCGGCTCACATCCGGTGTAGGCGTTGCGAGCGGGTGATGAAAAAACTTCGAGGCCATGTACCCTTCATATGTGGTCAGGGCCCAGGGTGCCCGGCGCAGCGCCTGGTACGAGGATGACCTTGCGGCAGTCGTCCTGCTTCTGATCGAACATCTTGTAGCCCATGGCCGCTTCTTCGAGTGCCAAGCGGTGGGTGACGATCAGTTCCGGTTGCAGGCGTCCTGCCTGGATGTGCTCCAGCAGCTCCGGTAGGTATTTCTGGACATGGGTCTGGCCCATCTTGAAAGTGAGACCTTTGTCGAAGGCGTCGCCGAACATGAAGGCATGGATGAAGCCGGCGTAAACACCTGGGACGCTGACAACGCCGCCACGACGCACGGCAGCAATGCTCTGGCGCAACGCCTTGCCGCTGCTGCCTTCGAGCTTCAGTGCCGTCATTACTGTTTCGGCAGTGCTGCCCTTGGCTTCAAAGCCGACCGCATCGATTACCGCATCAACGCCACGCATGCCTGGCGTGTGACGGATGATGCTGTCAGCGGGATCGTCGTCCTGCTCGAAGTTGATGGGGACAACACCGTAGGCTTTCTGGGCATACGCCAGGCGGTAATCGTTGTCATCGACCATGAAGATGATCTGGGCACCGAGCATTCGTGCACAGGCGGCACTCAGCAACCCCACTGGCCCCGCGCCGTAGATGGCAACCGATGAACCCTGGCCAATCTCGGCATTGATGACCGCCTGCCACGCGGTCGGCAGAATATCGGACAGGAAAAGGACCTTGTCATCGGCCAGGTCGGTGGGGACCTTGAACGGGCCGACGTTACCTTTGGGTACCCTGACGTAGTCAGCTTGACCGCCAGGGATGCCGCCATACAGATGGCTGTATCCAAACAGTGCCGCGCCCGGAGGAATGGCCTTCTTGTTGATCATTGAGCCGCGCCCGGTGTTGGTGGTTTCGCAGGCGGCAAACAGATCGCGCTGACAGAAGAAACAACTGCCGCAGGCGATAACAAAAGGAATGACTACCCGGTCGCCAATCTGCAGGTTAGTGACTGCACTTCCGGTGTCCTCGACGATTCCCATGAACTCATGGCCGAAAATATCCCCGGCCTCGGTTTCTGGAATCTTTCCTCGATACAGATGCAGGTCAGAACCGCAGATCGCCGTGGCGGTGACCCTGAGGATGATGTCGTCTGCTTCCTTGATAATGGGATCAGGGACGTTATCGACCCTGACGTCGTTTGCTCCGTGGTAGGTCAACGCTCTCATAGACGTCAGCTCCTGCAGCCGTAAGGTTTCTGGGCGGGTATGCAAGGGAAGCCATGTGGGGCATCAAAGTTCACACCAACAAGTCCGACGGCATGAAAGCTGAGGGGTTGGGTTCGATCCTGGCCGCCAGGACGCCTGGCTGCGAGCCCCCGCCGGATCACAGCACTTTGTCGAGTGTGATCGGTAACGCCCTTACACGCTTGCCCGTAGCATGGTAGACAGCGTTGGCCACCGCCGCAGCCACCCCGACCACGCCGATTTCACCCACGCCCTTGGAGCCTAGTTCATTGACGATGTCATCGTTCTCTTCAACGAAGATCACCTCGATATCCCCAATGTCTGCGTTGACCGGGATGTGGTATTGCGCCAGGTCGTGGTTGACGATGCGGCCCAGCCGATGGTCGGTCAACGCCTCTTCGTGAAGGGCCATGCCCACACCCCACACCACGCCTCCCAGGATCTGGCTGGCTGCAGTCTTTGGGTTGACCACCCGTCCTGCCGCCACTGCGCTGACCACCCGGGTCACCCTGATGGTGCCAAGGTCCTCGTCAACGTGGACTTCCACGAACACCGCCGAATGAGTGGCGGTGGAGAACAGTTGGCGCCTGGCGCCTGGCTCGGCATCGATCTGTACTTCGAAACCAGCACCCGCGGCGCTGGCCACGATGTCCCCCAAGGCCAGGCAAAGGCTGCCAGCGTACAGGTAGCCATCAGCAAAAACGATCTGCTCCGTGGGGGTATTGGCGAGCTCTGGGTATGTGTTGCGCGCGTGTTCCAGCACATTGCTACGTAGCACAAGGCAGGCTTGACGCACGGCCGAACCCACTGACGACACGGTGAACGATCCGCCCTGAAGTGGCGCAGTGGGCAGCGAGGAGTCGCCCAGCACGAAGGTGATATCCTGCACCCTGACCCCGGCAGCGTCGGCGGCGATCTGAGTCATGACGGTGTAGGTGCCGGTTCCAATGTCGGTGGTGGCGCTGCTGACAGTGAGCTGGCCCTGTGCATCGATGCGGGCCTTGGCGCTGGCTTTCATCTGCATCGCTTCCCAGACGCCGCCAGCCATGCCCCAACCCACCAACTGATGGCCATTGCGCATGCTGCGAGGCAGCGGGTTGCGGTTTACCCAGCCGAAACGGTCGGCGCCTTGCTGGTAACACGCCAGCAACTCCTTGCTGGAATAGGGCTTGCCCTCGTTGGCATTGTTGGCGGCGAAGTTGCGCCGGCGCAATTCGAGCGGGTCGATCTGCGCTGCGCAGGCGAGTTCATCCATGGCGCATTCCAGCGCTATCATCCCGGAGGCAGCGCCGGGCGCGCGCATGTCCAGCGGGGTGTACACATCCAGTGGGGCCAAGCGATAGCTGAGCGCAACGTTGTCACACTGGTAGAGCATGCCGCTCCATTCCACCAGATGCTCGGTGAAGTCCTCGAAGCGGGATGTCTGGCCAAGTGCATCGTGGGCAATCGCCAGCAGCCGGCCGTGCGCGTCTGCGCCCAGGCGCAGCCGCTGTTCGGTGCGGGGCCGGTAGCCGAAGGTGAACATCTGCTGGCGCGTCAGCGTGACGCGCACCGAGCGTTGCAGGTGCAATGCCGCCATCACTGCCAACGGCAGCTGGTACTGCGGGCGCAAGCCCGAGCCGAAGGCGCCACCGACAAATGCGGCACGCACCCTGATGTCGGCCTTTGGCAGGCCGAACACCTTGTGCAGATAGTCCTGGCAGTTTTGCGTACCCTGGGTCTTGTCGTGGATTTCCAGGGTGCCGTCCATTTTGTAGAGCACGGTCGACGCATGTGGCTCCATCGGGTTGTGATGCTCATTAGCGGTCAGGTAAGTGGCATCTACCTGCAGCGGTGCACCGGCGAACTGCGCGACAAAGTCGCCACGCGGTGCCGGTGTCTCGGCCGGTGCTTCATGCGATTGCGGGCTGGCACCCAGGTCTGTCTGGTGGGCCTCTTCTTCATACTCGATATTGATCAGCGACCCTGCATACCGCGCCAGTTGCAAGGTGTCAGCCACCACCAGGGCCAACGGTTGCCCGCTGTAGAGCACGCGGTCGTTGAACAGCGGCCGAAACGGCGACCCCTCGGCCGAGTCGGCGTCACTGTAGTCGTCGTCGTAACCGGAAATGTGCGGCCGGTGGCGATGGTCGAGCACAGCGATCACCCCGGGCACGCGGGTTGCCAGGGCACTGTCGATCTTGAGTACCCGGCCTCGGGCGATGGTACTGGACACGACACTGCCATGAAGCAGCCCGGCCTCGGGGTACTCACCCGCATAGCGTGCCTGCCCGGTGACCTTGGCCACGCCGTCCACCCGGTCCATGGGCATGCCGACCAACGGTGTGGTTCTGTTCATGGTCGTACCCCCCTGCCTGCAGCGCCCAGCGCCGCCTCGCTCAATGCCCGCACGCATGCCCGCTGCGCGAGCGTTACCTTGAAACCGTTGTGGCTCAGGGGCTGTGCACCTTGCAGCAGCATTTGCGCGGCTTGGGTGAAAAGCGCTTCACAAGGCACCTGGCCGATCAGCATGCGCTCCACATCCGGAACTCGCCAGGGCTTGTGGGCAACACCGCCCAGGGCCAGGCGAGCCTGCTGTATCACCTCGCCATCGAAGCGCAGGGCAGCGGCAACGGACACCAGCGCGAATGCATAGGATGCCCGGTCCCGAATTTTCAGGTATCGGTAGTGGTGCTCAAATAGCGGGGGCGGCAGCTCGATGCCTGTCACCAGTTCATCGACTGCCAGTTGATTGTCGCGCTCGGGGGTGTCCTCGGGCAGGCGATGGAAATCTGCGAAGGGTATCTGGCGTTCACCGGACGGCCCCTTTACATGCACCACGGCTTCGAGCGCTGCCAATGCCACGCACATGTCCGAGGGGTGGGTCGCGACGCAGGCAGCGCTGGCGCCAAGAATGGCATGGATACGGTTCAGGCCATCACGCGCGGGGCATCCGCTGCCGGGTTCACGTTTGTTGCAGGGGGTGCCGGTGTCATAGAAGTAGTAGCACCGGGTACGTTGCAGCAGGTTGCCACCGGTGCTTGCCATGTTTCTCAACTGCGGGGATGCCCCTGCCAGGATGGCTTCTGACAGCAGTGGATAGAGCTGCTGGATCATCGGATGCCAGGCCAGGTCGGCGTTGCTGACCAATGCGCCGATCAGCACGCCCGCGTTGGCGGTGGCGTGGATACCGTTCAGCCCAAGGCCTGAGATGTCGATCAGCCGTTCGGGCCGAACCACGTTTTCCTTCATCAGGTCGACGAGGTTGGTACCACCGGCAATAAAGCGCGAGCTGGGGTCTGCCAGGCTGACTGCCTCGCTGACCGATGCAGGCTTGTGGTAGCTGAAAGGCGTCATGGGCTCGTCCCTCCCTGTGTGGCTTGGGCCCGGTCGTTCATTGACGGCAGGGCTTCCTCCACTGCAGCGACGATGTTGCTGTAGGCACCGCAGCGGCACAGGTTGCCGCTCATCTGTTCGCGAATGGCCTGTGGGGTGTTGGCATGACCTTCGTTCGCCAGCCCCACTGCGGAGCAGATCTGGCCCGGGGTGCAGTAGCCGCACTGGAAGGCATCATGGCGGATGAAGGCGCGTTGCAGGGGGTGCAGTTCGCCGCCGCTGGCCAGCCCTTCGATAGTTACCAGGTGGGCGCCTTCGCACATGACGGCGAGGGTGAGGCATGCATTGATGCGCTTGCCATCACGCAATACCGTGCAGGCCCCACACTGGCCGTGATCGCAGCCTTTCTTGGTGCCTATCAGGTCCAACTGCTCACGCAGCAGGTCGAGCAACGTTGTCCAGGGAAGGACCAGCAGTGATCGGGGCTGACCATTGATGGTCAGGCCAATGCGGTGCTCTTCGGCACCCACGGGGGCGGTTGCGCTCATGGAAGCTCCTCACGGTCAGGGTTCGCACAGTTGGCTGTGTCTCTGTCGTGCGACCGGCCGGGCCGGAAAAACGTTCAACCTACTTGCCAGGCTGCAGGGCAGCACCCTCTCTCACGCTGATTACCATTGCGGTCCAAGCCTCGGCCCCGGGTTCAGTGCCTGCGGTTGATCGTGCCGTTTCATCTTGACCGCCAGGTAAACGTCATAGATCACACACGCTGAACTACCGCCGTCCCGCCTGCGTCCTCCGAATGAATGCCCGGTAATGACGGCATTCGCTCATTACTCAGTTACGAGGGCGTAACGATGGACAAGACCGATCAAGGCTCGACGTCTTCACCTGGCAGCACTCAGGAGCACGCGCAGGCCATCACCGAAGAGGCCGGTGCGCTGCTAGGTGAAGCCAGGCAGAAGGGCAGCGAGCAATTCGAGCACTACCGCGATACCGCAGCCGATCAGCTTGATTCGCTGGAGCAGGGCGCACGCTCAGCCGCGCAAGCACTGCAAGAAAACGACACCTTCGGGTTATCGCAGTACCTGAGCCATGCAGCAGGGTGCGTGGGCGACTTGGCCGCGCAGCTGCGCCATGAAAACGCCGAGAGCCTGCTGCAACGCGGTGCCCAGCTGGCACGGAGCAACCCGGCGCTGTTTTTGGCAGGTAGCGTCGCACTTGGCTTTGCCGTGTCGCGGTTCATGCGGGCCAGCGCCACTCATGGTCAGGCTCCCGCCGCGTCATCGGACGATTGGCGCCACCCGCGGCCTGCGCAGCCTGTGACGCCGGATCGCGGTAGCGACGTATCCACCCGCAAACCTTACACCCCCATCGACCCGATCGGGGCAGGCGCCGGTACGCCGGTCAGTGGTAGCCCGTTCGAGCGTCATCCACTCAAAGGAGGTGAATGATGAACAAGGACCCCTTGCAAACCACCCCGGGATTACGCTCGGCGGACGAAGATGCGGTCGGTGTCGGTGGCCTGCTGCGTCAGCTGATGCGGGAAGTACCGGAGCTGTTCACCAAGGAACTGGCGTTGGCAAAGGCCGAGCTACAGCACAACCTGGCTACCCTGAAAGCCGGGACGGCGGCCGTTGCAGCGGGTGCTGTGGTGATTCTGGCGGGTTTCATCATCCTCTTGCTGGCGGCAGTCTATGCCCTGGCAATGGTGGTCGAGCCCTGGTTGGCTGCGTTGATCGTCGGCGCAATTACCGTGGTGATCGGTTTCATCATGCTGCACTCGGGCAAGAAACAGTTCGAGCCCGCGCATCTGGCACCTGATCGCACCTTGCATGCCATGCAACAGGACAAGGACACGTTGAAGAGGAAACTGCCATGACCACTTCCTTCGAACATGACGCGCACACAGACCCGGACCTGCTCGAGCAGGAAATCAACGCCAGGCGCGAGCACATCAGCGATCTGGTGGATGCCCTCGAACAGCGCCTGAGCCCTGGCCAGATGGTCGATCGGCTATTGGCCTATGCAAAGGGCAATGGCGGTGAATTCTTCCAGAACCTTGGCACCACGCTCAAGAACAACCCCGTACCCGCTACCCTCACCGTACTGGGCCTGGCCTGGCTGGGCTTGAACCAGAACCGCCCCTTCAACCCCGGGCCCGCGCATCAGGGGCCTGGGTTGGGTGAGAAGATTGCAGACGCAGTGGACACGGTGAAGGATGCCTTTGCCCATGCAGGGGAGGCGGTGCACGATGCCAGCCACGCGGTGCACATGAAAGCCCATGATGTGCGTGACCGGGCAGGTGAGCTTGGCAGCAATGTGCGGGACTCGATGGGTGCTTCCGCGGATAACCTACGTCACTCAGCGCACAAGGTCGCAGACCAGACCACGGCGCTGAAAGGGCAGTTCGATCAGATGCTCCACGAGCAACCGCTGGTATTGGCCGCCTTGGGGATAGCGCTGGGCGCGGCATTGGGGGCGGCGTTGCCCAGTACCCGCAAGGAAGATGAACTGATGGGCGCCAGTAGTGACCGGTTGACCGACGCGCTCAAGACCAAGGGTAGCGAGTTGAAGACGTCGGTCGAAGAATCGATGGATCAGGCGGGTGGCAACGCATCGGCGCGGGCAGGGGGCAAACCGGAAGGCACCGACCTTTCTGAAGGGCTTGGCTTCACGCCTTGAGCCTGATGGATGTTCACAGGCAGCTCCATGGGTGGGGCCGTCCCTCACGAGGATGGCCCTCACCGCCAAGCAGGGGCAGGACCGGCTTGCCGCTGGCAGCAATTGGGCTCGGGCGCCGCCAGCGCTATCACCCGGCGGTACCGGTACGGGTGAAACTCACACAGAATGATGTACCCGTTTCGTTCGTGGAACTCACTGCCACATCGCCGCCATGGGCCCTGGCTATTTCCCGAACAATGAAAAGGCCAAGACCTACGCTTCTCAGGTCAGTGTCCAGCTCGCTCACTCTGGTCATTGGCTCAAAGAGGTTACCTAACGAAGATTCGGGTATGGCTGTACCCTCGTTATGCACCGAGAGCATGGCCGTCTCACCCTGCACGGTAGAAGTGACCGTGATGGGGTGGCCAGGATCCCCGTAAGCCACGCTGTTGGCCACCAGGTTCCCGATGATCTGATGCATCCTGTCAGCGTCGACCTCTGCCATACCTGCGCCTTCCTGCTTGTGGATCAGTTTTGCCTGCGGGAAGGCAACGCGTAGCTCCTTCACGCTTCGCTCAATGACCAGGTGCAGATCAACCTGCCTTCGGGTAATGCCGATTCCACGGCCTACCCTGGCCAATGCAAAATCCAGGAGATCCGCGATCATACGTTGAGCGCGCTCGGAGGATTGACTGATGTGGCCAAGTAATTCTGTATCTCTGGGTGTACGTTCGCCTCGGGCCAGCAAGTCTGCCGCCATCTTGATGGCGGTGAGGGGGTTCTTGAGGTCATGGCTTGCGATAGCGACCATTTGTTCCGCAAAAAAAGCCCGCTGCAGGGATTTTTCATAGGCCAGATCAAGCTCCACTTTTGCCTGCTGCAAAGCGGCCTCTGTGGTTGTTTTTTCCCATAACAGCTGTTCGGCACGCCGGCGCGCTTCCAGAATCTCGCGTTCATACTTGTCCCGATCAGTTGTCCCGAACAGCGCCAGTTCGTAATAAACGCCATTGACATGCTCGCGCCTCACGCCATTGAGCAGCGTGGTGACGGTGTGCCCACTGGCGTTTTTGAGCTCAAGTTTCACCTCCGCGACCGAACCCTGCATGCGCATCAGGGGAGCCCAGTGGGTCTGATGAAAGATCCTTCCACCCATAGTCAGCAGATCCTGAAACCGCCGCTGGGCAAGATCCTCCTGGCTGATGCCGATCCAGATGCTGAAAATCCGGTTACTGCGCAGAATGGTGCCGTCTTCGTCGGTGACAACCAGGCCACAGGGGGCACTGTCGAAAAGATCTTCGAATTCGGGCAGCAGAGGCTGATCAATCGACATTTTCGCCTACCCAGGGCTTGAGGAAATCGTCCATTGCTTCGGCACAGGCTGCTGGTGCGCTCATGTGCGGGCAATGGCCCACGTTGTCTACGAGATGGAAAACACTGTTGGGCAAGGTCGCATGCATGTACCGGCCCACTTCCAGAGGAGCGATCAGGTCATCGGAAGATTGCAGAATGAGCGTTGGAGTATCCAGGCCGGCGATGTCTTCGCGGTTATCGGATAAAAAGGTCACGCGTGCAAATTGCTTGGCGATCTCCGGTTCTGTGCGGCAGAAGCTGTTGGTAAGTTCATCGCCTAGTGCTGGCTGCCCTGGTGAACCCATGATGGCAGGTGCCATTGCACTGGACCATCCCAGGTAGTTGCTGTCCAGGGTGTGGAGCAGCGAGTGGATGTCTTCGAGCGTGAAACCTCCCACGTAACCCTCGCAATCGATATAGCAAGGAGAGGGCCCTACCATGACGTGCGCGGCGATGCGGTCCGGGTGAAGACGGTCGGCCAGTGCGCCGATCATTGCACTCACCGAGTGACCGACAACAATCACCGGGCCGCGCCCGAAGTGATCTATGACATCGTTAAGGTCTCGTGCGTACCCAGCCAGCGAACCGTATTTTGCGCTCTCATATGCATCCAGATCCGATCCGCCTGCGCCGACCAGGTCATATAGCACTACGCGGAAACGGCTGGTGAAGTGCTGGAACAGATAGTGCCACATGGTCTGATCGCAGCCGAAGCCATGAGAGAACACCAGTGTCGAAGTGCCTTCGCCATGGACTTGAACGTTGTTCCGGCGCTGAATGTCCATGTATCACTTCTCCGATCAGCCAAGACGTTTTGGCGCAGGGGAGAATAGTGCCGCTCGGACTATCGAAAGGGCAAGATGTCGAGTGCCTCTGCTGACACGCCTGGCAGGGCAGGAGCCCGTTGCAGGCGAACAGCAGAGGTGGCTATCACTTCTTGCCAGGCAGCACCGAGCTGAGCACCTGCTTGGCTGTCTGCACGATGATGCCCGCCTGGTCGGGGTCGCCCTTGAGCAAGGTAGTGGCAAACTTCTTCGCCTGCTCCAGCTTGATGTGGGGTGGCAGGGGCGGCACGTTCGGGTCGGTCTTGAACTCGATGAGGACTGGCCGATCAGCAGCCAGCGCGCGCTCCCACGCAGCGGCAACGTCCTCTTCGCGATCTACGTAGATACCTTGCAGGCCAATGGAAATGGCGAACAAATGGTAGGGCACGTCAGGGATCGACTGCGAAGCTTCGAACTTGGGGTCGCCCTCCATCACCCGTTGCTCCCAAGTGACCTGGTTGAGGTCTTCATTGTTGAACACGGCACAGATCCATTGTGGGTTGTCCCACTGCTGCCAGTACTTGGCCACGGTGATCAGTTCGGCGAGGTTGTTCATCTGCATCGCCCCATCGCCCACCAAAGCAACCACTGCCCGTTGCGGGTGGGCGAATTTGGCTGCAATGGCATAGGGCACGGCTGCGCCCATGCAAGCCAGGCCGCCGGACAGTGAACACTGCATACCCTGGCGAATCTGCAGGTCGCGGGCAAACCAGTTGGCACAGGAGCCGGAATCGCTGGTGATGATGGCGTGGTCGGGCAGGCGAGGGGACAGCTCATGGACCACGCGTTGCGGGTTGATCGGGTCAGCCTTGACCAGTGCGCGCTTGGCCACGGTCTTGTCCCACTGCGCACGCCAGGTCTCCACCTTGTCGCGCCAGCGCCGGTCTGTCTTGTGCTCAAGCAATGGCAACAATGTGCGCAGTGTTTCGCTGGCGTCGCCGACCAGGTTGACCTCCATCGGGTAGCGCAGGCTGAGCATGTCGGGTTGCAGGTCTATCTGCACGCCGCGCGCCTGGCCTTCCTTGGGCAGAAACTCGGAATAGGGAAAGCCGGAGCCAATCATCAGCAAGGTGTCGCACTCGGTCATCAGCTGATAACTGGGTTCGGTGCCAAGCAGGCCGATCGACCCGGTGACCCACGGGAGGTCGTCCGGCAACACAGCCTTGCCCAACAGCGCTTTGGCCACCCCGGCGCCGAGTATTTCGGCAATTGCTATCACCTGCTCTGTTGCCTGCAGTGCGCCGGCACCTACCAGTACCGCCACCTTTTGCCCGGCGTTGAGTACATCGGCGGCGCGCTGCAGGTCTTCGTCGAACGGCAACACCCTGGGCTTGCTGTAGCCGATGCCGGAATGCACCGTACCGTGAGCCCTCGGCGGTTCGTTGTAGGGCAGGTCCTGCAGATCATTGGGCAGGATGATGGCGGTAACGCGGCGCTCGCCGACGGCCGTGCGCACCGCACGGTCGAGCAGGTGGCGCACCTGCTCCGGTGTCGATGCCTGCTGGACGAACGCACCGGCCACGTCCTTGAACATCGACAGCAGGTCCAGCTCCTGCTGGTAGTGCCCGCCCAGTGCCGCACGGGCCTGTTGACCGACAATGGCCAGTACCGGCTGGTGGTCCATGCGTGCGTCGTACAGGCCAGTGAGCAGGTGCGAGGCGCCCGGGCCGGAGGTGGCCATGCAAACACCGAGTTCGCCGGTAAACTTGGCATGTGCGCTGGCCATGAAGGCGGCCATTTCCTCATGGCGGGCCTGGATGAATTCAATCTTGCCCTTGGCCCGGCTCAGCGCGCCGAACACCCCGTTGATGCCGTCGCCGGGGTAACCGAAGATGCGCCGTACTCCCCATTGATACAAACGTTCCACCAGAAAGTCGCCTACCGTGCCGGTCATTGCCTGCTCCCGTTCTGTCATCGATAGGTGTCTGGACTTGGCAGGTGTCGGGAAAGTTTCAACGGTATGTTCACCCGTCTGCCGGCTGGAACCTCGCAACAGCCGACGGGTTCGAAGGTGAACCGATGACCGCCAGGGTGCGCATCATGACGCTCATGAATACCGAAGATGCCAGCGTGCAGGCCTTGTATTTTGAAGACGACGGCGCCACGCCGAACAGCCGTTTTCCCGTGCTGTTCTACCGGTTGAAGCTCGATCCGTCGGGGGACAATGCCAGCGCATTCGAAGCGCTGTTTGCGGCTCACCAATGGACCCCGCTGTGGCGCGACGGAATCTTCGATTATCACCACTTTCACCCTAACGCTCATGAGGCGCTGGGCATTGCCTGTGGGCAGGCGCGGTTGACGCTTGGCGGGGAATCAGGGCAGAGCGTTAGCGTGGAGCGGGGCGATGTGCTGGTGCTGCCAGCTGGTACGGGCCATCGCTGCATCGAGTGCAGCGATGAGTTTCTGGTGGTCGGCGCCTATCCCTACGGGCAGGAAAACTACGACATCCAGCGTCCCGACAGCGCAGCGCACCCGCGTGCCGTCGCGCGCATCGCCAAAGTACCGCTACCTCAGCAAGATCCGGTCGGCGGCATGCGGGGTGCGTTGATGACGCATTGGCGCTGAGTGCGCTGCAGTCAGGCCGAGTGGTCCATTGCCATCGGCCATTTCACCTAACTGCCGGAACCTGCGCCGGATCCACTACCCGATGAGCCTCCGCTACCACTGCCCGAGCCTGTACCGCTGCCACCAGAGCCATTACCCCCGGTGCCCGAACCACTGTTGGTACCGTCTCCGCCCGTGTTGTCCGTCCCATTATCATCAGTACCGCCATTACCCGTACCCATGCCATCGCCTGGTGTACCTGAGCCCGTGGCACCGCCTTGGCCGTTCATTTGACCATTGTCGTGCGGTTGCACGCCCGGGGCGCGCTGATCGTTCAGGTCTGTGGCAGCCAGGGCAAGTGGTGCAGTCAAGCCCAGGCACAGGGTAAGCACAAACGTAGAGGGTTTTGTGGGTGTCATGGTGAAACTCCTTTCAGGGTTGTTCACCTACTGTTCGGCCAGCCGCTCGCGGGAGGGTGCCTGCTGAGCGACGGAAGGCGGTGTCAAACGTGTAATCCATCACCCCGTCGCGCAGCTTATGCGTTGGGCTCGTCCCAGCCGCTACGCGTTGCAGAAATTAGCGTATCCCAGTCATCAGGAGGGTTACCGCGGCCCAGCATCTTCTCGAATACGGCGTAGGGATCGGATTTGCTGCCTGCAGACCGGAGGGTATTTTCGTCGTTGACCCATGCATAGACGATGACCTTGGATCTTGAGTCGTAGCGAAAGAACAGCCGAAAGCGCCTACCGATCTTTGCCCGCCGCCAATGTCGGTAGGCGGTGCCCAGCGTGTTGCCTTGGCGGAACTCATCACGGCCTGGGTCGGCAGGCACAGCCTCCATGATCAGATGGCTCAATGCCCGAAACAGCTTTACGTTGGCATTGCTCTCAAACCCTTGCGGGTCGTTCTGCTCGGCTCGGGCGGCGGCTTCTTGTAACTTGCGTAGCTGTAAAGTCACACCTTCATGGAACAACAGTGTCCAGCCATGTCGCAGCATCAGATCGCGACCTCACCATCGATCTCTTCGTCCAGGTTCACGGAGTGGTTTGCGTTGGCGAGCATGGTTTGCGCCAAGTCTTCCTGCAGAGTCGTGAGGTTACGGCCGCTACGGATATCAGCCTCCAGCAAACCCAGGAATGCACCGATGGCAGGGTCTTCATGGATGGTTTCAACGCGGCTGACCACGATTTCACCGCCGCGCACGTCGAATGCGATCTTGCCACCTGTGTCAAGGCCCAGTAGCTGGCGAACGGATTTGGGCAGTGTGACCTGGCCCTTCGAGGTCAACGTGGCGATTTCGTGGATAGCAGGCATGAGCGTTCTCCCGGATGCTTGATTGAATGGTAAGGAATAATCCTTACGCGGTCAATTTCGACTTCCTGGCTGATCGCGCATAGGTGGGTCAAATGCTCATTAGCTCCGTAGGATGAATTACACCTCCGTGGACACGATCGCAGGCTGCGGTGTTGGCGGGCGCTTTTCTGGCGCACATGTTCCATCTGTGCCCTTTGAAAGGCCATCAAGGCACAACGTGTCGCCTTGCCCATCACTCCATCAATAGGGCCTTGTTGATAGTGGCGCACTATCAGCGCGGTTTGCACACAGGTGACCAAGTTGCTTTTCTGCTCGTTGGCCGGTTATCGAGGCCAGCGCCATGATGGTTCTGACAGCTGCTCGAAGAAGAAGTCTGAGAGTGCCTTGATCTTCACAGGGCGAGTACGCGCCGAGGGTGTCACGAAATAGAGACCACCACGCATCATGCTCCACTCCGGCAACAATGCGATCAGTCGGCCGTCGGCCAGGTATTCGCTGGCGATAAACTCCGGAAGCTCGGCAATGGCCAGCCCCTCGAGCAAAGCTGGCAATAAGGCATCTGAGTTAGTGACACGAAGTTGGCCGGTAGGCACCACATCTTCTTCGGTACCGTCCACGTGGGTGAATCGCCACACCTGGCTGCGCGCGCGGTACGCATAGCTCAAGCAGGGTCGTGCGGCTAATTCACGTGGATGGCTCGGGTATCCGTGTGCGCTTAGATAGGCAGGTGAAGCCACAAGGTATTGGGTGACGGCACAGAGTCGACGCGCGACTAGAGACGAGTCAGGCAGCACGGCAATGCGCAGTGCCGCATCAAAGCCCTCGGCGATCAGGTCTACGGACGCATCGGACAGGTGCAGGTCTATCGACAGCTCTGGGTACATGCGCATCAGTTGAGGAATGAGTGGCGCTACCCAGCGCAAACCGAACGACATCGGTACCGCGAGTCTTACCTGGCCTCGTGGCTGCACCGACAGTTCCTGGGCCTCACTTTCAACTTCCTCGGCCTGCCGATAAATGTCGCCGGCCTTGGCGGCCATGCTCGCGCCAAACTCTGTAAGCGCCAACTGGCGTGAGGTGCGGTTGAACAAGCGTCCACCCAGCCGCTCTTCAAGGCGCGCAACCGCTCGAGATACCGTGGGCACGGAAACCCCCATAACCCGAGATGCCGCAGCGAACGATCCCTCTTCAGCCACCTTGGCAAACATGGCCAACCCTTCGAAATCCGGAAGTTTGCTCATTTCATTTCTGCAACGATAGATTTCAGGCAATTCTATTTTGAAAAATAGATGCCGTCGATAAGCTTCTCCCACACCGCAGCAACTTACTTAACGTAACGGGAGAAACACCATGACTGGCAAGCTCGAAGGCAAAATCGCATTGGTCACCGGCGGCACAACTGGCATCGGCCTCGCCACTGCCAAACGCTTCGCTGAAGAAGGCGCCCACGTGTACATCACCGGTCGCCGCCAGATCGAACTCGATGCGGCAGTGGCCGCTGTCGGGAACGCCACCGGCGTGCAAGTCGACTCCACCAAACTCGACCAACTGGACGCGCTCTACAGTCAGATTGGCTCCGCGCATGGCCGCATTGATGTGCTCTTCGCTAACGCCGGCGGTGGTTCGATGCTGCCCCTGGGGGAAATCACTGAGCAGCACTTCGATGACACCTTCGACCGCAACGTCAAAGGCGTCCTGTTCACCGTACAAAAAGCCCTGCCCTTGCTGGCCCCCAAAGCCTCGGTGATCCTCACCGGCTCTACTGCGGGCACCTCCGGCACTGCCGCGTTCAGTGTTTACGCCGCTTCCAAAGCAGCCGTACGTGCTTTCGCTCGCAACTGGATTCTGGATTTGAAAGACCGCCAGGTACGGGTCAACACCATCAGCCCAGGTGCAACACGTACCCCAGGCCTGGTCGACCTCGCGGGGCCAGATGCTGCACAGCAACAAGGTTTGCTCGACTACCTGGCTTCGCTGATTCCAATGGGTCGTGTCGGTGAGGCGGAAGAAATCGCCAGTGCCGCGCTGTTCCTGGCATCGGATGACGCGAGCTTCGTCAATGGTATCGAATTGTTCGTTGACGGCGGCCAAGCTCAGGTTTGATGGCCAAAAGCGGCGCAGTGAAGTCGCCTACTTTGACAATTGTTCTGGCTCAAGTCAGTCCGCCTGGGCATCCTCGGCATGCTGACGTTGCTGACCACGTCGGTGACGGTGTACGGCAGCATGTACCTGTTGGATATCGAGCTGAACATCGGTACCACACTGGTGACGTTCCTGGTGGTGGGCGTCGTGGATTACGCCGTTCACCTGCTGTCACGGATCAAGATGCTGGTGCAGAAGGGCATCGAGATCGACGAGGCCATCCTGGCGGCCATGCAGGGCGTCGGGCGCTCGACGGTGGTCAACGTCGTGATCTTCTCGATGGGCTTTGTCGCGCTGCTGTTCTCCGCCTACAAACCCGTCATCGACCTGGGTGTGTTGGTGATACTGGCGCTGTCATCCAGCGGCTTCATGACCATTTTGTTGGTCACGCTGATTTCGCCGTGGTTCTTTGCCTCGATTGTGCCGCAGCCAGCAGTGCAAGAGGGCGAGCAGCCGCGGGGTGGGGCTGTGCCAGGCTAAATCGCCGGGGCGCCTGCGTGCTGAAAACGGCACGGGGCGCCATGGCCGTTCAGGGGCGGAGGAGCGGATTCAGCGGGCTTTTTCCAGGTGTTCGAACTGGCATTGCATCTGAGCATCTTTGAGGCTCAGCTCAAACTCAACCAAGCCGTCATGCACTTGCTGCAAGGCCTGGATTTGCCCCATCAATTCCTGCTTTTTGTTATCTATAGCCTGCATGGCCAGATCCCAGGGCAACTCCTGGCCGCGATGATCCTGCAGAATGGCCTGCATTTCCTTGAGCTTGAAACCGAGTTGCTGAGCGCATTTGATGAAGGTCAGCAGTTCTACGCTTTGCTGGCTGTAGATGCGGTACTTGCCTTCGCGTTGCGGGGGGGGCAACAGGCCGATTTCTTCGTAATGTCGAATGCTTTTGACGGTGGTGCCCGACAGCTGGGCAGCTTTGCCGATGTACATGAAAATCCCTTTTTATGACGCATCAGAAGCGAAAAGATGTCGCGTGCTCGTACAGGCGCGCGACATCTTTGCACAAGCGTCAGGGTGTGGGAAGCCAAGTTGGACAAGGTGTCACAGCAGGGAGGCCCGGCTGGGCAGCGCAGGGGCACGGCCCGACCGGGGCCGATCAACGGCTGGCGACTGCCTGGACTTGCTTGAGCCAGGCTTCACGCTGTTCCGGCTTGGAGCCCAATACCGGACCGAAGGTCAGGGTTTTCAGGGGTTTTATGCCGCAGAACTCCAGGGTGGTCTTGCGCATTTGGTGCAGGCCCGGCATGCGATACACCCACCGGTAGTACCACGGCGGCGTGTCCATGGTCACCAAAAGGTGAGCCGTGCGGCCCTTGAGCAGCTTATCCGGGAAGGGCGAGCCCTTGCGGTACTTGAAGGCAAAGCCGGGCAGAAACACGCGGTCGAAGAACCCCTTGAGCAACGCCGGAATGCCGCCCCACCAGATCGGGTACACCAATGTCAGGTGTTCGGCCCAGGTAATGTCGTTCTGTGCGTTGATCAAATCGGGCTCAAGCAACTGGATCTGGTTATAGCCATCGTGCAAGACCGGATCGAAATCCAGGGTGTCCAGGCGTAGCAGGCGCACCTCATGGCCTGCTTGCGTGGCAGCCTCGACATAACGTTCGGACACAGCGCCGCAAAAGCTGTCGTTCGAAGGGTGGCCGAGGATTACAAGCATGCGTTTGCGCTTCATGACAAACTCCAGGTAATGAAGTGCCAAGGGTAAAGTCTGCCCCTTACGGTAGAGTCAAGCCTTGCCGGTCAGTGGTAGAGACAAACAGTCCAGCAGCGCTCGGCAAACCGTCGAAGAGCGGGCGCAGAAACGCAATGTGCGTTGAGCCCGCACTCGCACTTGCAAGCTCCAACCGGCTTGAAGGGCTTGCGGCTCAAGATAGACGGCGAGGGCACTGTTGGCGTTGACGGCGACATAAGCGTGGCTGAGGGTGTCGTTGAACGTCAGGGGGGGCGAGCCCTGTCAAGGCATGCTCGACCGGCATCACCAACACTGACGGGTCGCGATCACGCAGGGGGCATGCCGACCTGGGTGGAAGAGGTCAACCCGCAATCGCTACGAAGTGATCTAGCAAAAAACCAATCCGACCGTCGAAAGTGGGTTAGAGACTGTCAGGGTCGCCGAAGAACATTTTTACTTGGCTCTAGGGCGGTAGTTTCAGGATGGAGTTTTGACGCTGTGCCCCCAATTTTGCCCCCAGTCGCGACGGGTGCGCAGACGATCAGCATTGGCGATTTCTGAAGCGGAGCAAGGTGGTCGTTGATGGCTTTCAGTGTACTGCAGGCTGGGATGCATAAGGGATAGCCGGATGATTGGTTAGCTAGGGCAGGGGATTGGTGTCTGGCAGGCCTACACCACGCCAGCTCTTCGCTGGTAGCATGTAGCCATTAGCTAGGCAGGCTAATCCTCATCCTCCAATCGGGTACCCGTAATGGTCGTTGAAGCAGGGAAGTACGCAGACGTCTATCGCAGTTGGCAGCAGCATCTGTTCAATTTCAATCTGGATGTGCGGGAAACCCAGACGCCGGGTTTGCGCAAGCCGCAACTGGCTGCGCTGTATGCCGCCCTGGGGCACTTGGTGATGGCCCCCCCACGACCGCAACAATCGTAATGCCGACCGGCACTGGCAAAACCGACACCATGCTCGGGTTGCTGGTCGCCGGGCGATTGGCGAGGACCCTTGTGCTGGTGCCCTCTGACGCGTTGCGTTCCCAACTGGCCGACAAATGCCATGAACTGAAGAAGTTGCGGGAGATCGGCGCCGTTTCGGCTACCGCACTCAACCCGGTGGTGCGGGCTATCGGCTCAGGTCTGGCCGCTGACGAGGTCCAACAGCTGGCTGATGCCAATGTGATCGTCGCCACGCCGCAAGCGCTACAGCGTTTCGACCAACCGGCCTTGGAGGCCTTGGCGGCGTTGTGTAGTCACCTGATCATCGATGAAGCGCATCATGTGGCCGCCCTGACCTGGGACAGGGTGAAAACTGCGTTCAAAGACAAGCCCTGCCTGCAATTCACCGCCACTCCGTTCCGGGAGGATAACCAGCCGTTGGATGGCAAGATCATCTACAACTACCCGCTGAAGGATGCCCAGATCGATGGCTACTTCAAGGCGATCGAGTTCCATCCGGTGCGCGAGTACAACCTGGAACTGGCCGACCAGGTGGTGGCTGACAAGGCGGTCGAGCTGTTGCGAAACGACCGCGCGCAGGGGTTCAACCACCTGCTGATGGTACGTGCCCGGTCGCAAAAACGTGCCGCCGCACTGTTTGAGCTGTATAAGCAGCATGAGGATCTTTCGCCCATCCTTATCCACAGCAAAGTGCCGAACCGGGCTAGGCTACTGGGTGAAATCGTCGAGAAGAAATACAAGATCATCGTCTGTGTGGACATGCTGGGCGAAGGCTTCGACTTGCCGGAGCTGAAGATTGCGGCCATCCACGACCAGCACCGCAGTCCCGCCGTTACTCTGCAGTTTATCGGTCGTCTAACACGAGTCGATGATACGCTCGGTGACGCCAAGTTCGTCTCCAATATCGCCAACCAGAAAGTCGATTACCAGATGGCGGTGCTGTACAAGGAAAGTGCCGACTGGAGTGCGGTGATTCGCGATGTCAGCCAGGACAAAATCGCCCGCGAGATCGAAAAGGAGACATTCACCGAACAGTTTCCTGAGGATGCCGATGCCGAGGACATTTTCGGCTTGAACCCCAACCCCAAGATCAGTGCGGTCGCCTACCACGTGGAGCTTGACGACTGGCGACCTGAGAAGGCCAAGCACTTCTCGCAGAAGAAAGAGCCGCTGCAGCTCCTGTCCATCAACGACGAGGCCGACACCATCATCATGGTGACGCGGCGCGAAATGCCCGTCGGCTGGGCGCAGACGTCGACGATCATGGACACCAACTGGATCCTCTGCCTGGCGTACTACCATGAGTCCGACAAGACGCTGTTCGTCCATTCTTCCGGGGATGAGTCGCAAGCGAACCGTTTCCTGAGCCTGATCGCCAAGGATTCCCGGCGCATCAGCGGCGAGTCGACCTTCCGCACCCTACACGGCATTAAACTCATGAAGCTGCAAAACGTGGGCCTTTCGCGCATGCGCAAGGATCTGCGTTTTACCATGCATGTTGGGCGCGACATTAATACCGTCATCAGTGAAATCGAGAACGGCACGGCGAGAAAGTCCAACATCTTCGCCACCGGCTACGAAGATGGCCAGCGCACTACCGTTGGCTGTTCGCACAAGGGCAAGATCTGGGAGATGAACGCTTCCAGCATCAACGACTGGATCGAGTGGTGCAAGCGTGCCTCGCACAAGCTCAACGACGCGACGATCAACCCGTCCGAAATACTCAAGGATGTAATTCGCTCGGAAAAGATTGAGGGGGCGTGGCCGACGGGGTTGTTCTATGCCGATTGGCCGGCGTCGATCTTGATTGAAAATGAGCAGAAGATTTCGCTGGCGTACGTGGCTGAGGTGTTCAACTTGCTGGATGTGGAATTGGGCAAGCCCCAGCGAGTAGATGCATTGACCATGCAAGTGCCCATCAGCGCAACGACAGTCGATGGTACGGCGCGTCAATTACCGGATATCACGATCCGACTGTTGGATGACGCCTACAAATTTTCCTGCCCAGGGGTCAAGATCGTCTCCGCTGAAGAGAGCTCGTTCGAGCAGTACCTGGATAGCAACCCGCTTGTACTACTGGCCGTCGATGGTTCGATGGTCGAAGGCAACTACCGCTACTACTCCCCCAACAGTTTGGACCTAAAGCTGCCGGTCGCCTTGATCGAACCGTGGGACTGGGGCACGACCCAGATCCACAGCGAGTCGATGAGGGCGGAACGCAACCCGGACACAGTTCAGGGGTTCACTTATAGCAAAATCGAGAACGATTACACGTTCATTTTCAACGATGATGGCGCCGGCGAGATCGCCGATTTGGTGGCGATCAAGGAAAGCAAGGATGCCATCTTTGTCGACCTGTACCACTGCAAGTACTGTTCTGGCGCGGATCAACCGGGCGCCCGAGTGTCCGACGTCTACGAGGTCTGCGGTCAGGCATCACGCTCCGTGAAGTGGCTGCACACCGAAGAAAAGTTCTTTAACCGATTGCTGGAGCGCTATCAGTACTCGTTGTCAAAAGGGTTTGACAGGATCCTCAAGGGCGAACCCGTCGATTTAGAGCTGCTGCGCAATAAGTGCCACGATCACGAGATGATTTTCCGTTTTGTGATCGTCCAACCAGCCATATCGGCAGCCAAAATCTCCGCTGATCAGCTAGCTGTGCTCGGCACCAGTTACTCGTACATTAAGAGCGTATCCGGCTCGGATGTGAGAGTTATCACCAATGGTTAAAGTAAGGTTGCTACCGTCTTGCAGTGGAGAGGCTTCACGTCAATTGCAATCTGGGGAGTTAAAGAAGGCTATGGAGTTCAAGCCTGTATGTGCGCTTGCTATCCGGGTTCGATGAGATCGATGCGGCTAAACACTCGAGAGAATAATTGGTTTAGGTGGCAAAGGACGTATGGCGAAATTGCCAGTTAGAATAAATTATTTGATGGTGTTTTTTGAAAGTAAGGGTAGGGGTTGACGACAAAAGCTTCGTCATTCGGCTCTCTGCGCTCCATTAAATGTCTGAATTATGACTATTTTGTAATGGCTGAAATTTGGAGGCTCGATGAGAATTGAGGAGAGTTTTAATCCGATCAAAGATTTTAAATTGGAGGAGCTTGATGATCCAGATTTCAAGGAGGACTCTGTTAGGGAGGAAATTATTCTTCCTATATTGAGGTGCCTAGGGTACTCAGCTAGTAAGCCATATAAAATTGTTCGCAGTAAGCCGCTTGTTCATCCGTTCGTATCGATTGGTAGCTCTCGAAAAAAGATTACCTGTATCCCAGATTACCTTTTTGAAGTAAGTGGTAGGTATTCATGGCTTCTTGAAGCAAAGGCGCCGGGCGAAAATATCACTTCAGGGGCTCACGTTGAACAGGCTTATTCTTATGCTATTCATAGTGAGATTCGTGTGCCAATGTTCGCATTGTGTAATGGCCGGGAGTTTGTGCTTTTTAATGTAAGTAAGCCGGACCCTATATTGCATTTTGCAATGGCTCTGTTGCCTCAGTATCTAGATGAGCTGAAGAGGATTTTGGGTCCAGAAAACTCATTGAATTATGAGTTTAAGTTAGCAAAGGACCTTGGTCTACATCTCAAGAGGCTTGGCTTTCATAAGGTCGAGCATCTAATCTTCCCAGATGTTCCCATAAGTTTCATTGCCCAGCTTGATGGCAATATGTTCACAACCGGAAGTAGTACTACGTTGCCTGGTGGTGACAGCTATGTTGTTTCGCTAGATTTCGGGCTGAGCGCCCTTGCACAGTTGAAAGCTAAATTGCCCGCAGACGCAATGAAAACTCTCCTTGAGCGAAAATCCGAAGGAAGGTCTTGCGTCAGGTTTATAAATGCGTCGATATATACAACTGTGGATTGTCGTGTTGGTGAGAAGCTAGAAGAAAATTCAGATGAGATTTTTATGCCTCTCATTGTAAATAATTTTATTTGACGTGTTCTGTTGCTGGTGACGCAACTGACCTCTTCGGTGTGGTATTGAATTAGAGGAAAATGTCCGGCAGTCCACGCAGTTTTCGGAGGTATGGTCGTTGTAGACCGTTGGTTGTTGACAAACAGCCACGTCGAGCGCCCGGTACGGGCGCTTTCTTCTGCATGATGTGGCGCTGATGCGGAATTGCCCTACCTGCTTGGGCAAGACTGACCGTGGCATGAGTAGGTAGATAGCCAGCACAGACGGCCGCAGCTTAAGGATTTGCTTTAGCGCATAGTTCAGCTCAGAGGCCTAAAGGACGGCTTCACCGGCGCTGACTGCCGACAAGCTGCCTCCTGGTACAGCTTGCTCCACAGGAAAAGCTGGTTGGCATTGATACCGTTGCGCCTGGCGGCTACCGAGACGCTCTGCCCAGGCTCCAGGCTCTTGCGCACCATGGCAGCTTCTGCTCGGGGCTCCAGCGCCGGCGCCGCTCTTGACCAAGCACTTCGCCGCCA
The DNA here is from genome assembly GCF_000412675.1 of Pseudomonas putida NBRC 14164. Taxonomy (NCBI): domain Bacteria; kingdom Pseudomonadati; phylum Pseudomonadota; class Gammaproteobacteria; order Pseudomonadales; family Pseudomonadaceae; genus Pseudomonas; species Pseudomonas putida. The sequence continues at coordinate 3,414,027 of NC_021505.1, read as the reverse complement.
CCCTTGCCGTTGCTGTTAGTCATAAAGATACCCATTTGCCAATAGTGCTAGGCGGGATGGCGGACTACCTGCGCGACCACCGAATCGAGGTGTTTCAGCAGTAATGCACGAGGTGTTGATCCGCACCCCGCTTCATGACCACGGAACGGAGATCATCCGGCGCACTTGCCCAGCTTGATGGTTTTGCCTAGGGCGAACAGCGTGCTGTCGATGTGCATCAGGTAATCCGCTGACTCTTTCAGTTGCGGGTCGAAGCATTCGGTTTTCAGCCAGCTCTTGTAATCGTTGATCCCAGAGACCTGGTTGTTGAGCAACGTGATCCGGCGGATGGAGTCCATCTTTTTTTCGTCGTTGCGATCGGCGCGCCATAGCAGGAAAGCACGCAGGACATGCTGGTCGATGATGGGCTCGCGCTTGTCGGCAAGGTGGCGGCCAAACTGGTGGAACACCTGTCCTGGGCCGTTTTTCCGTGCAGTGTCGGCATGGACGCCGCGCACTCCTTCGACGATGTGCGTCACCTTCGGCAGGTCGCCGTTCTTCCAGGCGACGGAATAGAGCAGCTTTTCCAGCGGTGACAGCGTCCTGGCGCTGATTCGGGGGTGGAGCTCGCCCTCGTCGGTCAGCAGCCCGTCGGCTACCAGGGTGGCAATCTCATCGCTGTTGATCGAGAGCCGCAGTTCCGGGTAGTCCTTACGGTCCAGTCGATTGACATGAAGGTCGGGGCGCTGGGAGACGATGGCCGAAAAATCATCGGCAGAGCGTGCCAGTAGAATGTCGGCGAACACCGCATCGACCAGCTTCAGGGCTTGGACGTTGTTCACCTTCAAGCATCCTCGCCGACGTTGTTGTAGGTCTTGCGGTTGACCAGCCAGGGCAATGCTGGCTGGCTGCGAACGTGCTTGTAGCGGCCCCTGGCGAATTCGTAGGTTTTCAGTTCCTTGAAATAGCGACTGCGCCCGTGCCATTCATAGGTCACGAGAAATACCAGCAATGGCTTGTCCGCGTGTTCCCATACGCCGTGTATGCGCTCCAGCGCCATCTGCAGTTCATTGACCCTGGTGTAGCCGATGAAGGTCTGAAACACTGCATCATCGGCGCGTTTCAGCAGCTTTTCGAACTCATTAATATCGGTATGGGCGCGTTTCCATTCCCATTCCACATAGGCCAGGGTTTGTTCCGGAAAACGTATGACTGCATCGGTACGGCCGCCTTGCTCGAACAGTGCGCGAGCGCCGAGCAGGGTCGCGCATTGCCTGACCACCAGGCCGATATGAATAGTCCAGTTGGCAGGGTTGGCCATGGAGTGCTCCTCTGTCACGGGAAAGTCGCGATACCAGAGGCAGTTGAAGAGGGTTACGAAATCTCGTTGGATGCGTTTCACCGGCATTCCTTGCATGGGGCGGAGGAGGGGGCATTGACGAGGCATTATGCCGTCATATTTTTTTACATTCGCGCGCATTTGTTCAGTGCGGCTAGTGGCGCGCTCACTACGACTCGGCCATTGATACGGGGTAGGGCTGAGGGCCCATATCTTCTTCAGTCCATTCACCCTCATCAATAGCCTGCTTGGCCTCAGGCTGGGGACATTCTTTTCAAACCATCCAAACAATGCCCTCAAATTTGCCCCAAATGTAGCAATTAGCTGGAAGTAAATGGCTATTCGAGGCTAGAAAAAGGCAGAAATGATCAGCTAACAAGCATGCGCGAAGTTCCTAAAGACTGTCAGGGTCGCCAAAGAACATTTGGGCAACCATGCTAATCAACAAGTTACGAGTGAGAAATTCAATTTGAACCCCCAGAAGTACCCCTTTTTGCGGTGGTTCCGAGCGGACGATAGTGGACGCACTGAGGGGCGGTGTTGAACGTGCTATCACTCACCAAAGCGTGCCGTTTACGCTCTGGGCTCGCCCCAGTCGCTACGCGTCGCAGCAGTCAGTGCATCCCAGTCATCAGGAGGCCTACCGCGGCCCAGCATCTTCTCGAATACGGCGTAGGGATCGGATTTGCTACCTGTGGACCACAGGGCATTTTCGTCGTTGACCCATGCATAGACGATGACCTTGGACCTTGAATCGTAGCGAAAGAACAGCCGAAAGCGCCTACCGATTTTTGCCCGCCGCCAATGTCGGTAGGCGGTGCCCAGCGTGTTGCCTCGGCGAAATTCATCACGGCCCGGGTCGGCTGGTACAGCTTCATGATCAGATGGCTCAGTGCCCGAAACAGCTTCACGTTGGCGTTGCTTTCAAAACCGTGCGGGTCGTTCTGCTCGGCTCGAGCGGCGGCTATACCGCCCATAAACCGTAGACCAAGGGCCAAATCGCTCAGGCATATCTAGCCAAGCCTCACATGAACTCTGTTCCCACCCGGTGCGGAGCTGGACCGCGCAGCTGCTCTGATAGCGCTTTTGAATGAAATGGCCGTGTGCCATTATCGCGTCCTTTAATCGTTCTCTCCGGGGACGCTGGCCGCCGGATCCAGTACAAGGACTGTCGTATGAACCAAGCCGTGAGTGAACGGCCGCTTGCCCCGCAATTGCCATTGGACGTGCAGGGCATTGCTGTCGCCTCCACGAGCCTCGACAACGTGTTCAATGGCAAGCGCATCCCCTGCAGCGACGGAGGGGTCATCTTCGGCCGGCTGCATCTGCCGGAGTATCAGCGTCCCTACCGCTGGAGCGAGGAGCAACTTGGGCGGCTGCTCGACGATTTGCGCAGCTTCTTTAGCAGCGATGCGCCTACGCATGATTTCTACCTGGGTAGCATCATTTTGCACCAGGAAGGGGGCGACGGACGCCAGCGCGGTCTGCTCAATATCATCGACGGACAGCAGCGAATCACCAGCCTGGCCTTGTTGCATTACCTTCAGCACGGCGAGAAGGGCTCGCCTGAGCTGAAGTTCAACGCGCCGGAGAGCCACCGACGCATCCAGTTGAATCTTCGTTGGCTGGAGCAGCAACGCCTGCCGCGGATCGACTTCACCCGTATCAACGTGACCCTGGTCGTGACTCGACGTGAGGACGACGCCTACCGCTTCTTCGAAACCCAGAACACCTCGGGCGTGCGCCTGGGCGGCGCCGACATCGTCAAGGCTTATCACCTGCGCAGTGTTGCCGCCGCAATGCAAGACGATTTCGCCCGGACCTGGGAGTCGCTCGGCGACCTCAAGCCGTTGGTCGCGTCCTTCATGAAGTCTCGGCACTGGCAAAGTTTGTGTTGGCGCAACGTCGCCAGTGATCGGGATCCGCTGCAAGAGCGCAAGCAGATCGTCACTGAGCTTGCCGAACGCACGCTCCCCGGTATCGGCGACATCGCTTATCGGTCTCTGCAAGTTCACCGTGATGCCTGGGGCAAGGAAACACAGGTTGTCCAGCCGGGCTATGCCATGCGCCAGCCTCTGGGCACCGGGGTCAATACCATGCGTGTTGTGACCTACTTCCAAGGCTTGCGCAAGACCTTGCTCGAGGTCGACAAGACGGCCAAGAAACCCACGTTTTCCTACTACTACAAGCGCTTGGTCCATGACGCGTGCGGCAGCGTGTTTCTCAGCCGTGCTTTTGATTGTGCGCTGCTGATGTACGCCAGCCAGTTCGGGACTTCCCGTTTGCTTGAAGCCAGCCTGTGGATGTTCCGGATGATCTTCTCCTATCGCCTGATCAAGGACGTCAGCGTCCGGGAAGATGGCGTGCAGGCGCATCTTAGGGACAACTCGTTGCTGGACTGGATTGCCAGTGCCCACACCCACGAAGAGCTGTTGAATTACTTACGTGACTACACCTATACGGTCAGTGCTGAACAACTGGACAAGAGCAGCATCAAGAAGCGCTTCGTGGAGTCGGTAGACTCGACGCTCAACCTGCATCTGCGCTGGCCTGACCCGCAGCGGGTGGCTGGTGAATATGACGCGCAGTTGCGCAGTGCCATCGAACGCATCAGCTGCGATAGACTCGCCTGCCAAGGAGGCAAGTAATGAACGCCCAAGTTCAGTCCCATGTCCAATCTGCCGCCACGCTGTGCGCGCAGGGCATATCGCTGGCCATTCCCTGCTACCAGCGCCCCTACGTCTGGCCCGGCGATGCCGTGGAAGAACTGCTCGAGCAGATCATCTAGGCCAGCGAATCGGACACGGACGGCCAGCCGGTGCAGGCTCATTACTTCATCGGGACGGTGCTGAGCAGCGTTGTGCCATCCAGCGCCAATCCTGCCGCAAGCATGACTTACGAACTCATCGATGGTCAGCAACGAATGACCACCCTAATGATCCTGGCGCTTGCCTTCTGTGCGTTGAAAACCGGCTCGCCGCTGCGATCGCTGGTGGTGCTTGGCGATGTTCCGCGCCTCACCTTCAATATCCGCGACGAAGTCCAGGCCCGGTTGAGTGCCTGGGCGGGCTTGACCGAGGAAAAGTCGCTGGACAAGGAGGATGCTGCCAATCCTTATCTGGTGCATCTGAGCGCCGCGCGCAAGGTTGCCAGTGATCGCCTCAAACGGTTGCGCGCCACCGGAGGTGAGCAGGCCTTGGAGCGGGTGGGCGACTACCTGTTCAACCAGGTAACGTGGGTCAACAACGTTATGCCGGCTGGCATGGACCTGAACAAGCTGTTTGCCACGCTCAACACCAGCGGCGTTCAGCTTGAGCAGACGGATATCCTCAAGGCTCGCTTGATGTCGCGGATCAATCATCACCGCACTACGTATGAAGGTATCTGGCAGGCCTGCGAGGACATGGGCAACTACTTCGGAGGAACCTGCGTGATGTATTCGCCGATGTCCGCTGGAACCTGGTGGGCATCAATGACCTGCTGAGCCACTCCTTCGATATCTTCTCTCTGGATCGTCCTGCTGCTGGTCACACCAGAGGCCGGTCTATCGACGAAATCTCGTCGATGAGAATCCAGGCCGAGCAAATGGACGAAACCGGGGGCAAGGATGAGGCGCGCTATCAATCAATCGTCAATTTTGGCCTGTTGCTGATGCACGCCTACCGGATCTACCGCCACGCCCAGGGGGCTGAAGACATCGGTTTTCGTGTAAACGACGGTAACCTCAACGCCTGCTTCTCGCGCTTTGTTGAAACTGCCAGCGCAGCGCAAGCCAAGAAATTCATGGAATGCCTGTGGAGCGTGCGCTTTCAGTTCGACCGTTGGGTAGTCAAGTGGGTGCGCCTGGGCGAGGACGATGAGCGGACCTTGCGCCTGAGTTCGCTCAGCCCACGCAGGCGCGCCATTTCGGAATGGCGCACGCATATCGAGACGTCCGACATGAGCCAGTTACAAAGTGTGCGTTACTTCACCGGCGAGCGCAGCGCCCAGTACTGGCTGACACCCTTCTTGGGCAAGCTGATAAAAACGCCCGGCATAGGTGAACAGCAGGTGTTGAAATTGCTGGAAAACATCGACAACCAGCTTTCTCTCACGGAAATGACTCAGAAGGAGGCGAGTTATAAACTACTCTCCAGCGACACCGCCGAGCCCTTGCCAATCAAGGACAAGATCGTCTATCTGAAGGAGCACCACGGCACGAGCTTCGAGCACTACTGGTTCCAGAAGCTGGAATATATTCTTTGGCGGGAGCGGCGCTCGTTCGATTGGTTGCACTCGGGACGACTGCACTCGTACCGGATCACATCGAAGAACTCGGTCGAGCATGTGCACCCTCAGAACGAAGAATTCGGCAGCACATTGGACGACCACCTACTGCACGGCTTTGGCAATCTGGTACTGCTCAGCCCGGGGGAGAACTCGTCGTACAGCAATCTGGCGGTGATCAAGAAGCAGGCGGCCTTCCGCGTCAAACCGAAGTACGACTCCTTGAAACTGGCCCACATGTTCCATGTACTGGGCAATGGAGACGACTGGGGTCACACTCAGATCAATGACCATATTGACGCGATGCTGGCGCTTATAGAAGCGCACTACCGCGGCTGAGCCCGAAGTAGTGGATGCTGGTAACGATGATGTTCTTGAGGGTTGCAAACGGATGCACCGCAACGGCCTATGAGTGGAACTCAGTCACTGACTCTCAGGGATCGCCAAAAAAACATTTGGACTAGGCACACCAAGCGGCTATTCCATGATGGAAAATTAGTGCAGGCGATTTTCTATGGAGGGGGAGTGATTTTAATGCGCCTTTATGGCGATGGACCGAATAGAATTTCGAGGGGGGGAGTGGGTTGATGGTGAATGAATACGCTGAGTATGAAGTCCAGCGGGCATTGCATTACGTGTGTTCTGCAAATAATCCAAAGGATGCGTTGGAGCGCTTTCAGGAGAGAATCGAGCTGCTAGGCGATTGGCGGGTCATGTATGCGGCAGCTGAGTCGGGTGGGCCGTTTAGCTTGGTGCGGGAGCAGTTCTCCAAGAAAGGGTTTGTCTCGACCATGTTGCGCGGCAAGTCCGTCTGGATTCTGGACAAAGCCTTTGTCTTGTCCAAGACGCAAGTGAAATACACATTGGGCGGTTCGCTTTTTTTGGATTCGAATGCGGCCAGCTATATTCGAAAGCTGTCATATGCGGAGCGTATTTCTCCTGAGCTCGATGCAGTGCGTGCTGATCTGCATCGGACGTTTTCCGTAGATGATCTAGCTAGATTGAATTCTTACATCTATCTGTGTGAGGCGCAGAAAAAGTGGTCGCCTGAAACCCGCCAGTTCTGCAAAGAAACGATTGCCGCAGTGCACGCACTGTCGCTTGATAATTCCCCACTGAGTAAGGGTTGGGGGGAACGGTATCGCAGCTTATATCAAGAACAAGCCGAGGCGTTCGCCGAGGATTGGATTGAAGGATTTTCGCGTAGCTTGGAGGGCGGTTTGGGCGTCGCCTTAGCTCAGCAAGCCGCGGCTGCGGAGTGCATGATTTTGCGGGCCAGGATTTTAGAAAGCAGCGTCAAGGCATCACCGGAAGCGAAGATGGAGGCGTTGCTCAACTTCATACACGATGAGTTGCAAATCTTCATGCTACGCGAACTGATTGTTTGCGCCGACATCCTCTTCCACACAAAAAAAACGACGCTCTCGAAGAAACTGAACTCGGTCTTGGACAAGGAAGAACCTCTTCGGATCATCAATAACTGCGCCTGGGATTTGTACATGCTCAGAATCATGGAGTCGCTGTCAAATCCTAAAGACTTGAAGGGTGTAGATTTCTGCCTGGATCGATTGATCACCTTTGATCAGGATCTCGCGGATGTCATTTGTCTGACTGAGCTGCGCGCAGTGGCGGTTCATCTCGGTTCAAATCGTGCATACCCCTTCTTTAATAATGAGTTGACCGGCTGGCTGGCGGGGTTGATCGGGCACAAGCGGATGGTGGCTTTTTCTGAAAGCTTGCAGGAGGAAGCCTTTAATAAACGAGCGGATCAAAGAAGCCTGGATAATGTGCAGAGAATTCTAGCGGCAGATCGGCGTCGCCTACTGCAACTGGCAAAACGGTAAGTGATGGTTTGACTGGCGCTGGCTTAACTATCGTGTGATTCCCGGCGCATGTAAACAGGCCTAGGTTAAGTACGGCGGAGCCAGTAGTGATCACTCATAACCAGCCCAGCGGCGAAGCATCGCAGTGTTTTTTTTGTCGTTGCATCGGTTCAATACAGCGCAGTTTTTTCCGCTTATTTTTCCATGGAATGACTCTGTACAAAAAAGAATTGCGGTCTATCGAGCGATATGGAAGCAAATTACATCAACAGCAAGTTGTCTCCTTCATGCACGTAAGACGGCTAGATAGTTTCAGCAGCGATGCTGAAGGACATCTGACAAATGACATGGAAAGACTGGCTTGCGCAGCAAAGCCAATTAACGCGAGGGCAGCAAAGATGTTCGATCACGCCGAATTCCTGAAGAAAGAAGAACAGCAATCACACTCTTTCATATTTTTCGATCAAGGCCCACCCTATTGCGAGCTAGGATGGAAAAAATATAGACAATTCAATGGCCTGATAAATGAGTTCCTCCAGGAATTTGGAAAAATACATGGCGTAAAGGTCTATGTATATGAGTACGAGATAATTTTTGTTGAGGGTGCATTTTTATGGGGCTTCAGCTTTCTTGAATCGGACTGTAAGAAAAGAGCCGAATTAACCAATCTCCTATTAAGTGGGGTCAGGAAAATTATAGACTCATTCCCAAATATGAAAGGAAGGGGTATGTTAAATAATCATAGCAAAAACTTTTCACTACACCCCGATCTGGCAATGCACTATTCCGGCTTGGTTTTAAATGCTGAGTTTTCACTAGAAGCTTCGTACCGGCCACCAAAAGAAAAATCATATGAAAAAGACGATATCGATCTTGGTGTATTCAAGAAACCGATATCTGTAGTTGAATTCAAGAGGTTGATACAGGGTCCCCTATCTATAAATTCAAGCAGCGATTTAAGCTACATCCATGCGCCAGATGGGTTTTTCTCAAACAAATATCGGGCAAATAAATACCTGAGAGAAGAATTTTTGCCTATTAATTATTTTTTGATGAGGAGATCGATACCAGATCATGCCATTTTTGAACTTGGCACAGAAAAAGAGAATTTCGATGCTAAAATCACTGATGATGAAAGCAATCAAGAAATAATAATAGAGATCACCCTAGGGTGCCCGAAAAACGATTATCTTTTGCACTCGCTAGCTAGCCAGACGCACGACGGCACATTTCCACTAAAGACAATGGCGTACCTGAAGCAGGAGACCGATACTCTTGCCGCCAGGATTACAAAAGCCATCGAAGATAAACACGATAAAAACTATCAAGACAAACGTATCTTAATGGTAGTTGTGCCAGGTGAATACACATACCAAGGCGAGGAGTGCATAATCGAAGAGGTCATTGATGAAGTGCGCGATTCTGTAAAATTAAAGAAAGGAAATTTTACGGAGATAATCATGCTGTGCAGAATGAAATTCTTCACCCTTTTCTGAAATTAATTCATGAAAATCCTGGGGGAGATTTCTAGCATTGGCAGCGCACCGACCTCATGGTAAAGACAGTTGATTCAACGGATCAGCAGGCACTTTGGCGCACTTTGATCAAAGAGTCGTTATTCCCTGCAACAGGACATTGACGTTCTGCAGAGGTGGTAGGAAGACACCAAAAGCCGCCAGCTCAAAGGAAGGCGCAAACGCGCCCGTCTGCTCTGTGACATGACAAGGCAAACGACAGCATAGGTGACTGGGGATGCAGGCATGGCTAAAAGAACTACAAGCGATTGAAGTCGGCGGACATCCGCAATCGGAGGGGCGATTACATGTGCAGGGGTACTTTTGTACTGCTGTGTAAATTTCATACATTAGTGACTTCATGCGCTTCCCGCCATGCTCGTGCGAAGAGCTGCGACCATGTCTTTTCATACAGCTCGGGGCTATGAAAGCCCACGCCTGCGTCAAGCTTGCTGCCTCTGCCGAAGTCACCGCTCATGATCCATAGAGTCTTGGGTGCAACGAAGATGGCTTTGGCACCCAGGCCAGGATGCAGCGCGATGCGTATATCCGGGAGCGCCTGTTTGATCTTCTTCGCAGCTGATGCTGCGTTCAAGTGAGCGACGATGTGGACATCTGTCGGGCGTTTGCTAAGGACTCCAATGGCGTAGTCGGGATCCGGAAGGTCGGCGGTGAGAATACTCACTCGCCCGGTCATCTTGCGAAGCTGGCTCAGTCGGGTTGACCATGTGCTGGAGCCGAGTGACATCTTCGCGGCTTTGCAATCAAATTCGAACCCACCGTTATCCGTCGAAAAAACCATGCACCTTCGTCCTCGTTGCTGACAGCCAGAAAATTAGAATATCAGGATTAGATCGGAGCATGGCTTTTTGCCAACAAAATGCCATCACGCTACAATCGCGAAGCTATCGCCTTCTATAGCTGTATATAGATACAGTTGTGTGGCCTGGCTACACAAGGTACAGGGTTTTCGTGCCTGAATAGATTTTGCCGCTTTGGTAGGCGGATTGGCCAGGACGGCGCTCGATCTCCTCGCGAATCTGCACGCCGCAACGGTGAACCAAAGAGCGGAGTATGTTGTGGCTAAGCTTGCCAACGATGCAACCAGATTGCTGGAGGCCATCGATTACCAGTTGATCGTGACACTTGAGTACTGCCACCAATTGGTCGAGGGGCAGACCCTCTGGCTTGAGGTGTATGGTGATGTCACTGTCAGTGGTAGTGTCCAGGTCGAAGTCAAAAACTTCATTGATGATCTTACTGATGGACACATCAATTTCTGGAATACCCTGAAGAATTGGTTGTCACCGAAGTTCAAGCAAGAGAAGTATGCCGAGCTCATCTTGCTCACGACCCAGTCCTACGGCGCAACGGCAGAGCTGCGCCATTGGAACGACCTCAGCGGTGATGATCGCCTGGCATTGCTTGACAAAGTACTGGCTGACAGTGAGGCGCGTATAACTGAATCCCGGAAGAAGCCTTCCAAGGCCGTTCAGGCTCAGCAGTTCGTCATGGCGGATGAAAGAAGATCTGTTCTGCAGGACGTGATCGAAAAGGTCAAGATACTCTCTGATGAGCCTGGCCTCAAATCGCGTGCACTTGATGCTCGAAGCCGCTTTGGTAAAGGGATTGATCCCACACAGCGTGATGAGTATTTCCAGGCGCTGTTGGGCTACTTGATCGAGCCTTGCCTTGCCAAGGACGGATGGAAGATCACCTACGAAGATTTCGATATTAAGTTTGCTAAGTTGTTCTCGCGGTACGGAAGAAACTCGCGAAAGTTTCCTGTGGTCGATCCGGCGCTCTTCGAAAGCGAGGATAAGTCCGGCTATGCTGATCGGCTGTTTGTGAAGAAGCTTTATGAAATAGAGTATGCCGACAAAGTATCCTCTGCAATACTAGAGCACATGGTGGCCGTGCACACCATCTCCAACGAATTTAAGCGATTCACCGTCGAGAAGATTGACGTAGATAATTACAAACATGATCAGCTGAAACGGCATAAAAGTTTAAGGTCGGTCGAGATGAGGCGCTGCTCCCGAAAGCCTGAAGGGGAGTGGTGTTTCGAATCGCAGAACTTCTTTGATGCCCGTTGCGGTGAACCCGTCGATGGGATGTCAGCATTCGATGGCACCTCGGTGGAGTTTCGGAATGGGGTCTGGCACATGTTGGCAGACGATGAGGATGAACAGGGTAATGAGAAGTTACATTGGAGGCTTTGGTGATGAACTTTACAACCATTGACCACATTCATACCCTGCAGCGCAGTCCGTTGATCGTGGCACCCATTCTCCACGGGTTCTACAGCGAGCTACAGGAAACGCAGAAGAACATTCTCTTCAGCTATCTTGTGCTGCCTTTTGTGCTGCATGAGGCGACGTCTACATACCTGCAGCGTATCAGCGAGCGGAATACCTGGCGCACAATGGTAGGCGATAAAACGCGGATCGCGGGTGTTCATAAACGGATCCAGTCGTTGCGAGAGGTCACCAACGTTACATTGATGAGTCTGGTGAGCGCGGAGTATCTGACGATCGATGATGACATGATCGTCAGGGTCACAAAAAAAACGTATCCACCCCTGAAGGGTTTGGGGCAGAAAGTGGCGTCTGCGCGCAATCTGGCAAGGCTCTTGCAGGATCGAGAAGCTCCTCGGGTATTCAAGTCGCTAGGGATTGTGCAGCTATGAAATGTTACGTCAAATCTGTCGGTGTGGTGGATCGTGATAATGAAGTGCATCAGGTCACGTTCAAGGCTGGCCTGAACATCATCACAGGCAAGTCTTCGATGGGCAAAAGTGCGATTATTGAAATATTCGATTTTTGCTTTGGTAATAGCGACGACACGATTCCGAAAGGTGTCATTACCAGCCGGGCGAAGATGTATTTCACCATTCTGCAGCTAGAGGCTGAGCTTCTGTGTCTGGCGCGAACACGCGATACAAATAAGATTTTCATCAGTGAGGTCAGTGGCTCGCTTGATGAAATTTTCCAGCGGATGAAGAATATTAACGCATTCTTCACGCCGAATATGTTTTTATCAGTGCGAGACTTTAATAAAGAGTTAGGTCGCTACTTCGCTGTCACCATGACGGATATTGATGAAGACGACTCGCCGCGTGAGTATGGGAAGTCGAAGAGCGCAACGCCTTCAGTACGAAGCTTTGCCTCGTACATGCTACAACATCAAAATTTGGTGGCGAACAAGCATGCACTCTTCTACCGGTTCGATGAAAAAGAGAAGCGTGACCAGGCGATCGAGCACCTGAAGATATTCATGAGCTTTGTCGATCAGGATTACTTCTATCTGTCCCAAGAGCAAAATCATCTCCGGGCTGAGCAGAAGAAGATCGAGGCGCAGCTGCCTAAGACAAAGGACGAGAAAGAGCGTTTTATTAAGCGCATCGACGGCCTGCTGGCCGAGTACAGGGCGATCAGTGGCACGGATCTGACCCCGCTTACGGGCGCCCAGATTGCGGGTAGTCTCAAGCCGTCTTTCCGCAAGATCCACGACGCGAACGTTCGAATCGACAGTCAGGCAGACGCCTACTCGCTGCGCAAAAAAGCGCTCGAAGACGAGCGGTCGAAACAGACGATCATCGTTCGTGAACTTCAGGACAAACTCCACGCGGTGCAGTCCTCGATCAGCCTCACAGAAGATTTCGGCAAGAACATCGCCGAGATTCCGGTGCCGGAGTACGCCGAGGTTAGCGACGCGTATTGCCCATTCTGCGATGCGCCCCATGATCAAGTGGAGGTGGAGGCGAACAAGCTGACCGCCGCGATTGGCTGGATGAACCGTGAGCTCAAAACCACGTCCTACGCGCGGGAGAGTTTCAGAGATGAGGAAAACAAACTCATCAAATCGCTGGCCAAGGAAAAGGATGTCCTTTCGGGTATCCAGACCAGCATCAACCAGTTGACCAAGCAGGTCGAAGATCTCAAGAAAAGCAAGACGGTTGATGAGATTGCGCTGCGCGTGAAACACCGCATCGAGGGGGTTATCGAGGACTACGATAGCAAGCCTAAAACCGAGTATGAGGGTACTCTCCAATTCATCAAAGACAGATTGGCCGTGATCAAGCCGCTCCTGGATGCCTACAACGTCAGCGGAAAAATGGGCGACCTGAGCGACCTGATCAACAGTGAGATGGCCCGCATTGGTGCCGGGTTCGATTTTGAAGAAGCTTACCAGCCGATCAACCTAAAGTTCGATCTGCACACTTTCGATCTGTGGCACGAGAGTGCCGACATGGGTAACGTTTACCTCCGTTCGATGGGGAGTGGGGCGAACTGGCTTTATTCCCACCTGACACTGTTCCTTGCACTCCACTCGGTGTTCGCGCTGAAGCATGAAGAGGGCTGCAAAATTCCTCCTATCCTGTTCCTAGATCAGCCCACCCAGGTCTATTTCCCGACCAAAATTGACCATGGCCAGGCGTTTGACGCTAAGGCGCTAGCTGAGATGACTGCAAGCACTGATCGTTTGGACGACGACTTAAGCGCGGTAACGAACATGTTTAACAAGCTGGTCGAGTTTTGCGAACAGACTGAAGCGGCTACCGGGATGATGCCGCAAATCATCGTCACAGATCATGCTGACGATTTAAAACTCAAGGGGAAGGCTAATTTCCAGTCATTCGTACGTGCAACTTGGCGTAAGAGAGGCTTCATCGCTGAGCGGCGCCTCGATGCGCTGGTGTAGCCAACCGGGCGCCTATGCCGACCGCTTACCTGAAACGTCAGTTGATGATCTGATTGGCGCCGGTTTTGTGCCGCACGGACATGGGCTCACCTGAAATCGCGGCACAAAGGACCGCAAATGATGACTGAGAACATCAAGAACACGGCGATCACCGCAGCCGGCTATATCTATCAGAACCGGCAAGGGTTGCGGGTGTTGTGCGATTGGCTAGATGCGCCGAGTCGCTACGCAATGGTTAAGTTCGAATGTGACGTCGAGGCGGACGCACCGATGGGGCTGGATGACATCGTGGTGGAGCGTTCAGACGGTATGCAGGATCTCAAGCAGGTAAAGTTCACGGCAAACCCTGATGCACATCCGCTGTCCTGGGATTGGTTGCTTGAGAAGTCAGGCAAGACAGAGCGATCCCGGTCGATGTTGAAAAAATGGTATGACGCATACCGGTCGCTGGACCCCGCGCGGATCGGAGAGATCTCTCTGCTGACCAATCGCCGACCAGACGCCGAGATTGAAGTCTGTCTATCGAACGGCAAGATTGATTTTTCCAAAGTTGTTGGTCCGAGGCGCGCGGCGCTTATCGCCGAGCTTGGCGACGAGAACGACTGCAAGAAGTTTCTCGACCAGTTGCAGATCACGCACAGCGATAAGGGTTACGAAACCCTTGAACACGAGATTGACGCAAGGTTACGCGCGCATGGCACGCCGGAGGGTATCGCCGTACTCAAAACTCTTGCTTTGAACTGGGCTACTCAGAAGGACTCTCCGCCGCCGTCAGGCTGGATTACGTTGCCAGAGCTTCGCGCGATCCTTCAAGCGACGCCGCCTGCACCGCTGCCCGAGGATTTTGCAGTCCCTAAGGGGTATGAGGTACCCGATGCAGTCTTCCATCGCGAATTCGTCGAGGAAGTCATGCGCTCGGCCGGTAAGGCGATTGTCTTGACTGGGCCGCCAGGCCGTGGCAAGAGCACCTACCTCAGCGCTCTGTGCGACACGTTTGCCGAAAAAGATATTCCAACTGTACGCCACCACTACTTTTTGTCCACGACGGAGCGTGGTCGGGATCGCGTACACAGCCACGTTGTCGAGGAGTCTATCCGGTCGCAGATCAAACGATTTCATCCGAACGTTCCTTCTACCTCAGGCAGCCTACGAGCTTTATTGGAAGCCGCTGCATCCCACTACAAGTCGCTCGACAAATCGTTCGTGCTGATCTTGGACGGTCTTGACCACGTATGGCGCATCCATGCTGGAGACAAACAACCGCTTGAGGACTTGTTTTCTCAGTTGGTGCCTTGCCCTGAGAACTTGGTGCTGCTGGTGGGTACGCAGCCAGTGGACGACACTCAATTGCCTGCCGACCTTTTGGTAGCGGCACCTAGGGCAAATTGGAAGATGCTCCCGCCCATGTCCGGCGACGCCGTCCTTTCGTACCTGCAACAGGCAGTGCAGGCCGGTCGGTTGAGCACGCGTTTTGAGCCCGTAGAGCTTGAGGAACCGGAACCTCGTGGGGAGGAGAGTAAGGTTGAAACGTCTAGAGCTTCCGCAGTATATGAGGCTGCTATCGAGCAGGAGTTGCAAAGTGCTGCTGCCGCGCTCCGCGCCAGGACCAATGGGCATCCGCTGCATGTCATCTACGCAACTTCTGCACTGGTGCTTGCTGGCGGCAAGGTCACGCGATGGGACGTCGAGCAACTCACTGGCGATCTGAGCCAAGAGGCGAAGTTCTACTACGGATCACTGTGGGAGCGTCTTTCTCCTAGTTCAAAGGATGCCCTGCGACTGGTATGCACCTTTCCGTTCTTCTGGCCGCGAACCGCATTCGCTGAGATCGCTACCGCGATGGGGCTGGCTGCGCCGGAAATCGAGAAGGTGGCACATATGCTTCATTCGTCGGCCGCTGGGCTGAAGGTTTTTCACGAGAGTCTGGCCGTATACGTGCGCTCGACCGATGGCTACTCCAATCGTATCGCCGAACTGAGGCCGCAGGTTGCGAATTGGCTAGAGACTTTGGCGCCCGACGCGTTGAGGGTGAACTGGCTCTGGACGATCCAGGCGCAGCTCGGTGATCCAGGCAATCTCATCGCCGGTTTGACCCGTGACTGGGTGCTACAGCGCCTGGAAGAGGGCTATCCGCAGTCGCTATTCGACACATTGATCACCGACGCTGTAACTGCAGCGCTTGATCGGGCTGAGTTCGCGCAGGCCTATCGCCTTCAGCACTTGAAGGACCGCATGATTGAGGGCAGCAAATACCAGATGCCGGACGAGGACATGGCTCGACTGGCTTCCTATACGTGGATGCTGGCGCCGGACGATGGAGTGATCCAAGAAATCGTTGCTTCCAGGCACGAGACGGAAATAGAACTTGTAGCGGCGTTGGGACTGGCGCTGCAATTGCGCGGCGACCATATCGTGGCTGAGATGTGTGGTGAAGAAACACTGCGACGCTTCCGAGGTGCGAGTCGGTTCTCGAGCCAGTATGCGACAGGGAGCGGTTTGGATGCTTTCAGATTCCTGGCTGGTGCGTTTGCGCAGTTGGGTGCAGTAGGGAACACCCCGGAGTGGCTCAAGCAGCTTGCAACACGGGCTCATCCGGAATGGTGGTTGCCGTGCGTACGGTTGATGGCCGCAGAGGGGCAACTGGACGAATTGATGTCACTCGCAGCGTCGATGGGTGACGGCTGGCGCAAGCATGTGGTCAGCGATGCCTGCCTCCGAGCTGCGGCTCAAGTCAATGTCAGCATTGTCGAGCGTCCCGACTTCAAAGAGCTCTCGACGACACCCTTTGTTGCTGCTATCAGGGCTGGCTGCACACGGTCTGTGACGCCCTTGAGCGCGGATATCCCGATTGATTGGCTGGAGCTGGACTACCGTAAACGGAGGGTGGGGCTGGCGAGGTTGGTACACCACTGGTTTTTCAGTACCGTGCATTTGAGTTTTTGCATGGCCGCAGAGGCGCAAACTGAATTCAGCATTGTACGCGCACCAATCTATGCGGACCGAGAAAACATTACAGACTTCCTGAATGCCCTCTCGGGCGTCGCGACACAGGTTGCGAATCGCTGGTGGCGAGGAGAGTTTGTGGATTTCCACGACCTCTATGAGTTACTGGAGCCGCTCGAGTACCGACATTTTCGACAAAGCTACGACTGGCAATCGTCGGCTGATGATTTTCGGGCAGCGCTGCATCGCGTGGCCTGTGATGTCCGACTCGGCAGCATCCTGTTAGGACATGACGTCGAAGCTGATCTGACCGAAGCTACGTTGTTTGCCTCACGTACCTTCAAATGGTTCGATGCCGTGTCCTTCCGTGAGCAGTATGCCTTTGGACGTTTGACGAAGATGTCTCATGAGGCCGCCGCAACCTTTGTGAGATCCCAACACGAGCTTTTTGATGCGGAAGTTCGTCAGGAGACCAGCGTGCATTTGCAGACGCCGCTGCAACTGTGTGGAATCGCCGTTGCGCATGGTTTGGAGGACCCCGCGCGTAAACTATGTCGACAGACCTGGGAGCTGGCAACTGGCTTTTCGCATCGCAAAGACCCGACGTTGAGCAAGACTCTTGATGCGATAGGCTTCCTGGTCGACCACGCGCCAGAGGCTGCACGCCAACTGCTGGCGCAGGTGGCTTCTCAAGTCCACTCGGTGCTCGACTACACGGACGGCAGTGGTACCCGACATGTGTTGGCCGAGGCAGACGTGTTGCTGGCCAAGCTGGCTCCTGCCGCATTAGTGACCAAGTATGAGGAGCATCTGAGCGCGGGGCAGTGGACTGCGGCTGAGAATAGTCTGAGTGCTTACATTGAGCAGGGAGTGAAGTCTGGCTGGCAGCTTGACGCGCTTATGCGCACAGGGCTGCATCCGAATGTTGGCAACGTGCTGCAGCGCCTTTCCAAGGAGGGTATTCCGGGTGCCGCTGAGCGACTGCAGGAACTCATCGCTCACGGAGGATGGGATATCGGTGTGCTGGATCGCGAGGAACATCCTCGTTCTAACACCGATCGAAAACCTTTTGATGGTGACGTCTCAGCCTTCGAACCCGAACAACTGGAGGCTTTGCTGGATCGTCTCTCGGGTCGTGGCTACGACGACGAAGCGGTGCTACAGGACTGGTATCGGTATTGGGAGGGTAACGGTCAAGGGAAGCGGCTTATAGAGGCGCTCGATGTTCCGTTGTTGTCGGCCCGGGGGCTGGGCCGTGGTTTACTTCATATGTCCGGTCACGCCTTCCACACCAGACGCAAAATGAGTGGTCTGAGGGCGGCTTGGAAGTATCTCGTGGAGGCACAGATCAACAGTGGCGGGTGGATGAACTTCATGGAAGGCGAAGAGAAGACGCTGGCACGGTTGGACCTTGTGGCGAAGCATTACCCGAAGCGGTGCGACGAATTCGTAAGTGAAACGACCTATTCCATGTTCGGTGAGCCAGAGCGGCCGAGATTGGCTCCGGGCGAAGCCATGGTCTATTTCTATGCGAAGCAAAAGCGCATTGATGAAGCGGTCGCATTTGCGCAGGTGATGGTCGATTGCGTGCTCGAAGATACTCGAACGCTACCCCTGACTATACCGTGCTGGGGAGTCGAACTGGCGACAGCAGACCTTCAGGAGGAGTGATGGACGATCTTCGAATTCTCATTGCTCGTCTCGGATGGCCAATACCTGCAGGCCGATGGTGGACAATGCAGGAGTTGGCAAAACGACTGGGCGCCCCTGCCACAGCGGCAGAAACCGAGGCTGCGCTCCTGAGATTGCTGAACTCGTGCAAGCTTGAGGCGGAAGTCGTCGAGGCGCTTTGCATTTTCTGGATTGCTGCGGCGGTGGAGGGATACGTTGCCAATCTGGACTTGTTGAAGCGCACACCCAAACCGTCCCTGCTGTCCAACCTGTTCTTACAGGCCCTCGGTTTTGAGGCGCAGGCGCTCGATGTCGACCTTAAAGTGGCGCCGCCAGACTTCGAGATCCCTGCTGACTTCGATGGCATGCAGGGGCTGCAACTGGCCAGGAACTTACGAACGAATCTGAGCCGGCTAGAGAATCGGACCTCGCTCCCGCTAATCCGCCAGATGGCGTTCGAATGGACTCAGAACCAGACGGCTTATCCTGAGTCGCCCATACAGGGGGACTTCTGGCACTTTGCGCGGTCGCTGGGCGAAGGATTCGTGGGGCCGTACTCGAGTCGTGCCGCCCTTCGTGGGATTTCTGCCTATCTGCGTACCTTGGTGGTAGCAGAACAGTTGTGGGGGCTGCCGGCCGGCGTCGTTCGCCATTACGCGCTTAAAGCACTGCCCGTTCATCCAGCGCTGGCAGCGCTGAGTCCGTCACGTCCGGCATGGGGGCTGATTCGGGGGGACTTCAGCGGGGGCTCAAAGGTGATTGAGGAAATCCTGCGAGGTGTCGTCGACCGCGTTGCAGCCGAGCGGCCCGGTGATGAATTAGTTGCGCTCAGCTCTCCCGTAGAGATGACGATGGGGCGTTGTGTTGAGGTATCGCTGGTGCGTTGGTTGCAGGTCGGTGACAGTGAGGTGGCGGATCAGGACTTGGCAGTACATCTCGACCCCTACTGGCACGACATGCCTACGCTGTCGAGCGTTCCTACGAAGCCACTCGACGGAAAGATATGGCTGCGTAGAATGCCAATTGATGAGCTCCTGGACGACCCGTCGGCGTCTTTGCCTTTGGCGGGACGGGTTGACTTTGATCGCATGGGATACCTGCAACTGAACCTCTATCCATCTAGATTATTTGTGCCTACTCTCGTGCATACTGCTCAAATCGAGGTGCGCCAAGAAGGCGTTATGCTTGAGGTCCTAGAGGGTGAACAAGTGGCGGGGGATTATTACCATTGGAACTCGGGCTGGGGGCCGGTGCGGCCGACGCAGCTGAGTGGGGCCTGTGGTGCAGCCTTGGTGTCGCGCGGAACTACCTATCGCGAGTTTGCGGCTTCCGAGGGCCAGAAGGTTCGTTCATTCTATCTCTGGCAAGCTCGGATACTTCAGCGGAGCAACACGCACGAAGCGTTCGATGAGATCTTGAAGGGCGGAGTTTTCTTTGTTTAATCAGCTGTCGCTTCCACGCTGACAGGGTACGGCGGCGGTGATACCGGAACGCGACGCCGTTAAGCTGGGCGACCCACCAGCGCGAGGCTGACTCAATCAATCTAAGCGAACGGGCGGCATCGATACTGCTGCAGCTTTGGTCTAGGCGCTGTACGAAGAGAGTTGTCGTAAACACCGCCGGCGGCAGGCCAATGTGACCATGGCCATATAACTTGTTGTGAGCTTGCAGTACGCGTGGCTGGCCGGCAGTGCTCTCTGAGCCAGCCAAATAGATGCTCGATGGCATCCCGCTCCCGGTACTTGGGCTGTCGAATAGCCGCGGTAGGCCGGACTCGGTAATCTCTGGGCGTTGGTCAGCGCCGATAATCCTCTGCGCCAGTCTGTTGGGAAGACTGGTTTTTGAAGATGGTGAGCTTAAGCGGCGGTCTTACTTTCCGGAGCACTCTGGAAAGCGAAAAATCACTGCGAAGACAGTCATCCTCGGTGAGTTGGAGGTGCGTGACTCACTCGTCAGTCGTGGAGATGGGGCAGGCTTTCCCCCAATCACTGTCGGACCGGCAGCTCACAAGCTTTTGCATAGCCTTCGGGGAGGCGAGGTTGAGGGCTTTCGACGAATTTGTCTCGATGCGTTACATTAGGCACATGTGCCTACGAGGCTTTCCATGTACCCTAAAGAAAAGCTCCTGTGGCTTATTGAGCAGTCAGGCGTCACCCAAGCCCGAGCGGCTGAGCTCATTGCCCAAGAAACTAAGCGTCCGTGTAGCGTACGCAGTGTACGCGCTTGGCTAGCGGCTTCAGATAAATCCAGCGCAAGGACATGCCCAGCATGGGCGGTCATCGCATTGGAGGCGCGACTACTTTTCCTCAAAATGATTGCTCGATGATAGATATGTGCCTTGCTTGCCGGACAGCACCCAACGGTTTTGGGTGCATCTTATTGCGCCTATGGGCTGGCGCCCGAATGATTGGAGACACCGCCCATGCTTAAAAACCTGACGTTTGAAGGTGTTGGTCCTGCAGAGAGGCTCGCCATCGACTTCAAACCGCGCCTGAATTTTCTGACAGGCGACAATGGCCTGGGAAAAAGCTTCGTTTTGGACATTGCCTGGTGGTCACTAACGCGTACTTGGCCCAGAGATGGCCTAGCCACTCCGCGTAAGGGCGCCAGTCAGTCGAGTATCGCGTACTGCTATGAAGGAAGCACCGGAGAGTTCGCGTACAAAAGTAGTTTTGACCATGAATCCCAGCAATGGTCGGTCAAGCAGAGCCGTCCGGCGATACCAGGAGTGGTGATCTATGCCGGCGTTGATGGCAGCTTCTCAGTCTGGGACCCGGCGCGTAACTACTGGAAGGGCGATAGGGGAGAGCCCGCCGCACCGAACCGTCCACGTAGTTTCGACTTTTCACCTGATGCGGTTTGGAATGGCTTGCTTTCCAGCGACGGTAAAACCCAGCTCTGTAACGGGCTGATCAGTGATTGGGTTCTGTGGCAGGAAGGTAGCAAACCCGCTTTCGATGATTTGGTCAAAGTTCTGGAAGCACTGTCACCGTCTGGTGTAGAAAAAATGAAGCCAGGGGAGCCGATGCGCGTGGGCGATAGTGTGCGTGACATTCCCTCACTGCGCATGCCTTATGGACAGGATGTACCGTTGACACAGGCCTCGGCTGGAATGCGTCGTATCGCGGCATTAGCCTACCTGCTGGTATGGACCTGGCGAGAGCATCAACTGGCTTACGAGCGTTACCGTGTACAACCGGCTAGAGAGATCATCTTTCTCATTGATGAAATTGAGTGCCACCTGCATCCGGAATGGCAACGCCGTATCGTCCCTGCGTTGCTAAATGTCATGAATGCGCTGACCGGCAGTCGTGAGGTACCTGTACAGCTATTGGCGGCGACTCACTCGCCATTGGTGCTAGCTTCGGTCGAACCTGATTTCGATGGTTCGCGCGACTGCATTTGGGATTTCGATCTTGTCGGGACCGAAGTGCAAGCATCACTCTATCCGTATTCGCGTAAAGGGGATGTGAATGCCTGGCTATCTTCCGATGTTTTCAACCTGAAGGAGCCAAGCTCTGTGGCTGCCGAAGAGGCGCTCGGGCGTGCCCGGACATTCTTGCGGGAAGTCAGTCTACAGAAGGTGCCTTTGACAGCTGAGCAGAGAAGCACCCTTAGTGATATTGACTCGGCGCTTCGAAATAGCTTGAGTGATGTCGATTCTTTCTGGGTCCGCTGGAGCAACTTCCGCGAGCAGAGGTTGGGCAACGCATGATTCGAGTCGAGCCGGCGGATGAGCCTGAGAGCTTTGATGAGATAGTCAGAAAACCTGGTCATCGAGCCATTGCCGAACTGGTAGGTGAGGAGGGCTTGCCCGCGCGTAGAGGGCGGCCCAGGACGGTAGTGGCGCTAACACGCGAAGATATTCCGGCTGACAAGTTTCCACCTGTGTGGACTCATGCTCTACCGGACTTGATGGAGGCCTACGGCCGTCTCTGCGCCTATGTTTGTATCTATATCGAGCGAGTCACAGGTGGCGGTTCAGTGGACCATATGCTAGCTAAATCCCGCGCGTGGCAGGACGTGTACGAATGGCAGAACTATCGCTTGGCCTGCACGCTAATGAATGCCCGCAAGAACAACTACCAGGATGTCCTAGACCCTTTCGAGGTCGAGGATGGGTGGTTTCGTCTCGAACTGGTCAGCTACCAGGTTATACCCGGCGAGGGTCTTGATCCTGTGATTGAGGCGCGGGTGCTGGCTACCATCAAACGCCTGAACCTGAACGATCATGATTGCCTGAAGGTCCGTGAAGAGTATGCAACAGCATTTTTCGATGGCGATATCAAATTGGACTATTTGCGGCGACGCGCTCCATTTTTGGCAAGGGAGATCGAATGGCAGGGTGCAGATGCCCCTATGGAGAGACAAGTGGAGTTGGGGCGTAACCACGTCGATTGATGCGTCGTTTTGTTGTCAGGTGAAGGTTAGCGGCAGGGCTTTGTGAAGAGCAAGCTTACGGACAAATCTATTGATGGCTGTGGGCCGTGATCACTCGACGATCCAATAGCATTCAACGGCGATAGGGAACTGTTGCAGGTGATTTTTCGAGAAGATGATTGTTGAGCCTCAAGCTGGGGGTATCCTTTTCAAACCCTCGAAAGCATGCCCTCAAATATGCCCCAAATGTAGCAATTAGCTGGAAGTAAATGGCTAGTCGAGGCTAGAAAAAAGCAGAAATGACCAGCTAACAAGCATGCACGAAGCCCCTAGAGACTGTCAGGATCCCCAAAAAACATCTGTATCCGCGACCGCAACCACCGCTC
Organism: Pseudomonas putida NBRC 14164; assembly: GCF_000412675.1. NCBI lineage: Bacteria > Pseudomonadati > Pseudomonadota > Gammaproteobacteria > Pseudomonadales > Pseudomonadaceae > Pseudomonas > Pseudomonas putida. The sequence continues at coordinate 3,391,022 of NC_021505.1, read as the reverse complement.
CGCCGGGTCGTTGTCCTGCGCCCCGCGCCAGGCCATGTGCAGTTCGAAACTGCGCACGGGTATCGGCAAGTCTTCGGCCCGCAGCCCGCCCGCAGCAGTCAGCACATCGGCGGTGTAGTCCGGCACAGTGGCCACGATATCCGTCCCCGCCAGCAAGCTGCCCAGCCCGTTGAACTGCGGCACCGCCAGCACCACGTGGCGCTTGCGGCCGAGTTCTTCCAGGGCTTCGTCGATGAAGCCGGACAGGTCGCCGGCAAACGACACCAGCGCATGCGGCCGCGCGCAGAAGTCGTCCAGGGTGATACCGCCGGGCACGCTGTCGGCGCGCAGTAGCTTCGGCATGCTGCGGCGCAGCACCTTGCGCTTGGCGTTGGCCGGCAGGTCGCTGGTGTAGCTGACCCCCACCGAAATTTCCCCCGAGGCCAGCAGGGTTGGCATCAGCAGGTAGTTGACCCGCCGCACCACCAGCACAATGCCCGGTGCTTCGGCGCGGATACGCTTGAGCAACTGGGGCAGCAGGGCGAACTCGGCGTCGTCCGACAGGCCGATGCGGAACACCGCATTGCTGGTGGCAGGGTCGAACTCGGCGGCGCGGCTGACCGCAGTGGAAATCGAATCCAGTGCTGGCGACAGCAGGGCGAAGATCTCGTGGGCCCGTGCGGACGGCTCCATGCTGCGGCCGGTGCGCACGAACAGCGGGTCGTCGAACAGGTTGCGCAGGCGCGACAGGGCCGCGCTGATGGCCGGCTGGCCGAGGAACAGTTTTTCCGCGGCGCGGGTCACACTGCGCTCATGCATCAGTGTTTCAAACACGATCAGCAGGTTGAGGTCTACACGACGCAGGTCGTTTCGATTCATCGGTGCGCTTCGCCTAAAGTGGGGCAGGGGTGAATCTTACGGCCAAAGGCTGTTACCCTGCACGGGTTTAGGGGGACCAATTGCAGGGAAAGTCAGGTGCCCAATCGATGACAAGCATGTCGACTATTAATGACCACTGATGGTCTAACCGCCAAAGCCCGGATAAAGTCAGTGGTAATTAGAGGTTCACAAAGGCGAGGTATGCGATGTCCCGCATGATCCGTTTCCACAAGTTCGGCGCTGCCGATGTGCTCCGTTGCGAGGAGCAGGCCGAACCGTCACCCGCTGCCGACGAGGTACAGATCCGCGTCGAGGCGATTGGCGTCAGTTGGTATGACGTGCTTTGGCGCCAGAACCTGGCGCCGTCCCAGGCACGCCTGCCGGCGGGCATCGGCCACGAAATGGCCGGGGTGGTGACTGCGGTCGGTGAAGGGGTCGAGGACATTGCGGTGGGCGACCGGGTCGCCAGCTTCCCGGCCACCAGTGCCAATGACCACCCGGTGTACGGTGATGTCATCGTGCTCCCGCGCACCGCCATTACCCGCTACCCGGATGTGCTCACCCCGATCGAGGCCAGCGTGCACTACACGCCCTTGCTGATCGCCTATTTTGCCTATGTTGATTTGGCACGTGCCAAGGCCGGGCAGACCGCGCTGGTGACCGATGCCAGCCATTGTGCCGGCCCCGCCTTCGTGCAATTGGGCAAGGCCTTGGGGCTGAAAGTGTTCGCGGCTACCAAAGAGGCTGAGCAGCGTGAGTACCTGCTGGGCCTGGGTGCCGACAAGGTGATTGTCACCGAGGAGCAGGACCTGTTACTGCAGGTAGGCAAGTATACCGATGGCCGCGGCGTGGACATGGTCCTCGACGGCATGGGCGGGCCGCAGATGTCGCTGCTGGGCGATGTGCTGGCGCCGCGTGGCAGCCTGGTGCTGTATGGCCTGCAGGGCGGTAACCAGACGCCTTTCCCGGCCTGTGCAGCCTTCCAGAAGAATATCCAGTTCTACGTTCATTGCATCGGTAACTTCACCGGCAAACCGGAACTCGGCATCAGCCAGGACCAGGTGGCGTTGCAGCGTGCCTTGCGCGACATCAACCAGTTCACCGCTGACCAGCTGCTGACACCGCAGATCATCAAGGTGTACCCGTTCGAGCAGGTGGTGGAGGCACATCGTTACATGGACCAATGCCCGTGCGGTGGGCGAGTGGTGCTGGACATGGCGCAACACTGACAGCGGTTCGCAATGCCGACAAACCCGGGCAGAGTCCCGGGTTTTTTGTGGGCGAGCAGAATTGTTTCAGTCCCAATAAAAAGACCATTCCTACATTGAAGTCAGACGTGGACTACATATAAGGCAATGGCCTGTGATTGCGTGGAAATATTCCGCCAACTATTCAGCCTTGAACGCTTCCTGCTAGAGGCTCAGTGTGTCTCTGCAATCTTGCTGAATGGTTTTTTTACCTCGATCTGTATCTTCTATTCGCTCTGCATCCCCCGATAATAGCCCCATGATAGTTTGCGCAAGGAGCGTGGGATGAGCATGGCTATGCCTGAGGATCGGCTATGTGTGGTAGCGACGGGCCGTCGCGGCATTGATGTTTTTTCGATGGTCTGGCGACAGTGATGCGTTACGTCATTACTTCAATTTGGTTGTAGGGAATTTCTTCGGGGTAAGCACAGGACGTATTGAAACTTGAACACAAGATTCAGCACGCGTTGGCTGCATGAAGTTGATGAGGTGATTTCGTGACGGCTATTCACGATCAGGCAATGCACTATATCTACCAGCAAGTGCTCGAGCGCTTGTTGAACCAGATGTCGCAGGCGCAGCGGGCATCATTGCAATTGCTGATACAGCGATTGCTGGTGGCGGCAGGTGGGCTCGAGTGCATCGGTACGTTCCGCGTGCTGGTGCTGCAGGGCGGCGATTGCCGCAGTGTCCGGCTGCTGGCCATGCTGCGTGCGGCGCAACTGAGCATCGCCCTGCGTGCGCCGGTAACCTTTCAGTTGAGGGTGCTGGTGGTCAGCCTGCCGGTGGCCGCCAGCGATACGCTCGAAGGCCACGAGCGGAGTTTCAGTGCCCTGTTCATGCAGGATGACCCGCGGGTTCAGTTGCAGATGATCGAAGGGCGCGACGTGGTGCCCTTCAGCCGTCGGCCTTCGGCTGCGCCCGAACGTGGGCTGCTGGCGAGGAACGGCATGCTGATGTTTGGTCACATGGTCGATGCCAGGCCCGAAGCCCTGCTGGGTAGCCGCCTGCATCTGGAGCTGGCGGATGCCGTGTGTTGTGCATTGCAGGCACCGACACCGGCCGACGTCTTGATCACCGCCATTCCCGTGCGCCAGCGGCGCCGATACCTGGCCTGGGCCCGGCGCAGCCTGCGCCTGGCAGGGGAGCGCGGCCCTCATGTGTTGCATCAGTGCCTGGCGACGCTGGCCCACGGGCTGAGCCGGTTGCAGGCTGTTATCGAAGTCTCTCCGGGCAGCCTGGCGAAGCCGACACAGTGCGCTGTCACGGAGGAGGATCCGTTGCGGGTGATTGCCATGGATGACCTGCTGCCGCAGCTGCTTGAAGGGCAGCAACTTGACGCGATGCTGGGCGGTGGACTCGAAACGACCGAGGATGCCTGGCCTTTGTCGGCATTCGTCGACCCGTATGCGCCGGCACAATTGCGCGAGCTGCGTGCACGCAGCCTTGAGCTGCCGGCTGCTCGCCCGGCGTTGCGGCTGGCAGACCATTCGGCCGACAGCAAGCCTCGCGATGTACAAACGCTACCGCTGGGTAAAGCCTACGGTATCAACCAGACCCAACTGGTGTGCCTGCTGTTCAGCCCGTTCGCCCGGCAGGGGAAGAAGCTTGAGCGGTTTCTGCAATGCCGGCATGCCGACATGCTGGTAGCGTTGCCGTACCTGCACCGGGCCTTGCAAGGCAAACCCTGCCCCGATGCGGTGAGGGACTGGCTGGTGAATACCAGTGGCCTGCCGCTGGGGCAGTTGCGGGCGATCTATGAAGGGCGCACGCCGCTGACGGCCTGGCGCTTGCAGAGCCACCTGGCCCGCCGCGACGTGCACCTCAGGCTGCTGCCAAGACCGTCGTCGGGGCGCCGCCGTGGCCCAGCGGCGTTGCCTTGATGGGGCAAGCGGTTCCTGGCGAGTTCGCCTATCGCAAGGTGTATCGCTACCTGGAAGCGTTGATCGAGCAGGCCTCAGGCGGTGGCCCCTGCAAGTTGCCGTCGCTGCGTGCAATGTCCCGGCGGCTGCGGGTTTCATTGGCGACCGTGCAGAGTGCCTACAACCTGCTGGAGGAAGAAGGCCGCGTCCAGTGTCTGCCAAGGTCCGGCTATTACGCTCAGGTCGCTTCCAAGGCAGCGGCAGCGCCCATGCACCCGCAGTCACCTTTGCCGGTGCAGCCATTGCTGGAGCGTATGCTGCTAGGCCACGAGCGGCGCTTGGCCCGTCAGCGCGCCAGCGGTGTTGCACAGTGGGAAACGTTCGGCGATACCCGTTTGCGCAATGCCGTGGCTGAGTCTTATACCCGTTCCTCCAGCCTGTACTGGCGTGCCGAGGACGTTCAACTGGCCCCTGATGTGCAAGCGTTGCTGGATACAGTGCTCGCGGGGCTTGCCTTGCAGGGCGGAACGGTGCTGGTGCAGTCGCCCTGTTGCTGGCAGGTGCTGCACGCTTTGGCACGTGCCGGCATGCGGGTGCTGGAAGTACCTGCAGATAGCCGCGGCAACCCGAACCTGCGGGCCTTGGCCCGGTTGCTGGGCGCCGAGCCGGTGTGCATGCTGGTCATGCCGTCTTGCCTGGGCATGCCGCAAGGGCGGCTGGTGTCGCCGCACTATCAGCAGCAGCTTGGTCAGCTACTGGGCCAGCACCCTGTATGGTTGCTGGAAAACGACCTGGACAGTGAACACTGTTACAGCGGGCCGCCACGCACGCGCTTGCGCGACTGGGTCGACCCTCGCTCGCTGTTGGTATTGGGGGCATTCGAGACCGCAGTGGGGGCCGAGGCACCTTACGCCTATGTGCTAAGCCATGACGCGGCATTGGCAAAGGCATTTGCCGAACGGGCCTTTCGGCTTGCGCCGCTGCGCCTGCAAGCGCTTGCCCTGATGTTGGGTAAAAGGCAGATCGAGATACACCTGGTAGAGCTGCGTACCGAGCTGGAAAGGCGCACGCAATATCTGGTACGCGCGCTGGCGTTGCAGTTCGGTCAGCAGGTGGCGATGCAGACGCCCCAGGGGGGGCGCATGCTGTGGGTGCGTTTTCGCCAACCGTTGCGGTGGGATTGCATCGTTGCGGCGCTGGCAGGTTCCGCCTTGCATGCACTGCCGGGCAGGCAGTTCAGCCTGCAGGGGCGTTACCAGCAGTGCATGGCACTGGTCTGGCTGGGCGACCAGCCAGATGACCTGCAACAGGCGGTGAGGCGCCTGGCACAGGCACTGGAGCCGCGCTGCGGGCGACCTGCTAGCGTTTCACGCTGACTATGCCTGCTCTTGCCCCTGGCGCAAGCGGGTGCTGAGCACCGCTGCCAGCACCAGCAATGCGGCAATGATCCACAGGCCGTTGCGGGTGCTGCCGGTGGCCTGCTCGATCAGGCCCATCACCGACGGCCCGACGAAGCCACCCAGCAGGCCGCAGGTGGTGACAAACGCAAGGCCCGCCGCCAGGGCGTTGCCACTCAGCCGGCTGGACGGGAAGACAAACAGGATCGACTGCACCACGAACAGCATCAGGGCGGTCAGTGAAAACCCGATCAGGCCAATGAACGTGTTGGCCAGGGACGCCAGCAGCAACCCGGTCGCCATGGTCAGCAAGCCGCAGAACAGCAGGGTGCGGCAACGGCGTGGCGAGGTGGCCAGGCGTGGGAAGGTGGCAGCACCGATGGCAGCCGCAATCCACGGCACGGCAGTCAGCAGGCCTATCTGGAAGGGGGATAGCGCAGCGTAAGTGCCGATGATACCCGGCAGGAAGAAAATCACCGTGTAGATGGTGATCTGGTGCACGAAGTACACCGCGATTGCCAGCCAGATCTGCCGGTCGCGGAACATCTGCCCCAGTTTGTTCTGCTGTGGCGCGGCAGCCCGTTCGGCGGCCAGGCGGCGTTCGATGTCCTGGGCGTCGGCGGCCGACAGCCAAGGCGCCGAAGCCGGGCCATCGGGCAGCTTCTTCCATACCACATAGGCCAAGGCCACGGCAGGCAAGCCTTCGAGCACGAACAGCCACTGCCAGCCATGCCAGCCCAGTACGCCGTCCATTTCCAGCAGCGCACCGCCCAGCGGGCCGCTGAGGATGTTGGCCAGGCACACGCCCAGCAGGAAGTAACCCGTGGCGCGGGCGCGCTGTTCGCGGTCGAACCAGTAGGTGAGGTACAGCATCACCCCGGGGAACAGGCCCGCTTCGGCCACCCCCAGCAGCAGGCGCATGATGTAGAACGACGTTTCTCCCTGGACGAAGGCCATGCCCGCCGAGAGCAGGCCCCAGGTGATCATGATGCGGGTGATCCAGAAGCGCGCGCCCACCCGGTGCATGATCAGGTTGCTGGGCACTTCGGCCAGCGCATAGGTCAGGAAGAACAGGCCGGCACCCAGGCCATAGGCCGCTGCCGACAGGCCCAGGTCGATGCCCATGCTGGCTTTCGCCAGGGCGATGTTGGTGCGGTCAAGAAAGCTCATCACGTAGACGACGATGAGCAGTGGCATCAATTTGCGCAGTAGCAGGCCGTTCAGGCGCTGCTCGGTGGTGGCGGCAGGGGCCGAAGCCGCTGCGCTGGTGAGGGTTGTCATTGTTTTTTTCCCCGTGAAAAGTGCTGGTGGTGTGCCCCTGGTTGGGAGCACACCCAGGCCTGTTGTTCAGGAACGGTTGATATCGAGCCACACCGCGCCGTTGGGGTACTGGTAGCGCTCCAGGGTCTCGGCATGCATTTCGATGCTGTAGCCTGGGCGTTGCGGCGGCATGTAACGCCCACGGCGGATCACCACCGGGTCGATGAAGTGCTCATGCAGGTGGTCGACGTACTCCAGTACCCGGTTGTGCAGCGAGGCAGACACGGCGATGTAGTCGAACAGGGCGATGTTCTGCACATATTCGCACAGCCCGACGCCGCCGCCGTGCGGGCACACCGGCACGTCGTACTTGGCCGCCATCAGCAGCACGATCAGCACCTCGTTCAGGCCACCCAGGCGGGCGGCATCCAGCTGGCAGAAATCCAGCGCACCGGCCTGGAACATCTGCTTGAACATGACCCGGTTGTGGCAGTGTTCACCGGTGGCGACACCAATCGGCGCGATGCGTTGGCGAATGGTGGCGTGGCCGAGGATGTCGTCCGGGCTGGTCGGCTCTTCGATCCACAGCGGCTCGAAGGCGGCCAGGCGGCGCATGTTGGCAACCGACTCCTCCACGCCCCACACCTGGTTGGCATCCATCATCAGGGTGCGCTCCCAGCCAATTTCGTCGCGCAGGATGCTGGCGCGGCGGATGTCTTCTTCCAGGTCGGCGCCGATCTTCTGCTTGATGTGGGTCCAGCCATCTTCCACGGCCTCGCGGGCCAGCTTACGCATCTTTTCTTCGCTGTAACCCAACCAGCCTGGCGCGGTGGTATAGCCGGGGTAGCCTTCGCGCAGCATCTGCGCCTCACGCTGGGCCTTGCCTGGGGCCTGGCGGCGAAGCAGGGCAATGGCTTCCTCGGGGGTGAGCACGTCTGTGACGTAGCTGAAGTCCAGGCAGCGCACCAGTTGCTCGGGCGTCATGTCGGCCAACAGTTTCCACACCGGCTTGCCTTCGCGCTTGGCCCACAGGTCCCACACCGCGTTGATGATGGCCGCAGTGGCCAGGTGGATCACGCCTTTCTCCGGGCCCAGCCAGCGCAGTTGGCTGTCGCTGACGGTAAAACGGTGCCAGAAACCGCCCATGTCGGCGGTAATCTCTTCGAGGCTGAGGCCGACGATCAGGGGGGCCAGTGACTGCACCGCTGCCGCGCAGATCTCGTTGCCGCGGCCAATGGTGAACGTCAGGCCGTGGCCTTCAAGGCCCTCGGCGTCGGTGTGCAGCACCACATAGGCTGCCGAATAGTCGGGGGCGCTGTTCATGGCGTCGGAGCCATCCAGCGACAGCGAAGTAGGAAAACGAATGTCACGAACGCTCAGGTGGGTAATACGTATGCTCATGGTCGACTCTTGTTCTGCTCAAGCGCTGGGAGACCTGACTGTAGGTTGTGGAGCGATACAGGCATAATCGCCAATTCTTAATCAGCGATACCGGATTCGATATGTCTCGCTTGCCAATCGACCCAACCCAGGCGCCTGCCAGCCTTGGTGCATTGAGAATCTCCAGCCGCCAGATCACGCTGCTCAATGCGCTGGGCGAGTTCGGCAACCTGCGCCGCGCCGCTGCGGCGATGCACACCACGCAACCGGCGGCCAGCCTGTTACTGCAGCAGCTTGAGGAACGCCTTGGCGTGCGTTTGTTCGAGCGCTTGCCGCGCGGCATGCAAGCAACGCTCTACGGTGAGGTGATGATCCGCTATGCACAAAGCGCGCTGCATGAGTTCGAGCATGCCCAGGCGCAAATCGCCGAACTGGCGCGCGGGGCCTCGGGCCTGGTGCGGGTGGGCAGCGTCATGGGCCCGGTGCCGGGCGTGCTGACCAAGGCGGTACTGGCCTACAAGCGCGACCACCCCAAAGTGCGTATCTCGCTGGAAGTGGGCACCAGCGATACCTTGCTGCCCGCGTTGCTGCGCGGCGATTTCGACATGGTCGTGGGCCGCCTGCCAGACCAGAGCGACAGCCAGGACCTGAACATCGAGCTGTTTGAGGGCGGTGAGCAGATGCGCGTGATTGCCCGCGCAGGGCACCCTCTGGCGGCGGCTGTCGGGTTGCAATTGAGTGACCTGGTGGCCCTGACCTGGATCCTGCACCCCATCGGCAGCCCGATGCGCCGCCGCGTCGAAAGTGCGCTGCAGGCCGGAGGCATGGTGCAGTCACTGGACATCGTTGAAACCGCCTCGATCCTGGCCACCACCGCCATGCTCGAAGCCTCCGAAATGATTGCGGTGGTACCCAATGACGTGGCCGAGCATTATGCCCGCTATGGCATGGTTGCCATCCTGCCGGTAGAGCTGCCGCTGACCATGGCCAACCTGGGCGTGCTGACCCTGCGCTCGCGGCCCAACTCGGTTGCCCTGGATACCTTGCTGCGCTACCTGCGGGCGCAATAACCCTGCCTTTTCACCTGCCTGAGGCCTGCTGCCGATGTCGCCGGACCTGACCCATTCCAGCTTTTGCAACTGGATCCGCTACAAGCACCTGGTGCTGATCGACACCCTGGCGCGCACCCGCAACATGCACGCAACCGCTACGCGCATGAACCTCAGCCAGCCGGCCCTGAGCAAGATGCTGCGCGATCTCGAAGAGCAGTTCGGCTTTGCCCTGTTCGAGCGCCTGCCACGCAGCATGCCGCCCACCGAGCTGGGTGAATACGTGGTGCGTTATGCCCAGGGTGCGTTGGCCGAGTCGCAGCAATTCGTCGACCAGGTCAACCGCCTGCGCAACGGCGGGCACGGTTTTATCCGCGTCGGCGGCATCTTTGCCGCCACTGCGCTGGTACTGCCGCAGGCCATTGCCGCGATCAAGGCGCGCAGCCCACTGCTGTCGATCGAAGTGGTGGAGCATTCCAGTGATCACCTGCTGACCATGCTGGAGCAGAACAAGCTCGACATCATGATTGGCCGCTTCACCGAAGAGCGCTTCAGCCAGCTGTTCGACTTCCAGCCCCTCGAACCCGAACCGTTCAGCCTGGTGGTCAACAGCGAGCACCCGCTCAACCAGCTGGAAAGCCCGCCACTGTCGGCGCTGGGCGACTGGCCGTGGGTGCTGTACCCGGTGGGCACGCCGATCCGCAACCGCCTGGAACAGGCGTTCCGTGTGGCCGGTATTGCCACGCCCGTCGACAGCGTCGAGACCATCTCCATGCCGATGTTCCTGCAGCTGCTGCAATCGGCGCCGATGATTGCCATGTTGCCGCGTTCGATGGTTGCCGCGCAGCTGGCCAGCGGGCAGTTCAAGGAGCTACGCAGCCCCTTGCATGTACCCGCGCTGGAGTATGGCGTGGTCACCCGCAAGGATGAACCGCTGAGCGCTTCGGCCCGGGCGTTTGTCGAGATTTTGCTGGAAGGCGCCAAACAGCGACAGAAGGAAGGTACGGCTGCAACTGCCTTGGACAAGACCTGATGGTTCACGGGGGTCTCCTGTGGGAGCGGGTTTACCCGCGAAGCAGTCGACGCGGTGCATGGCACCGGCTGCGCCGGTGTTCGCGGGTGAACCCGCTCCCACAGGATATGTGCTGGCTTGAGCACTTGGGCAGTCTATTGGGCGATCAAGGATCACCGCCCGATTACAACTTCCGATAACCACTGGTTATCGCTTGATCGGATCATCTCATTGGGAATGCTGCGCAAGGCTTCTTACAGTGGCAACAGCCATAACAAGAAGCCCGCCGCACCGCCCTGAGAGGTCCCATGCAACTGATTGCCAAGTCCGGTGACCTTGCCGTCATCCGCCTCAACCCGCTGGACAACGTGCTTATCGCCCGCCAGGCCTTGCCGCAAGGCCTGCACCTGGATGCCGAGGCGATTACCGTGCGCCAGCCGATTCCTTCGGGCCACAAGCTTGCGACCGAACGCGTGGAGCAGGGCCAGCCGCTACGCCGTTACGGGCAAATCATCGGTTTTGCCTCGCAGGCCATCAATGCCGGCGATCACGTGCATGTGCACAACGTGCAAATGGGCGATTTCGCCCGTGACTATGCCTTTGGTGTCGACACTCGCAGCCAGCCTGGCAGCGAAGCGCAGTTCCAGGGCATCGTGCGCGCCGATGGGCGGGTTGCCACCCGTAATTACATCGGCATTCTCACCTCGGTGAACTGCTCGGCGACCGTCGCCAGGGCTGTGGCCGACCATTTCCGCCGTGACATTCACCCCGAGGCACTGGCCGACTACCCGAATATCGACGGCGTGGTCGCCCTGACCCACGGTGCCGGCTGCGCAGTAGACCCCAGCGGCGAAGCCCTTGGCTTGCTGCGCCGCACCCTGGCCGGGTACGCCGTGCACCCCAACTTTGCTGCCGTACTGATCATTGGCCTGGGCTGCGAAACCAACCAGATCGAAAGCCTGCTGGAAACCCAGGGCCTGCAAGCCAGTGCGCAGCTGCGGGCCTTCACCATCCAGGGCATCGGCGGTACGTCAAAAACCATTGCTGCCGGCATCGAGCAGGTCAAGAGCCTGCTGGCCGAGGCCAACCACGTGCAGCGCCAACCGGTCAGCGCACGGCATCTCGTGGTCGGCCTGCAATGTGGCGGCTCCGATGGCTACTCCGGCATCACCGCCAACCCGGCACTGGGCAACGCCGTGGACCGCCTGGTGGCGGCCGGTGGTACCGCCATCCTGTCCGAAACCCCGGAAATCTACGGCGCCGAGCACCTGCTGACCCGCCGCGCGGTCAGCCGTGAGGTGGGCGAAAAGCTGGTGGCGCGCATCCGCTGGTGGGAAGACTACTGCCAGCGCATGAACGCCGAGCTGAACAACAACCCTTCGGCCGGCAATAAAGCCGGGGGCCTGACCACCATCCTCGAGAAGTCGCTGGGCGCAGTGGCCAAGGCGGGCTCCAGCAACCTGGTCGATGTGTACCAGTACGCCGAGACCGTGCGTGCCCAGGGCCTGGTGTTCATGGACACCCCTGGTTACGACCCGGTCTCGGCCACTGGCCAGGTGGCTGGCGGGGCCAACCTGATCGCCTTCACCACCGGGCGTGGTTCGGCTTACGGCTGTGCCCCGGCACCGTCGATCAAGCTGGCGACCAACAACCGGGTGTTCGAACACCAGGAAGAGGACATGGACGTCAATTGCGGCGGTATTGCCGATGGCTCCACCAGCATCGAGGAACGTGGCGCGTACATCTTCGAGCAGATGCTGCGCATTGCTTCCGGGGAACGCAGCAAAAGCGAACAGCACGGATACGGGCAGAACGAGTTCGTGCCTTGGCAGATCGGCGCCGTGACCTGATTGACCGCTCCCGCCCCGCTTACGAGATAACAACAATGACTCAAGCCACACATCACAACGTGCAAGCGCTCACCACCTTTGTCGAGCAACTGTTCGAAAAAGCCGGTGCCGATACCGAAGTCGCCCAGGTGGTGACCCGGGTTCTGCTCGAAGGTGAACTGCTCGGGCACCGTACCCACGGCCTGAACCTGGTCAGCCGCTACATCGGTGGCATGCAGGAAGGCAAGGTCAAGGCCCGTGCACAGGCACTGGAACAGGTGTCGGACAGTGGCATCGCCAGCGTGTTCGATGGCCATTACCTGCTGGGGCCCTACTGCGTCAGCCGTGCCCTGGACTGCGCGGCAAAAGGTGCGACCGCGCAGGGCATCGGCATTGCGGTGGTGCGCCGTGCTTCGCACATTGGCTGCCTGGCCGCCTATCTCAAGCCCTTTACCGACCAGGGCCTGGTGGCCATGCTCTATTCATCGGACCCCTCGGTGGGGCTGGTCTGCGCCCACGGTGGCATCGACCCCATCTACACCCCCAACCCGATTGCTGCCGGTATCCCGACCCTGGGCGAGCCGATCCTGCTGGACGTGAGCATGTCGACCGTTACCCTCGGGCTGGTTGGCCAGTGCCGCGATGCCGGCAGCCGCCTGCCGCACCCGGTACTGGTGAGCAATGACGGGCAGCTGAGCGACGACCCGGTCGATTTCTTTACCCGCCCGCAAGGCAGCATCCTGCCCCTCGGCGGCCAGGCCTTTGGCCACAAAGGCTTTGCCCTGGCGCTGCTGGTCGAAGCCCTGACGTCCGGCCTGGCCGGCCATGGGCGCAAGGATGCCCCTGAGCAGTGGGGCGCCTCGGCCACTGCCGTGGTCATCGACCCGCGCTTCTTCGGCGGCCTGGAAGCGTTCACCGATGAAACCAGTTTCCTGGGCCGACTGGTACTCGCCAGCCGCCCGCTCGACCCCGCTCGCCCGGTGCGCTTGCCTGGGCAGGCTGGCCTTGCGCTGCGCCGCCAGGCCCTGCAGCAGGGCGTGAGCCTCTCGCCACAGCTGCTGGCTGACCTTGATCGCCTGGCCGGCCAATTGCAACTGCCGGCACTTTCCCAATGATGCACAGTAAGGGTACACAGATGACTGACCGATCGAACGCCAATCAACCGCTGCCGCTGAGCCAGGATGCCAGTATGTTCGACAGCGGCAGCTGGGTAGGGCGGGTGTGGCTCGCGGACCAGGGGCCGGCGGTGGTGCTGGTGAAAGCCGGCGCGGTCTACGACATCAGCACCCACGTGGCGACTGTCTCGGCCCTGCTGGAAGTGGCCGACCCGGTGGCCTACCTGCGCGCGTTGCCGCTGGCCGAGCCGCTGGTGGCGCTATCGGTGTTGCTGGACAACAGCGACCCCACCCAGCGCGACCCGAGTCAGCCATGGCTGCTGGCGCCTGTCGACTTGCAGGCGGTGAAGGCCGCTGGCGTAACCTTCGCCACCAGCCTGCTGGAGCGTGTGGTGGAAGAGCAGGCCAAGGGCGACCCGGCCAAGGCCGATGCCATCCGTGACACCCTGGCCAGCCGCATCGGCGCCGACCTGTCGCAGATCGTGCCAGGCTCGGCCCAGGCCGAAGCGCTGCGCAAGGTGCTGGTGGAGCAGGGCCTGTGGTCGCAATACCTGGAAGTGGGCATTGGCCCGGATGCTGAAGTGTTTACCAAGGCCCAGCCGCTGTCGGCAGTTGGCCACGGTGCCGATATCGGCATCCACCCCAAGTCCAGCTGGAACAACCCTGAGCCGGAAGTGGTGCTGGCAGTATCCAGCGATGGCAGCATCAAGGGCGCTATGCTCGGCAACGACGTCAACCTGCGCGACTTCGAAGGGCGTAGCGCCTTGCTGCTGTCCAAGGCCAAGGACAACAATGCCTCCACCGCACTGGGCCCGCTGCTGCGGCTGTTTGACGAAAGCTTCGGCCTTGACGATGTGCGCAACGCCGAAGTGGACCTGCGGGTTGAGGGCGAGGACGGTTTTATACTGTCTGGCCGCAGCTCCATGCGCCAGATCAGCCGCGACCCGCAAGACCTGGTGCAGCAAACCCTCAACGAAAACCATCAGTACCCCGACGGCATGGTGCTCTTCCTCGGCACCCTGTTTGCCCCCAAGCAGGACCGTGACCAGCCGGGCAATGGCTTTACCCACAAGCCGGGTGATGTGGTGACCATCAGCAACCCGCAACTGGGTACCCTGTGCAACCGCGTGACCACCAGCGACCAGGCACCGCAGTGGGCGTTTGGCCTGCGCGCGTTGATCGACAACCTCGGCCGGCGTGGCCTGCTGGAGGTTGCAGCTACCGCACGCCAGCCTTGAGCGACACGCTGCGCAAGGGAGGGGCGCAGGCACATCGATGGATCGCCAAAGCGCTGACAGCGCGGCAACAATAATAATAAAGGTCGACAGATGAACCCTATGAAGAAGTACCAGCGCATCACAGTTGTGTTTCTGCTGCTGATCGGCATCGTCAACTACCTGGACCGTAGTGCGCTGTCGATCGCCAACACCTCCATCCAGAAAGACATGATGATCAGCCCGTCGCAGATGGGCATCCTGTTGTCGGCGTTTTCCATTGCCTACGCCTTTGCCCAGTTGCCAATGGGCATGATCATCGACCGCCTGGGCAGCAAGGTCGCGCTCGGCGCCTCGCTGCTGGGCTGGTCGGTGGCCCAGGCGGCGTTTGGCATGGTCAACAGCTTTGCCGGTTTCATGGGCCTGCGGGTGCTGCTGGGGATTGGCGAGGCGCCCATGTTCCCGTCGGCGGCCAAGGCCCTGTCGGAGTGGTTCGATGCCAATGAGCGCGGCACGCCGACCGGCGTGGTCTGGTCGTCGACCTGCCTCGGCCCGTGCCTGGCGCCGCCCTTGCTGACGTTGTTCATGGTCAATTTCGGCTGGCGTGGCATGTTCATCATTACCGGCGTGATCGGTATGGTGCTGGCGGTGTGCTGGCTGACGTTCTACAAGAGCAAGGCGCGTTACCTGGCGGAACTGGAGGCCGAAGGCAAGCCGCTGCCAGCGGAACACAAGGCGCCTGTGGCCTCGGTGCAAACGCCGAAGGCTTCGTACTTCGCTGGCTGGCTGGACCTGTTCAAGCACCGCAGCACATGGGGTGCCGTGCTGGGTTTCATGGGTGTGATCTACATGCTGTGGCTGCACCTGACTTGGTTGCCGGGCTACTTCGAGCGTGAACACGGCCTGGACCTGTACAAGACCGCCTGGGTCGTGTCGCTGGCCTACGGCTTTGGTGCGGCGGGTACAATCGTTGCCGGGCGCTTCTGCGACCGGCTGGTGAAGCGTGGCATGACTGTGCTGGGTAGCCGCAAGTTCAGCGTCATTACCGGCCTGGTGCTGGCGGCGCTGTTCACCTTGCCGCTGTCGTTCGTCACCGGCCTGACAGGCTGCGTCATCCTGCTGTGCCTGGCACTGTTCAGCATCAACATGGCCAGTGCCACTGCCTGGATGATCGTCAATACCATCGTGGACAGCCCGCGCGTGGCCTCGTTTGGCTCGATCCAGAACTTCGGCGGCTACATTGCCGGCTCCGTGGCGCCGATCGCTACTGGCTTCAGCATCCAGTACTCGGGCTCGTTCACCACAGCGTTCATGATCAGTGCGGTGGTGGCATTGTGCTCGGCGGTGGCGTACTTCCTGTTGCTGCAGGCGCCGATTGGCAGTGCCAAGGACGAAGCAGGGGAGATGACTGGAGCGACTGAGCAGGCATAAATCCTGGGGGCGCTTTGCGCCCCAAGCGGATCGTTGATCGTGACGCGACCCACGGCTCTTGTCAGGCATGGTTATCTGTATGTATAAACAGTGCCTGTTACCGCAACCTGACCTCCGCCAGTGATCGCCCATTCCGTCGACGACCCGTTCTACTACCTGCATAACTTCCGCCAGGTAGTGCTGTGGGTCGAACAGCGCTACCAGGACCTGCTCGATGACCAGGAACTGGCCTTCATCCGTGCCTTCAATCAACTGCAAGCGCCAACCCAGGCCTTGATGGTGCGCATGGTCATGCGCAAAGGCGAGCTGTTTCGCAGCGACCGGCTCGACTACGCCGAAATCGGCGATACGGCGCTGGCGCTGCACCCTTTGCAGAAGCTCGGCTGGGTGCGGGAACCCGAGCAACTGAGCCTGGAACAGCTGTTCGCCTTGCTGCGCAAAGACGAACTGGCCCGCTGCTTCGCCCTGCAACTGAGCCGCCCGCGTGCCGCCAAGCATGAGCTGTTGGCACAGCTGCAACCGCTAGGGCTGATGGGCCGGTCACTGGCCGAATGGTTTCCCGACAGCGAGGTGCGCATCCTCCAGTGGTGCCTGCAACCTTTGTGCGACCGCATGCGCCTGTTGTTCTTCGGCAACCTGTACCAGGACTGGTCAGAGTTCGTCCTCGCCGACCTCGGTGTGTTGCGTTACGAGCAGGTGCCATTCAGCACGGGCTCGCGAGCCCTGCAGCAACGTGCCGAAGTCGACTTGGCCATGGCCTTGCACCAGTGTGCCGAGCGGCTGGAGCAGGGCGACGAACCCGTGTCGATTCTGGGTACCCTGCAGGGCCTGCACAGTGACAACCCGTGGCTGGCCCGCCGCCATGCGCGCCTGCAGTTCGCCCTGGGCCAGCAATGCGAGCGCCTGGGGGAGTGGGACCAGGCCATGGCAGTGTACGGCCAGTGCAGCCATGCCCAGGCACGCATTCGCCAGGTGCGGGTGCTTGAGCGCACTGAGCAGTGGCCCCAGGCCCATGCGCTGGCACTACAGCTCGCGGCGGCACCGGCCAACGCGCTGGAAGTGCAGGCACTGGAACGGATGCTGCCACGCCTGGCGCGCAAGCTTGGCGGCCCGCCACAGCGGCGCCAGCGTGCCACACCGCTGGAGCTGATCGAGCTCGAGCTGCCCCGCGAGTACGCTGCGTTGGGTGTGGAGGAAGCTGTGCGTCAACACCTGGCGCAAGAGGGCGGCCAGGCGCATTACGTGGAGAACACGCTGTTCAACAGCCTGTTTGGCCTGTTGTGCTGGGAGGCCATCTTCGCCCCTGTGCCTGGCGCATTCTTCAACCCGTTCCAGGCCGCGCCACAGGACCTGCACGACAGTGACTTCCAGCAGCGGCGCAGTGCGCTATTCGATCTTTGCCTGGGGCGGCTCGACGATGGCAGCCATCGTCAGGCGATTCTCGAGTGCTACAAGGGCAAGCAGGGCCTGCAGTCGCCGTTCGTGTTCTGGTCCATGCTCAGCGAGGAACTGCTGGAACAGGCCTTGGCTTGCTTGCCGGCTGCCCAGCTGAAACAGTGCTTCCTGCGCTTGTTGCAGGACATTCGCAGCAACCGCGCCGGCATGCCCGACCTGATCCAGTTCTGGCCCGAGCAGGGCCGTTATCGCATGGTCGAGGTCAAGGGGCCCGGTGACCGTTTGCAGGACAACCAGCTGCGCTGGCTGGAGTTCTGCAGGCAACACGGCCTGCCCGTTGCGGTGTGCCATGTGCGCTGGAGTGAAACGCCTTGAGCTACAGCGTGGCGGTGCGTGCCTTGTGCGAGTTCAGCGCCAAGGTCGGCGACCTGGACCTGCGCTTCACGCCGTCGCCCACCGCCCAGGAGGGCATCGAAGGGCACCAGCGGGTGGTGGCACGGCGTGCTGCGGGCTACGAGTCGGAAATCACCCTTGAAGGCCAGTTCGAAACCCTCAAGGTGCGAGGCCGCGCCGATGGTTATGACCCTGGCAGCAATCGCCTGGAAGAGATCAAGACGCACCGTGGCGATCTGGCGCGTCAGCCGGCCAATCACCGCCAGTTGCACTGGGCCCAGGCCAAGGTCTATGGCTGGTTGATGTGCCAGGCACGGCAATTGCCAGCCATCGAGGTGGCGCTGGTGTACCTGGACGTGGACAGCGATGACCAGACGCTGTTCAGTGAGCACTACACGGCTGCTGAATTGCGGGCCTTCTTCGAAACCCAGTGCCAGCGCTTTCTGGGCTGGGCCCAATTCCAGCAACGGCGTCTGGCCGAGCGTGACCAAGGGCTTCAGGCGCTGCGTTTCCCCTATCCACAGTTCCGCCAGGGCCAACGGCAGCTGGCCGAAACCTTGTACAAGGCGGTAAGTACCGGGCGTTGCCTGATGGCCCAGGCCAGCACCGGCATTGGCAAGACCCTCGGTACCTTGTTCCCGCTGCTCAAAGCCATGGTGCCGCAGCAGCTGGACAAGCTGTTCTTTCTCACTGCCAAGACCCCGGGCAGGGCGCTGGCCCTCGATACCATGAGCCAGATCACCGATGCCACGCCACAACCTGCCTTGCGCACCCTGGAGTTGATCGCCCGCGACAAGGCCTGTGAGTACCCCGACAAGGCCTGTCATGGTGAATCCTGCCCACTGGCCGCAGGCTTCTACGACCGTTTGCCGGCAGCGCGTGAGGCTGCGGCAGCACTGCCTTTGCTTGACCGTGCCAACCTGCGCGAAGTGGCCTTGGCGCATCAGGTTTGCCCGTATTACCTGGGGCAGGAGATGGCGCGCTGGGTCGACGTGCTGGTCGCTGACTACAACTACTACTTCGATGCGCATGCCTTGCTGTTCGGCCTCACTCAGCTCAACCAGTGGCGCGTGGCAGTACTGGTGGACGAAGCGCATAATCTTGTCGAGCGTGGGCGCAGCATGTACAGCGCCACCCTTGACCAAGGGCAGCTGCTGGCCCTGCGTCAGAGCAAACCGCCAGGGCTGGTCAGTGCGCTGGACCGCCTTAACCGGCAGTGGAACGCCATCTATAAAGAACAGCGCGCGCCTTATCAAGCCAGCGAGTCGCTGCCAGACGGCCTGCTGCGCGCCCTTCAGCAATGCATCGGGCTGATTCAGGAGCAGATCAACCAGACGCCTGCGCAAATGGACCCGCAGGTGTTGCAGTTCTTCTTCCAGGCCTTGCAGTTCAGCCGGGTTGCCGAGCTGTTCGATGAGCATTTTCTGTTCGACATCAGCCAGCGTCAGGGCCCGCGCAAGCGTCGGCTGGCTACTCTGTGCCTGCGCAATGTCACCCCGGCACGCCTGTTGGCCCCGCGCATGCAGGCGGCCCGCAGCGTGACACTGTTTTCCGCCACGTTGAGCCCGCGGCATTTCTACAGCGACTTGCTGGGCATGCCGGCCGATACCGCGTGGCTGGAAGTGGCTGCGCCGTTTCGCGCAGAGCAGCTGGAGGTAAGGATTGCCAGCCAGGTGTCCACCCGTTACCAGCAGCGCCACGCCTCCCTGGCGCCGATCGTCGAGCTGATTGCCCAACAGTACGAGCGCATGCCGGGCAACTACCTGGCGTTCTTCAGCAGCTTCGAATACCTGCAGCAAGTGGCCGGTCTGCTGGCCGAGCGGCATGGGCAGATTCCGCTGTGGGCCCAGGAACCGGGAATGGACGAGGCGGCCCGCCAAGGGTTTCTTGACCGCTTTGTCGCCGATGGCAAAGGCGTGGGCTTCGCCGTACTGGGCGGTGCGTTCGGCGAAGGCGTGGATTTACCAGGTACCCGGTTGATCGGCGCGTTTGTCGCCACCTTGGGTTTGCCGCAGGTCAACCCGGTCAACGAACAGTTCAAACAGCGGCTGGGGCAGCAGTTTGGGGCGGGCTTCGATTACGCCTACCTGTACCCTGGAGTGCGCAAGGTGATCCAGGCGGCGGGCCGGGTTATCCGTGGTGACCAGGATCGAGGCGTGCTGGTATTGATAGACGAACGCTTTGCCGAACCCCGCGTGCAGCAGATGTTTCCGACATGGTGGCCGGCAGCCATCCTCTAGCAATCCCTGTCTCGCGCTGCCACAAATGAACGCCTCAGCCGGGCATGCCGTCTGTCTGGGCTACAGTAGGAACGATGGGTTGCACTTGCCATGGGCGATCCTCGGTTCGTTCGGTAGGCTTCAATTGGGGTAAGATTACGAACCGTGCCAGTTGCAAAACTCTTGAATATCAAGGTGATGGCACCGTTCAGGGTCCTGATGGCATGCGCGCTTGCCGGTCATTGGGACTTGTTCGCAGGTCGTTTTGACTCGCTTGAGCGTTTGCCGGTTCGCTGCCGGCGACCGCTTCGCTACAGGATTCACCTTTTGTCCGATCTCTCGAAAAATCCGCTGCTGCAGTACATGGCCCGTCTGGCCCCATCCAGCCAGCAAACCATGCGCTACATCCTTCAGGACGCCGCCGACCGGCTGGGCTTTGTCGACTGCAATGTCGTCGACGTGCCCTGGCATCGGCTAGAGCCCGGCCACGTGATCGCCTTGGTGTCGGCCCTGCGTGCCGACGGTTACGCGCCCAACAGCTCGTCGCTGTACGTCAACGCCATTCGCGGGGTGATGAACGAGGCCTGGCGCCAGGGCCTGATCGACCATGAGCAGCTGTTGCGCATTCGCGAGGTCAAACCGGCCACTGGCAGCCGCCTGCCGCCAGGGCGCAACCTGCGCCGCAGCCTGATTCGCGAACTGATGGATGTGTGCGCATCCGACCCGCGGCCGCAGGGGGTACGCGACGCGGCGATCATCGCCTTGCTGTACGGCACCGGCATGCGCAAGTCGGAGTCGGTGGACATCGATCTGGCCCAAGTCGATTTCGAGGCGCGCAGCCTCCAGGTGGTGGGCAAGGGCAACCACCAACTGATCAAGTACGCCCCGCCATGGGCGTTCGAAAAGCTGCAGGCGTGGCTGGATTTGCGCCGCCAGGACCTGCCAGCCGGGGCAGAAGACGACTTGTTCCTGTTCAACCGTATCCGCCGCGGTAGCCACATTACCCGGGCGCGTATCACCAAGCATGCGATTTACTACATTGCCCGCCAGCGCGGTGCGCAAGTGGGGGTGAAAATCATGCCGCACGACTTCCGCCGGGCGTTCATCACCCGGGTGATCGAAGAGCATGACCTGTCGATTGCCCAGAAGCTGGCGCACCATGTCAACATTCAGACCACAGCCATCTATGACCGGCGTGACGACAACGAACGTAGGCGTGCGGTCGACCGTTTCGATTACTGAGGTTTGATGTTTTGGGGCCGCGTTGCGGCCCTTTTTGCACTTATGCCGGCACCGAAACAGGGCCAACCTCCGCCCCCGCTTTGTGCGCCATCCCCCCGTATGCCCGATGCCAGAGCGGCCGTAGCGAAAGTTTCATTTGCCTTCACCTGCGGAGTTGGCCCGCAACCTGCTATATCCAGCCTGCGAATTTGATCGAGTGGTCAGGCCGCGCGTGCTAGCTGCTGCCCGCGCCGGACCCTCTAAACGGCCAGCAGGCCACGGATTTCAGGGGCCGCAGGATGTCGCTCGCGGAGCAGATCGAACAACAACAAGACGATGCAGGCTGGAGCGCCCACCTGCAGTTGCGCTTTGTCAGGCGCGACGATGTGACCCGCCTTGGTGCGCGTAGGCATTTCGGACCTCTTTTGGTGCAGCGGCCTTTCTACCCGGAAGGTGCACCGTGCCATGTCTATGTACTGCACCCGCCGGGTGGCATCGTCGCCGGCGACTGCCTTGACCTGGATATCCATCTGGAACCCGGCAGCCATGCGCTGCTGACCATGCCGGGTGCCAGCAAGTTCTACCGCAGCATCGGCCCCACCGCGCGGCTGACCCAACGTTTTAAGCTGGCCGCCGGCAGCACCCTGGAATGGCTGCCGCAAGACAGCATCTTTTTTTCCGGCGCCCGCGCCAGCCTGCACAGCCGTTTCACCCTCGAACCCGGGGCGCGCTTGCTGGCCTGGGAAACCCTGTGCCTGGGGCGCCCTGTGATGAACGAGCGTTTCGAGCAGGGCGCTCTGGACAGTCGTTTGCATATCGAATTACCCGACGAAGTCGGCCTGCATGAACGCCTGCGTATCGAAGGCGGGCGCCTGGACAAGCTTGGCGGCCACCCGCTGCTTGCGACGTTCTGTGCGGCACCGGCCGACCAGGCGGTGCTGGAGCAGGTACGTCCACTGCTCGACGAACTGGCCAACCCGGCCGGCGCGACCCTGCTGGGCTCGTTGCTGGTTATCCGTGTGCTTGACCATGACAACCAACACCTGCAACGCACCCTGCAACGCCTGTGGCACGTGCTGCGCCCGGCCGTCCTCGGCCTGCCAGCCTGCCCACCGCGTATCTGGGCTACCTGAGAGAGCGCCATGGAGCTGACCCCGAGAGAGAAAGACAAACTGCTGCTGTTCACTGCCGCATTGCTGGCCGAACGGCGCCTGGCCCGTGGCCTTAAGCTCAATTACCCGGAGGCCGTGGCGCTGATCAGTGCTGCCGTACTGGAAGGCGCCCGCGATGGCCGCACCGTTGCCGAACTGATGAGCCAGGGGCGCGAAGTGCTGACCCGCGAGCAGGTGATGCCCGGCATCGCCGAGATGCTCCACGACGTGCAGGTCGAAGCGACCTTCCCGGATGGCACCAAGCTTGTAACCGTGCATGACCCCATCGTCTGAAACAGCCCAGGAGCCCCGCATGATCCCAGGTGAAATCCAGGTCGCCGCTGGCGATATCGAGCTGAACAGTGGCCGCGAAACGGTCAGTGTCAGTGTGGCCAACCACGGCGACAGGCCGGTGCAGGTTGGCTCGCACTACCACTTCTACGAAGTCAACGACGCGCTGGTGTTCGACCGTGCGCCAACTCTGGGTTTTCGCCTGGATATCCCGGCCGGCACCGCCGTGCGTTTCGAGCCGGGCCAGGCACGCACCGTGCACCTGGTTGCCTACGCCGGCAAGCGTGAAGTCTATGGCTTCCAGGGCAAGGTGATGGGCCCGCTGGAGGGCAGGGTATGAGCCGCATTTCCCGCCAGGCCTATGCCGACATGTTCGGTCCCACCGTGGGCGACCGTGTGCGGCTGGCCGACACAGCGTTGTGGGTAGAGGTGGAGAAGGACTACACCATCTACGGCGAAGAGGTGAAGTTTGGCGGTGGCAAGGTCATCCGCGACGGCATGGGGCAGGGCCAGATGCTGGCCGCCCAGGCCATGGACCTGGTGCTGACCAACGCCTTGATCATCGACCACTGGGGTATCGTCAAGGCCGATATCGGCATCAAGCACGGGCGAATCGCAGTCATCGGCAAGGCCGGCAATCCGGATGTGCAGCCTGGCGTCAACGTACCGGTGGGCCCCGGCACCGAAGTGATCGCGGCCGAGGGCAAGATCGTCACCGCCGGCGGTGTCGACTCGCATATCCACTTCATCTGCCCGCAGCAGGTGGATGAGGCCCTGAACAGCGGAGTCACTACCTTTATCGGCGGCGGCACCGGGCCTGCCACCGGCACCAATGCCACCACCTGCACGCCCGGCCCCTGGTACCTGGCGCGCATGCTGCAGGCCGCCGACAGCCTGCCGATCAACATCGGTCTGCTGGGCAAGGGCAATGCCTCGCGGCCAGACGCGCTGCGTGAGCAGATAGCGGCCGGTGCGGTGGGCCTGAAGCTGCATGAGGACTGGGGCTCGACCCCGGCGGCTATCGACTGCTGCCTGGGCGTGGCCGAGGAAATGGACATTCAGGTAGCGATCCATACCGACACCCTCAACGAGTCCGGTTGTATCGAAGACACCCTGGCGGCCATCGGCGACCGCACCATCCATACCTTCCACACCGAAGGTGCCGGTGGTGGTCACGCGCCGGACATCATCCGCGCTGCGGGGCAGGCCAACGTGCTGCCATCCTCGACCAACCCGACCCTGCCGTACACGGTAAACACCGTGGACGAGCACCTGGACATGCTCATGGTCTGCCACCACCTGGACCCGAGCATCGCCGAGGACGTGGCCTTTGCCGAATCGCGCATCCGCCGCGAAACCATTGCTGCCGAGGACATACTTCACGACATGGGCGCCTTTGCCATGACCTCGTCTGATTCCCAGGCGATGGGCCGGGTTGGCGAAGTGGTGCTGCGCACCTGGCAGGTTGCCCACCAGATGAAGCTGCGCCGTGGGCCTTTGGCGCCAGACACGGCCTACAGCGATAACTTCCGGGTCAAGCGCTACATCGCCAAGTACACCATCAACCCGGCGCTGACCCACGGCATCGGCCACGAAGTGGGCTCGTTAGAGGCAGGCAAGCTGGCCGACCTGGTGCTGTGGTCGCCGGCGTTCTTCGCGGTCAAGCCGGCCCTTGTGATCAAAGGCGGCATGATCGTCACCGCACCCATGGGCGACATCAACGGCTCCATCCCCACGCCGCAGCCGGTGCACTACCGGCCGATGTTCGGCGCCCTCGGTGCCGCGCGACATGCCACGCGCATGACCTTCCTGCCCCAGGCGGCAATGGACCGTGGCCTGGCCGAAGAGCTGAACCTGCGCAGCTTGATTGGCGTAGTCAACGGCTGCCGCCGGGTGCGCAAGCCGGACATGGTCCACAACACCCTGCAACCGCTGATCGAGGTTGATGCGCAGACCTACCAGGTGCGCGCCGATGGCGAATTGCTGGTATGCGAGCCTGCCAGCGAACTGCCGCTGGCCCAGCGTTACTTCCTGTTTTGAAGGAGCACCCATGATTGTCTTGAACCGCCGTATCACCGAAACCGGCACGCTTGCTGTAAGCGGCACCGTCACCCTGGACGTGGACAGCCGCATCAAGAGCCGCCTGCGGGTAACCCTGGACGATGGGCGCGAAGCCGGGCTTATGCTCGAGCGCGGCCACCTGTTGCGTGGCGGTGAACTGCTTGCCGATGCCGAAGGCAGCCAGCTGATTCGCGTACTGGCGGCGCCCGAGGCTGTGTCGACGGTGCGCTGCGCCGATCCGCACCTGCTGGCCCGCGCGGCCTATCACCTGGGTAACCGCCACGTGCCGCTGCAGATCGAGCCTGGCCTGTTGCGCTTCCAGCATGACCATGTGCTGGACGACATGCTGCGTGGCCTGGGCCTGACGGTAGAAGCGGAACAGGCACCATTCGAGCCTGAAGCGGGGGCGTACCAGAGCGCACCGCACGGCCACAGCCATGCCCACGGCCACGATCACCCGTTCGTGCGCCTGCCTGCCCATTCCTGAACTGCCTCGGAGCAACCTATGAAAAAGACGTTCGCCGTGTTTCTGCTGATGCTGGCCCTGCCAGCCTTCGCCCACCCTGGCCATGACAGCAACCCGCTGCAGGACGGCCTGCTGCACCCGCTGACCGGCCTTGACCACCTGCTGATGCTGCTGGGCACCGGGGTACTCGCGGCATTGACCGGGCGCAGCCTGACACTGCCCCTGGCAACCCTGGCAGCGATGTTTGGCGGGGCAGTGTGTGGCCACCTGTTTGGCGACGTGCTGGGCATGGAAACCTTGATCGCCCTGTCGCTGCTGGTGGCTGGCGGGGCGGTATTGCTGCCGAGCCGTCAGTTGCTGCTGGCCATGGCCATGCCGGTGTTCGCCCTGTTCCATGGCTGGGCCCATGGCGTAGAAGCCACGCCAAGTGCGTTCTGGCAATTCAGCGCCGGCTTTGTCGCGGTCAGCGGCCTGCTGCTGGCGGCGGGCTTTGCGGTCGGTTGCCTGTTGCGCCGTCACAGTGGCCTGCAGAAGGCCTTTGGCGGCGGCTTGCTGGCCAGCGCCGCGCTGGTGCTGGCCGGTTGATGAACAGCGACATGGCGTTGCTGCGACTGCTGCAGCTGGCCAGCCCCGGCCTGCCGGTGGGGGGGTTCACCTACTCGCAGGGCCTGGAGTGGGCGGTGGAGGCGGGTTGGGTAAAAGGCGTGGACGGTTTCGCTGCCTGGCAGCGCGAGCAGGTCGACGACACCCTGGCCTGCCTCGACTGGCCGCTGCTGGCGCGCCTGTACCACGCTTGCCAGGCCGAAAATGCCGAGACGTTCGCCCACTGGAGCCGCTACCTGCTGGCCAACCGCGAGACCACCGAGCTGCGCCTTGAAGAGCAACAACGTGGCGCGGCGTTTGCGCGGCTACTTGATGGCTGGCAACTGGGCCAGGCCCCGGCCTGGCGCGCCAGCCTTGAACTGACTCAGCTGGGCGGTATGGCCTGGTTGGCAGTGCACTGGGCAATTCCGCTGCGTCAGCTGGCCCTTGGCTATGCCTTTGCCTGGTTGGAGGGCGCGGTCATGGCCGGGGTCAAGCTGGTGCCTTTCGGCCAGCAGGCTGCCCAGACCTTGCTGCGCGACCTGAGCATCGGCTTGCCCGCGGCCCTCGACCAGGCATTGGCCCTGGGCGACGACCAGATCGGTGGCGGCCTGCCATTGCTGGCCATTGCGTCATCACGTCACGAAACCCAATACACCCGTTTGTTCCGTTCCTGAGGACTGCCTTCATGCAAAGCTATCAACAACCCCTGCGCGTCGGTGTCGGCGGCCCGGTCGGCTCTGGCAAGACTGCACTGCTGGAAGCGCTGTGCAAGGCCATGCGCGACCACTACCAGATCGCCGTGGTTACCAACGATATCTACACCAAGGAAGACCAGCGCATCCTCACCGAGGCCGGCGCCCTGGAGCCCGAGCGCATAGTGGGCGTGGAAACCGGCGGCTGCCCGCATACGGCGATCCGCGAAGACGCCTCGATGAACCTGGCGGCCGTCGAGGCGCTGGCGCGTAAGTTCGGCAACCTGGAGGTGATCTTCGTCGAAAGCGGCGGTGACAACCTCAGCGCCACGTTCAGCCCGGAGCTTGCCGACCTGACCATCTACGTGATCGACGTGGCCGAAGGCGAGAAGATCCCGCGCAAGGGCGGCCCAGGCATTACCAAGTCGGACTTCCTGGTCATCAACAAGACCGACCTGGCGCCTTATGTAGGGGCTTCGTTGGAAGTGATGGAGCGCGACACCCAGCGCATGCGCCCGCAGCGGCCGTGGACCTTCAGCAACCTGAAGAAGGGTGAGGGGTTGCAGGCGGTGATTGATTTCATTGTCGAGCGCGGCATGCTGGGTGTGCGTGGCTGACATATCGCGGCCCCTGTGGGAGCGGGCGCGCCCGCGAATCAGGCGACACGTTGCCTGGCACCGGCTTCGCCGGTGTTCGCGGGCATGCCCGCTCCCACAGGAGTGCGTGCTCCTTGCTTCAGTTGTGGCAGCAGTGTGGCTTGTCTGGCTGCCCTTCATAGCGGTCATGGTGCCGCACCCAGTCCATGGTTCCGCTTTCGTTGCGCCCCAGTGGCGCAATGTCGAGGAAGTTGTAGGTATTGACCAGAATGTCCAGCCCGCGGGCATAGGTCGAGTAGGTGTGGTACACGCTGCCATCCGCTTCGCGGTAGAACGCACTCAAACCGGGCAATTCGCTTTCACTGCCCTCATACGGCTCATAGTTGTACTGCCGCTCACCCGCGCTGCCGACACTGACGCCAAAGTCTTCGTTGAACCCGCTGCCGTGTGACGAGTACCAGGGGAACTGCCAGCCCATGCGCCGGCGGAACGCCTGGAACTCGGCGTAAGGTGCCCGCGATACCGCCACCAGCGACACGTCGTGGTGAGCCAGGTGCAGGTTGGCACCGTCAAAATGGTCGGCCAGGAACGAGCAGCCGGGGCAGCCTTCGCTCCAGCCCTCGACGAACATGAAGTGGTAAAGCAACAACTGGCTGCGCCCCGCAAACAGGTCGGCCAGGCTCAGCCCGCCCTCCGGCCCCTGAAACTGATAGTCGTGCTCGACCTTGACCCAGGGCAGGGCGCGGCGGGCTGCTGCCAGCGCGTCGCGGTGGTGGGTAAAGGCTTTTTCGTGCAGCCACAGTTGCTGGCGGGCCGCCAGCCACTGGCTACGTGAAACCACCGGGTGCCTGCTTTCGCTTGTGCTCATGGTGCTGTCTCCACACTGGGGGATTCACACACTAGTCGAGCACGCCAAGGTCGAATCGACAGGCACCGGTGGCCGGCTGATGAGCGGTAAGGCGCTCAGCCCGAATGGGCGATATGCCCCTCGGTCAGTTCATCCGCTGCGTCTTCCTCGCCGGGCAGCGCGGTGATCACGCTGAAGTCACTGACCTCCACCTTGCCGCCGCCGTAGCCCAGCAAGTGGAAGGAAAACGCTTTGCGCTCGATCGGGTTGTCAAAGCTGAACTCCATTTCCAGCGGCTCGTCGGCGGTGACCTTCACTTCAGCAGGCAAGCCCAACGGTACGTCCTGCTCCAGTTGCTTGGCCTTGAGCTGGATGTAGGCCACACGCTTGGGGTCCAGCGAGCGAACCTTGACCCGCACGCGGGTATGCGAGCCTTCCGGCATTTCCAGGTACTGGGCGCCGATCAGGTTGTCGGCCCAGTCATCGTGAATGCGCTTGCGCAACTTGATCGGCGAAGGGCCGCCGAACTGGTAGCGCAGGTTGAGCGGGGTTTGCAGCAGTGACTGGTCGAGCACCCCGGCCAGGGCGCCGATCTGCTGGCCGAGCAGGCTGTCGCCCGGGCCCAGGTAGCGGGCCTGATCGGCAATGAAGCCTTCGCTGGCGTACCGTCGGCAGCGTTGCTGGAAGTCACACTCTGTGAACACGCCTTGGCCATTGTGGTAACGCAGCATGCCGTTGGTGTAGGAAATCATCTCGCGGCCGGTGTCGTAGTCGCGGTACAGCGAGCGGCCGCCAAGCGCCATGGGAATGGGCAGCGCAAAGTAGTCGAGCACCGAGGTGGCCAGGTCGATATGGCCATAGGTGCCGCGTTTGATACGCGGCAGCTGCGCCTGCTCCGGCGCGAGGGTGAGGTTGAAGCCCCAGGACGAGGCCAGGCGCACGCCGTCGATACCATGGGACTCGTCGGAGGTCACCACCACCAGAGTGTCCTTGAGTACGCCCTGGCGTTCGAGGTTGTCGAGGAAGGCCCCGAGCGCGTCATCCAGGTAGGCGACCGCTGCCTGTTTTGGCGTGTCATAGCGCTCCAGGTATTCGGCTGGCGCGGAGTATGGCTGGTGGGTACCCACGGTGAGCAGGGTCAGCATCCACGGCTTGTCTTGTTTCTGTAGCTGGCCGACGTAGTCCAGGGCACCTTCGAAGAAGGCGCGGTCATCCTTGCCCCAGGGGAAGTCCAGGTAGTTCTTGTTGCGGAACCACTCCAGGCCATGTACCGAGTCGAAGCCGATATGCGGCATGATGCGGTCCTTGGCCATGAAGCGCAGGCCGGCACCTTGCAGGTAGTGGGTGGTGAAGCCGGCCTGGCGCAGTTGCGCTGGCAGGCAGGCCTGGTTGCGTTCGTTCTGCGTCAGCAGCTCTACGCCCTTTGGCGTGCCATTGGCCAGCTTGTCGTAATCACCACACAGCATCGCGTACAGGCCGCGGATGGTCTGGTGGGTATGCAGCACATAATCCGGGGTATTCATGCCCCGCTCGGCCCATTGACTGACCTTGGGCATCAGATCTTCGTCAAAGCGGCTGTGCAGGGCCTGGCGGTTGGGCCGCAGGTAGGCACCGGGGATGCCCTCCACGGTAATGACCAGCAGGTTGCGAGCGCTGCCCGGCCCGGCCAGCAGCCGCTGTCCGTGCAGGTCGGACTGGGTCAGGCCACTGCTGGCCAGCGGTGTGAACGTTTGCGTATGGCCCATCCAGCCTTCGACCGTGCGCTCCAGGCTGCCGACCCCGGCCGACATCAGTTGGTGGGTGAGGTTGTATTGGCGCCACTGGTCGGCGTCGGTAGGTGCCAGCTGCTGGCTACCCCAATGGGCACCAAACAGCACTACCGGAATGGCCCAGGCCGTGCGTGGCAGCGGGGTGCTGCGCTGGCTGCGGCTGCGCCAGGCGGTGGCCAGCCAGGCCAGCAGGCCGGCCCCCAGGGTCAAGGGCAGCCAGGCATGGG
Organism: Pseudomonas putida NBRC 14164; assembly: GCF_000412675.1. Lineage (NCBI taxonomy): Bacteria > Pseudomonadati > Pseudomonadota > Gammaproteobacteria > Pseudomonadales > Pseudomonadaceae > Pseudomonas > Pseudomonas putida. Next base: position 3,361,455 of record NC_021505.1, on the reverse strand, counting down.
CCAGGCCGCCGCCGGTTGAATTCTCCATGAACTGCGGGTCGACCAGGTAGGTCAGGTCGGCGCTGGTGGGTAACCGGCCCACGGCGCTTACCAACTCGGCTGAAGCCACCCACAGGGCTGCCCAGGCCAGCAGCACGGGCAGGGCCAGCCACCATGGCCGACGGTGCAGCAGCACTATCAGCAGGCTGCCAAGAGCGAGGTCGGACAGGTAACCGAGCGGGTTGGACCAGCCCAGCATGGCGCGCGTACCCAGTGGGATCACCAGTACCAGGGTTGCCAACGCGGCAAGCCGGGTACGTGGGTGGTCTGACAGGTTCTTCACAAAAACTTCCCTTTTGCCATTAAATCGTCATGCATCTGTGCTGGATGATAACAGGCCGGGGAAGGGAAAGCGGTTTGCTACAAGGATGGTAACCAAAAGCCGGGCCCGCGCTAGCGGGCCCGGCCGAGGGCAAGTTTCAGAAGTAGTAGGGGAATTTCAGGCTGAAGGAAAAGTCTGGCGCATCATCGGTCAGACCAATGGACAGGTTGGGCACGATGGTCAGGTTGTTGGTGGCGGCGAAGGTCAAGCCCACGTTGAAGTTGGCCGCGTTGTAATCGCTGTTGGAGATCGATTGCCAGTCGCCGCCATCGGGTTTGATCTTGCTCTTGCGGGCGAACTGGTCAGACACCGAGAACGACATGCTCATCTTTTCGTTCAGGGCAAAGGCAATACCGCCGCCAATCTGCCAGGAGTCGCCAAGCTTCACGTCACCCGGCACCTTGCTGTTGACCTGTGGGCTGATATCGCTGAACGAGTCCTGCATGTTGTAGGTGTACGACAGGCTGCCGAACAGCACGGCCGGGTCGAAGGTCTTGACCAGCGAGATGCCCGGTGTGATCGACCACACCCCGTTGCCGGTCGGCAGGCTGTCCGGGACTGCCAGGTTGCTGTTGCCGTCAACCTCGCGCAGCTTGATGCCGTATGGGTCCTTGCCGGTCGGCGCCTTGACCCGCAGGGTGGCAACCGCGTCAGGCCAGGTCTCGTCCTCGTCGAGAAACTTGTAGGCCACGCCCACGTTGATGTCGCCGATTTCCGGGTCGCGGGTGACGGTCGCATCGGAGGTGGTCGCCCCGGCGCCTCCCGCACCGCCGGAGGAATACGTTGATTCGCGGTACACCACGGGCACGTTGATGTCGAACTGCCAGCGCTGCGCCAGGTTGTAGCGCGCGGTCATGTCCAGGGTCCAGTTGTCGGCCTTGATCCGGTCAAGGTTGATACTGCCGAGGAAGATCGAATCCAGTGCCAGGAAGCCATTGAGCGTCAGCGCACGGGTATCGTAATGGGTGTAGGTGACACCGGTTTCGAAGCTGAACTTGCCGCCGCCAAAGAATCCGCTGGCTTCGTCGTACAGGTTGGAAACGCTTTGCGCCGGCTCGGAATCGGCGGTCAGCGCCTGGCCGTAAGAGCTGCCTGTGGTGCCTGGCGCGCCTGAGGCGACGGTCTGCGCACCTTTGACCCCCTCGGCGGGGGACTTGACCAGGCGTTTGGGCGGCGCTGCTGCGGGGGCCTCCTCGACCTGGCGCACGCGCTGTTCAAGTACCATCAGAGCCTGTTGCTGGGCCTCGTAACGGCGTTTGAGTTCGATCAGTTCCTGTTTCAGCGCTTCGACCTGTGGGTCGGCGGCTGCGTAGAGTGCTGTGGGTGCCAAGGTAGTCAAACACACAAAAGCTCTGAGCGTAAAAGATCGGTACATGGAGTTGCCGTCCCTTCCAACTACTTTTGATGAGACTGAGCGTAGATCAGTATCCGAAGGTGCGAAGACCTTTGAGCTGGTCAAGGCTGCCGTTGAGCGAAGCCGCTGTCGGCACGTTCTCACGCATGACGACATTCAAGGATGTCATGTTGCTGACCCGGTTGCCGTTGCCGAGCAATGTCGAGTTCTGCATCAGCCCCCCCTGGGCCAGGCGTTGCACGCTGCTGCCCTGGTTGTTGCTGGCATTGATGTTGAGCTGCACACCTACACCGCTGGAAGACACACTGAGCGCGCCTGCGCCGTTTTCCCCGACCAGGGTCTGGCCGGCGGCCAGCACCTGGCCTTGCTGTTGCACGGCGGGGGCCTGATTGGCCTTGGTGACGTTGATATCGACGTTGTTATAGGCCGCGTTGTTGTCACCGGCCGCACGTACCACCTGGGTCACACCCTCGGTAGTGGCAAGGCCATTGCCGCCCGTGACCACGCCAGTCCCGGCAGAAGGCGCACTGCCCGGCGCCGTACCCGTGCCTTTTTCATCAATCATCGATACATAGAACTGAGGCTTGATGGTCGACTGCTGAACCTGCAGCGTGGACGTTGCCCCAATCACGTCGCCCTTGGCGTTTTGCCAGGTGCTGCTCATGACGATGCCGAAGCTGACGATGCGTCCCGGCATCACGTAGCGGCCACGCAGGTTCGCCAGCTCCTGGTCCTTCAGTTCAATGGGTTTCAACGCCTCGGCGTGGCTTGGCAGGCTGGCAGCCAGGCAGGCCATGGCCAGCCACAAAGAAGTCTTCATGAAATGCTCCCTGGAGCATCATGCTCCTTGTCATTAGAACAGTCGTTAGAAGAAGTCGCTTTTGATGAAGCCGAAGTCCAGCAGCTCGTTGTCCTTCACGGGGGTGAAGGTGTCCACCCGGCCCTTGGCGGTCAGCGGCAGGGGCGGGTCGAGCAGGATGTTGTTCTTGTCGTAACCCTGGCCGATCACGGCGAAGATGATGCCGTTCCAGCCTTTGAGGAAGTCTTCGACTTTGTAGCGTCTATGGCCCAGTACCGGGTCACCGACGTACACCCAGCCTTTATCGACCTTCTGCATGACCACAAAGTGCTTGTAGCCGCGTACATCCATCAGCACCACGACCGGGATGCGCACGTTGTGCAGGGTGTCGGGCGCTACGCGATACCCGCGGGCACGCATTCCTAAGCTTTCGACGTAGCGTTTCATGTCGAGCATCGAGAAGCCCTGCGTGCGCACCAGGTCCTGGTCGGCGTGGGCCAGCATGCCTTCGATGATTTGATGTTCGTCCACATCCAGCCAGTAGGCCTGGCGCAGGATGGTGGCCAGTGCGGCGGCGCCGCAGCTGAAGTCGGTTTTCTGTTGCACCAGGTCGGCAAACTTGCGTTCGCGCACGCTCTGGATGGGTTTGAACACCACGGCGCCGCCCGGCAGGACGGACAGCGGCATTTGTGCAGCTTCGCTCACGCTGGCCAGGCACAGCAAAAACGCCAAGGCGAAAATACGCATGATCGGACGCCTTACGGTGTGTTGAAGAAAGGCCCCCCGAAGGGGGCCTCAAGCGCAGCGTTTAGAACGAGGTGTTGGAGATGGCCAGCGAGTTGCTCTGCTGGTTGCCCACACCGGCTGCCACGTTTACGCCCAGGTTGCCGCTGCCACCGTTTACCGAACCGCTAAGGGTTGCAGTATTGGTAACAGGGTTGGCCCAGCCGGTCGGGGTCAGCACTTGGAAGGACACGGTATTGCTCAAGTCGTAAGCGCTGCTTTCGCTGTAGCTCTTCGAAACGTCGTTCGAGGATTGTTTTGATTTCTCGCCAGACTTCGAGAAATCAGACGCCGAAGCATTCTCGTACGAAGAGTCGTGAGACTTGGTGTACGAAGACTCTTTGGACTTGTCGTACGACGAATCACGCGACTTGTCGTAGTTGGAGTCGAATGCTTTTTCGAACGACGAGTCGTATGCACTTTCGTGCGACTTGTCGACCGATACATCCAGCGATGCACTCAGCGAACCGTCGAAGGTGCTGGAGCGGGTGCGCTCGCGACGGCCATCATCGGTGGTGAGCGTACGCGTAGCGTTGGCGGCTGCATCCAGCGATGCGTTCAGGTTGGCACTGCTCGACGAGCTGTTGCTGCCGCTGGCCGAGCCGCTGGCACCCCAGCTGTTCGAGCCGCTTGCGCTCGAACTGTTGGACCCGCTGGCGTTGCTGGTTTTCGAACCGCTGGAGTTCCAGCCACTGGAGCCGCTGGAGCTGGCGCTTTGCGCGCCGGCCACGCTGAAGCTCGACGACGAGTTGCGGTCATCGGTCGAGTTGAACGTGCCATCACGCGAGCTCGAACCGCTTGCCGAGGTGGTGATGGTAATCGTATCCACCCGATAGGTACGGTCGGCGGAGTTGTTCACCGTCAGGCCTGGGCCATTCTGATCGGCGGACGCGGTGGCAGTGGCATTACCCAATGGTGCATTGGAGTTGGCGATTGCCATGGTGTTTTTCTGTTGGTTGAGGTCGCCACCGGCCACGTTGATGCCGATATTGCCTTCAGCCCCACTGGCCGAGCCGCTCATCACAGCCGACGACTGGGTCGACCAGTTGTCGACCCGGTTGTTCCTGCTGGTTTGCTGAACGTCTGCAGTCGCGTCGGCCATACCGAACACGAAGCTGTTATCCAGGCTCGAATCGGCGCCAGCATTGGCAATGGCAGCGGCGTTGTCCTGCTGGTTGCCGTTACCGGCCGCCACGTTGACACCAACGTTACCGCTGGAACCTTGGCCCGAGTCGCTCATCTCGGCTTCGTTGATGGTGCCTTGGTTGGTGATGGTGTTACGGGTGCTGCTTTGGGTGTCTATAGCATTGGCCGTTGCATACACAGGGATTTTGGTGGGTGGAGGCGTATGCTGACCATTGTTATGGTGGCCGTTATGGTGGTCATTACGCCGATCGTTTTGCCCAGCTTGTACAGCAACAGCCATGACCGCAGCAATTGCGAACACCAGAGGCTTGATTGCCATCGAGGGTTTCATGGTGATTCTCCGTACTTTATTAGGTTAAGTGTTGTTCTTAACTGATTGGGTCAATCCGCGACCCGGATGCTCAAGGTGTTGGCCATGCGGTTTCCCACCCCGGCACTCTGGTTCAACTGAATCACCCCACGGCTACCGGTGAATGCCTGGTCACTGGTGGTGACCTGGCGATAGCCGGCTGGAATGTCAGTTGCTCCGGAGTTGTTGATCAGCGCCACGTTCTGTTGCATGAGGACGCTGTCGTCGATACTTTGCGGTTGAGCACTGAGGGTGATGCTCAGGGCGTTGGCTTGCTGGGTGTTGGCCCCGGCGCTCTGGTTGACGCCCAGTGCGCCACTGCCGTTGCTGAAGGCGTTGCCCTGAATGGTCGAGCGGGCATCCATCGCGGGGTCGGCAGGCGTGTTCAGCCGTTGCCGGATCTGCGTGCTGGCGTTCGCTTCAGGCCCCACGGCGATGGCGCGCGCATTGACCTGTTGCTGTTTGTCGCCAGCCGCCTGGTTGACAGAGAGGTTGCCCTGGTATCGGCTGCCGGAGCTGTCGATGTTGGCGTTATTGATGACGGGAACGAGTGAATCGGCGAGGGCTGGCGCACTGCAAAGGGTGGCCAGAATCAGCAGCATGTGCTTCATCTCACTTGCCCCCGCCCGTCAGGATCTGCAACGGAGCGAGCCCGCGCTGAACACTTGAGTTGACCATATTCGAGATGCCGTTGCCCGAACCGGTGCCCCGGCCACCCGCCAGGTTGGGCAGCTGGTTATGATTGCCGAGGTTACCGCCCAGGTTGTTGGTCTGCTGGGTGATCATGTTGCTGATGCCAGCGCCGCTGCTGATGCTGGCGAAGTCGCCATCGCTCAGCTCGTTGGTTTGTTTGAGCACGTAGGCAGAAGGGTTGGCGTTGACCGTGGTCGGGCTCGGGTCAGGGATCAGGGGGGGGATCGTCGCGTTGCGCACCTGCACGTCACGCTTGATGATGATGATCCCGTTGTCCGCCTGGGCCGCCAGGCTCAGTGACCCCAATACACAACCCACCAGTACGAGGTGATAGAGGCGTTTGTCACTTTTCCTCACGACGGCGACTCCTTCTTTGAGCGCTGGCCCTGTTCAGCGATGCGAACAACAGAGCAGAAGGTGTGCCGCTTTTGAGAATCGTTTTCAGATCAACGGGTTAAGGCAAATGGCTGAGAATCTGCGGCGTATTCTGTCTCAGGGTTGATACAGGTAGCCGTGGGTATTGCCGGGCAAGCCAGCAGTGGCTTTGACTGGAAGGGTTTTTGCAGGGGTGTTTCACTGGCTTGACACTGTCCCCGATGAGGGGGAAACCCTCGCGTTTTCGGGGGCTTTGCCCCACTGGTGTGTCTCAGTGGCTTAACACTCGGTAGGGCATGATGGCGCATCGATATTAAGCAGCATAGCAACCGCCTGCAGTGCCCGCAATTGGCGCTGCGGCCAATTGCCCTCAAGTATCTGGTGTGCCTGATGATGCCGCTTCAGCCAGGCCAGGCTGTCGTCGAAAAAGCGTTGGCGATCGTTGAGATCGGGCTGGCTGCGCTGGCCGTCGGCAACCCAGTCCACACCTTGCGGGCTGGGCAGCAGGTGCAGGTCGTAACGTCTTGCAAGCAATGCCTGTTCCAGCCAGGGCGGACAGTCATCGAACAAGGCGTGACTCCAGAGCATGTTGCTGAGCAGGTGGGTGTCGAGGATGAGCAGCGGTGGGGCCTGCTCGCGGGCCCGGTCCTCCCAGGCCAGTTGGCCCCGGGCGATGGTGGGGATATCCGCGTAGCAGGTATCGCGGCACTCCTGGTCGATAAAGTGCCGCACGTACTCGGCTACCACCACGCCGCCGAAATGCGCCTGAATCACGCCACTGAGCCAGCTCTTGCCGCTGGATTCGGGGCCGCACAGCACCAGTACCTTCATGGCCTGTTCTGCGCTCATGGCTGCACCAACGCCGGGTCACGGCGCCATTCCAGCCAGCCGCGCACGGCAATCAGGGTAAGCACGACGAAGAAGCCGGCGGTGAAATACAGCTGCTGGTGCAGGTACTGGCCTACATAGACGATGTCTACCACTACCCACAGCTG